>CAUJJP010000119.1 GCA_963205525.1 Pseudomonadota bacterium | reverse complement strand
GCGCACCGGCGCGCCGCCTGGCCAGCGTCAGGTCGTCGAAGATCGCGCCGCTGTCGTAAGCCGCCAGCTCGACGAGCAGATCATCGCCTTCGGCCCAGGCCTGGGTGGCATGGAAGGCCATCATCGGCGGGATGCGCCAGCTGCGGGCGGCGCCGCCGGCCAGCGGCAGGGCGTGCAGCCGCGTGCCGCCACGGTCGTCCCAGTGGAAGCTGTCCTTGTAGGACGCGCTGCCGAAGCGCAGCGACAGGGGCTGCACGCGCAAGCTGCCCTCCCAGACGATCGCGTATCCGGGCGCCAGCGCGAAGGCGTGCAGATAGCCCGGGCTGGTGGTTGCGAACTCGCACAGCACCTGTGGCTGGGCCGATCCCGGCGGCAGGCGGAACAAGCGGTAGTGGCTGCGGCGGCCGAACTCGATGCCGACGTTCAGATAGCTGCCGTCGGCAAGAGTGAATCCGTGCGCGGCCATCAGGTGGATGGACAGCAACTGCCGCAGATCCAGCCTCTCCAGGGTGGCCAGCGAGCGCGGATCGAAATAGGTCAGATAGGGTGTCTCCGACACCGCCAGCCAGCGCCCGCCATGGCGCGAGAGCACGACCGCCGGGTTGTCGGTCGGCGGCGTGCCGCGCAGGCGCTGCAGCAGGCCGGCCGGGTTCGGGCTGCCGAACTCACCGCTGATCGGCCTGCCGGCAGCCAGACTGTCCCGCAGCGTATGGCTGCAGACAAAGCGACTGCGGTAGGTGACGCCACCCTCGAACACCAGCCGATGCAGCATGGCATAGCCGTCGAACCAGTGCGCCAGGCTGCCTTGCGGCAAGTCCCACAGGGCGGGGCCGTTGAGCAGCAGGCTGCCGCGCAGCCAGGGCGGCAGCTCGCCCCGCACCTCTAGCGGCGTGTCGTCGAGCTCGCGCGCGCCACCGAGAAAGCCGCGCCAGCGACCGGCTGCCACGGGCCGCGGCGGCGCGGTCGGAAGATCGAGGACAGCGGACATCGGTGCCTCCCGAATGCGTGTCGTGCAGACTCCGTCATACGCACCAGGACGGTCGATGGATGCACCGGCGCTGCACGCCCACGCCCCGGGATCCACGGGCTTGCGCAGGCCCGCCGATCGGCGCCGACGCGGGAAACGCTAGGGCGTCGCCTGCTGCAGCTTCTTCCAGGCCTGGAAGCCGCCGGCCACCGACAAGGCCTTGGGGTAGCCCAGCGAGCGCAGCAGCTGGGCCGCGTACAGGCTGCGCCGGCCGCTGTTGCAGGTCAGCAGCAGCAGGTGCTCGTGCGCGTGGTGCAGGCGGTTGATCGTGGTCAGCAGGCCCTTGATGTCGATGTCGCTGGGCTTGCCGGTGTCCAGCGCCTCCTGCTCGTTCTCGCTGAGCTTGTCGCCGAGCAGCTTCTTGACCTCGAACAGCGGGATGTGGACGGTGTCCGGGATCGCGCCCTTCATCTGGATCTCGAAGCCCTGGCGGATGTCGATCAGGGTGCCCAGCCCGAGCCGCGCCAGCTCCAGCGCGCTGGCCAGGGTGATCTCCAGCCGCGCACGCTCCTCTGGGCTGAACTGGCTGATGTCAAAGCTCTCCATGGCAGGGCGATTGTGGCGCAGCAGCGGCGCGCACGCCCTCAGGGTGCCTCTTCTTCCAGCAGGCCGCGCTTGCGCAGCAGCGGCGTCACCGACGCGGCACGGCCGCGGAAGGCGGCGAACGCCGCTCCGGGCTCGACGCTGTTGCCGCTGGCGTAGATGTGGCGCCGCAGATCGGCCGCCACCTGCGGCGCGAACGGGCTGCCGGCCTCGGTGAAGGCGTCGTAGCCGTCGGCGTCCAGCACCTCGGCCCACAGGTAGACGTAGTAGCCGGCGGCGTAGGACGAGCCCGCGAACAGGTGCTGGAAATGCACCAGCCGGTGGTTGATGCCCACCGGCGCCGGGTGTCCCAGGCTGGCCAGGAGTTCGGCCTCCCAGGCGCACAGGTCGGCCGGCGGCTCGGCCTCGGTGCGCGCGTGCAGCGCCATGTCGACGATCGCGCTGCCGGTGTAGCGCACCGTCTCGTAGCCCTGGTTGAAGCGGCGCGCCGCCTGCAGGCGCTGGATCAGGGCGTCGGGAATGGGCTCGCCGGTCTGCCAGTGGCGGGCATGGCGCTTGAGCACCTCGGGCTCGGTGATCCAGTGCTCGAAGATCTGCGACGGCAGCTCGACGAAGTCGCGCAGCACCTGGGTGCCGGACAGGCGCTCGTAGCGCACGTCCGACAGCAGCCCGTGCAGGCCGTGGCCGAACTCGTGGAACAGGGTGCGCGCGTCGTCCACCGACAGCAACGCCGGCTCGCCGGGCGCGCCCTTGGCGAAGTTGTTGTTGTTCAGGATCACCGGCAGCGCGCGCGTGCCGCTGGCATCGGCGTCCTGCGGCGCCGGCGCGTTGCGGTGCTGCCAGCGCAGGTTGCTCATCCAGGCGCCGCTGCGCTTGCTCGGGCGCGCGTAGTTGTCCTGCAGGAAGACGCCGACCAGCGCATCGTCGGCGGCACGCACCTCGTAGGCCTTGACGTCGGGGTGGTAGACCGGCAGATCGGGCCGTTCGACGAAACGCAGCCCGAACAGGCGCTGCGCGCAGTCGAACGCGGCCTGCACCATCGCCGGCAACGGGAAATAGGGCTTGACCTCGGCGTCGTCGATCGCGTACTTGGACTGGCGCACCTTCTCCGCCCAGTAGCGCCAGTCCCAGGGCTCGATCGCCTGCGCGGCTGGCACTGCGGCGGCGTCCATCGCCTCGCGCAGCGCCGCGCGTTCGCGCTCGACCGCCTGCAGCGCACGCGGCCAGACCTCGTCCAGCAGCTGCTGCACCGCGCCGCGGCTGCCGGCCATGGTGTCGGCCAGCGCATGGTCGGCATAGCTGGCGTGGCCGTGCAGGCGCGCCAGCTCGCCGCGCAGGCGCAGGATGTCGCGCACCAGCTCGCGGTTGTCGTGCGCGCCCGCGTGCTCGCCGCGGCCGGTCCAGGCACGCCAGGCCTGCTCGCGCAGGTCGCGCCGCCGCGAGAAGGTCAGGAAGGGAACGATCAGCGAGCGCGACAGCGTGATCACCGCCTGGCCGCCGAGGCCCCGCTCCGCCGCCGCCTGGCGTGCGGCGGCGCGCACGAAGCCGGGCAGCCCGTCCATGGCGGCGTCGTCGGCCAGTACCAGCTGCCAGCTCGACTCGTCGTGCAGCACGTTCTGTGCGAACTGTGTGGTCAGGGTGGCGAGCTGCTCCTGCAGCTGCGCGCAGCGCACGCGCGCCGCGCCCTGCAGCCGCGCGCCGGCGCGCACGAAGTCCAGCTGCACGCGCTCCAGCAGCCGCAGCGCCTGGGCGTCCAGGCCGAGCGCGGCGCGCTGCTCGTGAACGGCGCAGATGCGTGCGAACAAGCCGGCATCCAGGTGCACCGCGTTCGCATGCGCCGCCAGCGGTGCGGCCATCTCGCGCTGCACCGCCTGCAGCGCCTCGTTGGTGTGCGAGGCGGTCAGGTTGTAGAACACGGCGGCGATGCGCGCGAGCTGCCGGCCGCTGCGGTCGAAGGCGACCAGGGTGTTGTCGAAATCGGCCGGCGCCGGATCGGCGACGATGGCGGCCAGCTCCGCGCGCTGCGCCGCCATCGCGCTGCGCAGGGCGGGCTCGAAGTGCTCCGGCCGGATGGCCGCGAAGTCCGGCAGGCCGAAGGGCGCGCTCCAGGCTTGCAGCAGGGGGTTCGCATCGGCTGTGGTCAGGGGCTGGGTCTGGTTCATGCGCGCCTCACTGGCCCTTGCGGATGGCGGCCTCGTCGTCCTCGCGGTAGCGCCGGTTGCCGCACTCCGAGGCCCAGAGGTCGCGCTCCTGCGCCAGGTCCTCGCTGCGCTTGGCCAGGGCCTTGTTGCGCTCGTTCCAGGCCGCCGCGCGCTGGTTGAGCGCATCCACCTTGGCGTTCACCGCCGCGGCCCCGCTGCCGGTGCCGCCGAGCGCCGCGCGCTCGTCGGTGAGCGCCTTCTCCTGCTGCTCCATCTCGCGCTTGTCGTTCATCAGCTTGCGGCGCGTGCGCTCGGCGGTCGGCCCGCTGCGGCCGGCCTTCTCGAACTCATCCCACGCCACGTTCCATTCCTGGATGCGCTTGGACAAGGCCTCGGTGCGCGCATTGACATCGTTGATCTTCTCCGCGCTGGCCTGCACGCCACCGCGCTCACCCTCGACCGCCTGCTGCCCGGACTGGATCTCGCCCTTCTCGCGTTCCAGGTCGGTCTTGTCCTTCTCGAACTGTGCGACCTGCGTCTTCAGCTGCTCCTGCTGCTTCAGGCAGGCGCGCAGCTCGTCGCGCGTCATCACCGGGCCGCTGCCGCTGCCACCCCCGAGCGACTTCTGCGCCTGCGCCGGCAGCGCGGTGAGGGCTGCCGCGGCGGTCAAGGCCGCCGTGGCGGCCAGGCCTGCCACACGCGTGCGGCGTGATGCCAGGCTGCGGGGTCGGCAGAAGGGGCGCAGGTTCATGACGCAGTCCTCGTCGGTTCCAGGAGTGGGCGGCCGGGTGGGCCGCGATGGCATGGGCGGCCGGCGGATGGCCGGACCAGCCCGCGATGATGCCATCGCCTCGGATCGCCCTGCGGCGCCGCTGTGGCACAGTGCAGCCCGCCCGCCGCTACCCACCTACCCTCTCGTGGCCCTCAAATCCACCATCTACAAGGTCACGCTGTCGATCGCCGACATCGACCGCGGCCTGTACGCCGACCACGGCCTGACGCTGGCCCTGCACCCCTCGGAGACCGAGGAGCGGCTGATGGTGCGCCTACTGGCCTTCGCGCTGTGCGTGCCGGCCGACGACAGCGACGGTGCGCTCGCCTTTGCGCGCGGGCTGTCCGATGCCGACGACCCCGACCTCTGGCGCCACGCGCTGGACGGCTCGCTGCGCCACTGGATCGAGGTCGGCCAGCCCGACGAGCGCCGCCTGCAGCGCGCCTGCGGCCGCGCCGGCCAGGTCAGCGTCTACGCCTACGCCGCCTCCACCCCGATCTGGTGGCAGGGCCTGGCCGGGCGCATGGCGCGCCAGCAGCGGCTGCAGGTCTGGCAGCTGCCGGCCGCGCAGACGCAGGCGCTGGCGGCGCTGGCGCAGCGTTCAATGTCGCTGCAGGTCAACGTCCAGGAAGGCCAGATCCTGGTCGTGGGCGGCGAGCAGATGGTCGAGATCCACCCGCAGCGACTGCACCCCGCCCCATGACCCGGCGCCGCCAGCTCCTCATCGGCGGCGGCAGCGTCGCCTGCAGCCTTGCCCTTCCCAGCCTGCCATCGCTCGCCATGACCGACACCCCCGACCCCTACCTCTGGCTCGAAGACGTGGACGGCGACCGTGCCCTGGCCTGGGTGCGCGAGCGCAACACCGCCACGCGCCGGGTGCTGGAGGCCGAGCCCGGCTTTGCCGCCACGCGCGACGGCATCCGCGCCATCCTGGACTCGAAGGAGAAGATCCCGGCCGTCAGCCGGCGCGGCGACTGGCTCTACAACCTCTGGCAGGACGAGGGCCAGCCGCGCGGCCTGTGGCGGCGCACCACGCTGGACGAGTTCCGGCGCCCCGAGCCGGCCTGGCAGACCCTGCTCGACCTCGACGCGCTGGGCCGCAGCGAAGGCCGCAGCTGGGTCTGGTCCGGCGCCAGCGTGCTCGGGCCCGACTACCGGCGGGCGCTGATCGAGCTCTCCGACGGCGGCTCGGACGCCCATGTGCTGCGCGAGTTCGACCTCCAGGAGCGGCGCTTCGTGGCCGACGGCTTTCAGCTGCCGCCGGCCAAGAGCAGCGTCGAATGGCTGGACGCGGACACGATCTACGTCGGCACCGACTTCGGCCCCGGCAGCCTCACCGACGCCGGCTATCCGCGTGTGCTCAAGCGCTGGCGACGCGGCCAGCCGCTGGCCAGCGCACAGACCGTGTTCGAGGGCGAGGCGGCCGACGTCGGGGTCTGGGTCAGCGTCGACCGCGAACCCGGCTGGCCGCGCACCGTGCTCACGCGCAGCATCGACTTCTACCGCAGCGCGCAGTTCCTGCTGCAGGGCGAGCGCTGGCTGCCGCTGGCCAAGCCCGAGGACGCCAGCCTGAGCTTCTGGAAAGGCCATGTGCTGCTGGAACTGCGCAGCGACTGGGAAGCCGGCGGCCAGCGCTGGCCGCGCGGCAGCCTGCTCGCCGGCGACGCCCAGGCCTACATCGGCGGTGGCGACGCGCGCTGGCAAGCGATCTTCACACCCAGCGCCAGCACCTCGCTGGCCGGCTTCACGACGACCGCCTCGACCCTGGTGCTGACCCTGCTGGACCAGGTGGCCAGCCGCATCGAGCTGTGCACGCCGCCGGTGTCGAATCCCGCATCCGGCCCGTGGACGCGCCGCGCGCTGCAGGCGCCGCACCCGGGCACCCTGGAGGTGCAGGCGCTGCACGACCCGCTGCTGCGCGCCGACCCGCTGGCCGAGCAGATGCTCGTCAGCTACACCGACTTCCTGACCCCCGATTCACTGCTGCTGGCGAGCAGCGACGGCAGCGCACCGCAGACGCTCAAGGCTCGCCCGCGCCACTTCGACGCCCAGGGCATGCGCGTCGAGCAGCGCTTTGCCAGCAGCCGCGACGGCACCCGCGTGCCCTACTTCGTGGTCTGGCCGCGCGGCGCCAAGGCCGACGGCGGCAACCCGACCCTGCTCTACGGCTACGGCGGCTTCGAGGTCTCGATGCAGCCCTTCTACTCGGGTTCCGTCGGCAGCGCCTGGCTGGCGCGCGGCGGCGTCTTCGTGCTCGCCAACATCCGCGGCGGCGGCGAGTTCGGCCCCGCCTGGCACCAGGCCGCCGTCAAGCGCGACAAGCAGCGCAGCTACGACGACTTCATCGCCGTCGCCGAGGACCTGGTGACGACCCGCGTCACGCGGCCGCAGCGGCTGGGCATCGAGGGCGGCAGCAACGGCGGGCTGCTCGTCGGCGCGGTGATGGTGCAGCGCCCGGAACTGTTCGGCGCCGTCGTCTGCCAGGTGCCCTTGCTGGACATGAAGCGCTACCACCTGCTGCTTGCGGGTGCCTCCTGGATGGCCGAGTACGGCAACCCCGAGGACGCCGCCGACTGGGCGGCGATCAAGGCCTACAGCCCCTACCAGAACCTCAGGCCGGGGCAGAAGATGCCGGCCGTGCTCTTCATCACCAGCACCCGCGACGACCGCGTCCACCCCGGACATGCGCGCAAGATGGCCGCCCGCATGATGGAGCTGGGCTACGCGCCGAGCTACTACGAGAACATCGAGGGCGGCCACGGCGGCGCCGCCGACAACGCCCAGCGTGCCGACATGGCGGCCCTGGAATACAGCTTCCTGTGGCGGGTCCTGCGCGCGGGCTGAGCCTGGATCGGGCGGTCGACCGCCATGCGCGGATCCCGGCGCAGCCGACACGAGCGGGGCGACCCGCGCGAGGTGCACGCAAGCCGCGCGGTCCTCGGCAAGGTGGGCGGTGCAAGCGTGCCGGATCCCCGGTTCGGGGCCGTGCACAGGGACCACCGAGCCGGCGGGCTCGGCCGCTTTCAGCGGTCGCTGAAGCGCGGCGCGCGCTTTTCCAGGAAGGCGGCCACGCCCTCGGCGAAATCGTGCTTGCGCCCGAGTTCGCGCTGCACCTGGGCCTCCAGCGCCAGCGCGTCCTGCAGCGGCATATCGCCCGCGGCGTCGATCGCCTGGCGCGTGCGCGCGATCGCGTGCACCGGCAGCGCCGCGAGCCGGTTGGCGAGTGCCATCGCCTCGTCCATCAACGCGCCGTCGTCCACGCAGCGCCAGATCAGGCCGATGTCCTGCGCCTGCTGTGCCGTGAGCTTGTCGCCCGTCATCGCCAGGCCCAGGGCGCGCGCGCGGCCGAGCAGGCGCGGCAGCAGCCAGGTGCCGCCGCAGTCGGGCACGAGGCCGATCTTGGAGAAGGCCTGGATGAAGCTGGCGCTGCGCGCCGCAAGCACGAAATCGGCCAGCAGCGCGAAATTGGCCCCGGCACCCGCCGCCACCCCGTTCACCGCCGCGATCACCGGCACCGGCATGCGGTACAGGCGCAGCGCCAGCGGCAGGTAGTTGCGCTCGATCACCGCCCCGACGTCCGGCGGCGCACCATCGGCGCCCGCCATCGCCGGGTCGTTGAGGTCCTGCCCGGCGCAGAAGCCGCGCCCGGCGCCGGTGATGACGACGGCGCGCACCTGCGTGTCGGCCGCCGCGTCCTCCAGCGCCGGCATCAGCAGCGCATGCATCTCGGCGGTGAAGCTGTTCAGCGCCGCCGGCCGGTTCAGCGTGATCACACGCACCGGCCCCTGGCTGGCGACGAGGAGGGTGGGTTCAGACATCGACAAGCTCCCGCAGCGAAACAGCCGCCATGTTAGTGGCCGTTAGTGGCCGACTTCAGCCGAAGCGCGCTTCCAGGTGCGCGAGCAGGGTACGCAGGGTCTGTGCCTCGCCGCCCAGCGGTCGGCCCGGGCGCGACTGGTCGTTCCAGGCGAACAGGTCGATGTGCAGCCAGGGCTGTTGCGCGGGCACGAAATCGGCGAGGAACAAGGCGGCGCTGATCGCGCCGCCCATCGCGTTGCGGCCGGTGTTGACGATGTCGGCGACGCCGCTCTCGATGCCGGCGTGGTAGTCGTTCCACAACGGCATGTGCCACAGCGGGTCCTGCAGCGCCAGGCCGGCGTCGACCAGCTCGCGGGCGAGCGCCGTGTCGCGGCAGAACAGCGCCGGCAAGGCCGGGCCGAGGGCGGTGCGCGCGGCGCCGGTGAGGGTGGCAAGGTCGATCAGCAGCGCCGGCTTGGACTCCGCGGCGTAGGCCAGCGCATCGCACAGGATGACGCGTCCCTCGGCATCGGTGTTGCCGATCTCGATGTGCAGCCCGCTGCGCGTGCGCAGCACGTCGCCCGGCCGGTAGGCGTTGCCCGCCACCGCGTTCTCCACCGCCGGGATCAACAGCTGCAGGCGCACCGGCAGCTTGAGCGTCATCACCATCTGCGCCAGGCCGAGCGCGTTCGCCGCCCCGCCCATGTCCTTCTTCATGAGCCGCATGCCTTCGGCGCTCTTGAGGTCCAGTCCGCCGGTGTCGAAGCAGACCCCCTTGCCCACCAGCGACAGCAGCGGATGCTTGGGGTTGCCCCAGCTCAGCTCGATCAGGCGCGGCGCACGCGCCGCGTCGGCGGCGCGGCCCACCGCGTGTATGGCCGGGAAACCGGCCTTGAGCAAGGCGTCGCCGACCACCAGCTTGAGCTTGGCGCCGTGCTGCCTGGCCACCAGGCGCACCGCCTCGGCCAGCTCGGCCGGCCCCATGTGCTCGGCCGGCGTGTTCACCAGATCGCGCACCGAGGCGATGGCGGTGGCCAGCATCAGTCCGCGCTCGGCCGCCAGGCTGGGTGCCAGCTGCAGCATGGCCAACGCCCGGGGCGCGGCCTTGTAGGCGTCGAAGCGGTAGCCACCGAGCTCCCAGGACAGGGCCGCGAGATCGGCGGCGATCTCCAGCCCGTCGTCGGCGAGCCGGTAGTTGCCCGGCGGCAGGGCGGTCGGCAGCGCCGCCAGCGCCCAGGGCGAATCGAGTGCCGCGATCCCGGCCCAGACTTCCTTCACCCCGCCTTCGGCATCCGGGACCACGAGCTGGCGCTCGGGTTCGCCGTTGAAGCCGTTGGCCTGCAGCCAGCGCTGGGTGGCCGCGGGCGCGGTGCGCAGGTGGGTGGCAAAGGCGGCGCGGTCGACGAGGTGGATGGGCACCGCGCGCGAGCCGGGCTTGCGAAGCTGAACAGTCATGGCTGGCTGGAATCGGAGGAGAAAGGCGCGATGCTAGCGGCGCGCCAGACAATCCCCGCATGTCCACCCCCATGGCCGCCGCTGGCACCCTGTGTTGCGCCCCGCCTGGCGTCCTGCCTGGCGCCTCGCCTGGGGCCCCGCCTGGCGTCCCGTCTTTGGCCCCGCCGATCCCGCTGCGGCTGCTGCTGGCGCCGATGGAGGGCCTGCTCGACGCCACCCTGCGCGACACCCTGACCCGCATCGGCGGCGTCGACCTGTGCGTCTCCGAGTTCATCCGCGTCACCGACCAGCTGCTGCCGGCGCGCGTGTTCAAGCGCATCGTGCCGGAGCTCGACCAGGGCGGCTGCACGCCGGCCCGGGTGCCGGTGCGCGCCCAGCTGCTGGGCGCCGATCCGGCCTGCCTGGCCGACAACGCGGCACGCCTGGCCACGCTGGGACCGGCCGGCGTGGACCTGAACTTCGGCTGCCCGGCGCCGGTGGTGAACCGCCACCGCGGCGGCGCCGTGCTGCTCGACGAGCCGGAACTGGTGCACGCGATCGTGGCTGCGGTGCGGCGGGCGGTGCCGGCACACTTGGCGGTGAGCGCCAAGATGCGCCTGGGGCACCGCGACAGCGCGCGCATGCTGGACAACGCCCGCGCGATCGCCGCCGCCGGTGCGAGCGAACTGGTGGTGCACGGCCGCACCAAGCTCGACGGATACCGACCGCCGGCACGCTGGGAGCAGATCGGGCGCATCCGCGAGGCGGTGGCGATCCCGGTGGTCGCCAACGGCGAGATCTGGACCGTGGAGGACGCGCAGCGCTGCATGGCCGAAAGCGGCTGCCGGGCGCTCATGCTGGGCCGCGGCATGGTGGCCGACCCCGGCCTGGCGCTGGCGCTGCGCGGCGCGCTGGCCCCGGGCTGGGAGACGGTGGCGGCAGAACTGCCCCGCTTCTGGCAGGCGGTGTCGGCACGCGTGGCGGCGCGCCACCGCGCCGGCCGACTCAAGCAGTGGCTGAACCTGCTGCGACGACGCTTCGCGCAGGCACAGGACTTGTACGAACGCCTGCGCACCGTGAGCGACCCGCAGACCGTGCAGGCCCTGCTTGGCGCTGCCGCCGGCCAGGCGCCGCGCAGCACGCTGTAAGCATCCCCGGCCAAGCCGGGGATGCTTACGTCGTCCTCAGCTCGGCACGCAGGCCGCCGCCCGGCGCGGTGCTCAGCGCCAGGGTGGCGCCGTGGCGCTGCGCCACCGCCTGCACGATGGCCAGGCCGAGGCCGCTGCCTTCGCCCTGCCCCGGCAGGCCGGCGGCGCCGCGCTGGAAGCGGCCGGTGACGCGCGCGCGATCGGCCGGGGCGATGCCGGGGCCGTCGTCGTCCACGCGCAGCCACCAGCGTCCGTCCTGCACGCCGAGCGCCAGCGTCACCCGCCGGCCGCCGTGCTGGATGGCGTTGTCCAGCAGGTTGCGCAAGGCGCTGCGCAAGGCCTGCGCGTCGCCCTGCATGGGCAGCGTGGCGGGTGCGTCCAGGCTGAGGACGGCGCCCTGGCGCTGCGCCAGCGGCTGCGCGTCGGCCAGCGCCAGGCGCGCGATCTCGGCCAGGTCCACGTCCGCCAGAGCCGGTGCGGCGCCGGGCTCGCTGCGCGCCAGCGCCAGCAGCTGCTCGACCAGGTGGGCCGCGCGGTCGACCCCGCTGCGCAGCCGCGCCACCGCGGCGTCCAGCTCGGGCCCCGCCGGCGTGCCTTGCAGGAGGCCGATCTGCAGCTTGATCGCGGTGAGCGGGGTGCGCAGCTCGTGTGCGGCATCGGCGACGAAGGCGCGCTGGGCGTCGAAGGCCTGCGCCAGCCGCTGCAGCAGGGCGTTGAAGGCGGTCACCAGCGGCTGCAGCTCTTGCGGCAGGTCGGCACCGGGCAGGGCCTGCAGGCTGTCGACGCCGCGCGCACCTGCAGCCTGGGTGACGCGGCGCAGTGGCGCCAGCGACAGGCCGATGATCCACCACAGGCCGAGCGCCACCACCGGCGCCGCCCCCGCCACCGGCAGCACGCTGCGCAGCGCCGCGGCGGTGGCGAGCCGGCGCCGCACCGCCAGCGGCTGCGCGACCTGGACCACGCGCGCCGGGGTGGCGGCGGCGAACACGCGCCAGTCCTCGCCGCCCAGGCGCAGCTCGCTGTAGCCGAGCACGGCGCGCGGCGGCAGGGCCGGCGCCGTGCCCGGGCGGCGGCTGGTGTACAGCGTCACGCCCTGCACCGACCAGACCTGGACCACATAGTCGAACTCGGGGTTGCTCAGCGCCGCGCGCTCCTCGTCGCCGATCTGTCCCTGGTCGCGCAGCGACAGCGCCATCTGCCGCAGGTGGTAGTCGAACAGGGCGTCGGCCTCGGCGTGCACGCTGTAGTAGGTGGCGCCGCCCACCGCGAGCGCGGTGGCCGCCGCGAGCGCGAGCAGGAAGGCGAACAGGCGTCCGCGCAGCGAGCGCAGCAGGTGGCCGGGGGTCATCGGCGCGGCGTCGTCGGCAGGGCGTGATCGGCGCAGTGCGAGCGCTGCGGCATCAGTCCGCGCCCCCGCGCGCCGCGCCGTCCTTCGCCGGCCCGGCGTAGTAGCCCAGGCCGCGCACGGTGTGCAGCAGCTCGTCGCCGAGCTTCTTGCGCAGCTGGTGCATGTAGACGCTGATGGCGTTGCTCTCGATCTCCTCGCCCCAGCCGTAGATGCGGTCCTCGAGCTGGGCGCGCGAGACGATCGCGCCCGGACGCTCGAGCAGCGCCTGCAGGAGCGCGAACTCGCGCGCCGACAGCAGCACCGGCTGGCCGCCGCGGCTGACCTCGTGGGTCGCCGGGTCCAGCCGCAGGTCGGCCACCGTCAGCACCGGCTGCGCGCGTCCGCTGCTGCGGCGCAGCAGGGCGCGCAGCCGGGCCAGCAGTTCGTCGAGCTCGAAGGGCTTGACCAGGTAGTCGTCGGCGCCGGCGTCCAGCCCGCGCACCTTGTCGGCCAGCGCGTCGCGCGCGGTCAGCACCAGCACCGGGGTGGCGTCGGCGCGCGCGCGCAGCGCCGCCAGCACCTCCAGCCCGCCGCGCTGCGGCAGCCCGAGGTCCAGCAGCACGGCGTCGAAGCGCTCGCTGGCCAGGGTGGCGTCGGCGGCACGGCCGTCGCGCACCCAGTCCACCGCCATACCCTGGCGGCGCAGCGCCTCGCGCAGGCTCTCGCCGATCATGGTGTCGTCCTCGACCAGCAGCAGGCGCATGCGCTCACCGTCCTCGTTGCCGCAGGGTTGTCGCAGCCCGACATCATGCCCTGCCGCAGGGCGGGCGGTCGGCGTCAGGGCGGCGGGCTCGGCGCGGCGGGCTCAGTGCGCGGGTGCCGGATGCAGCCGCGCGAGCTTGGCCGCGTACAGGCTTTGCAGCTGCGGCGTCGGTGCCAGGCTGCGCGCGGCCTGCAGATGGCGGGTCGCACCCGCGCTGTCGCCGAGTGCGGCGGCGGCACGCGCCGCCCACAGCTGCAGCTCGTGCTGGTCGGGGTCGCGCGCGAGTTCGCGTGCAAAGGCGTCGGCCGCCGCCTGCCACTGGCCCTGCGCCATCGCCGCGCGCCCGCGGTCGAACCAGACGAAGGGCGCCACCGGCTCCAGGCGCTGCAAGCGCGCCTGCCAGGGCTCGGCCTCGGCGCGCCGGCCGGCGGCCTGCAGGGCGCCGACCAGGTTGGCGAGCACGCGCGTGTTGTCGGGTTCTGCGGCGGCGGCCAGCTCCAGCAGGCGCAGCGCCTGCGCCGGGCGGCCGCGCTGGTGCAGCAGCAGCGCCAGCGTGTTCCAGGCCGGCACCCACTGCGGTGCGCTGCGCAGCGCGCTGCGCGTCCAGGCGTAGGCCTCGTCGATGCGCCCGCCGGCCAGCGCCTCGACGGCGCGGTTGTTCAGGAACATGGCGAGCACCGTGGCCTCGTCGATCGGGCTCGCCGGGTAGGCGGCGACGTCGGCCGAGGGCAGGAAGTCGATGATCAGGCGCTGCTGCCAGCGCGCGCCGGCAGCCGGCGCCGGCCCGTGGTCGATCACGGTGTTGACGTGCCCGCTGTAGGACAGCAAGCCGCCGTCGCGGCTCCAGGCGTCGCCGGCCCAGACCTGCTGGTAGCCGACCTGCAGGCCCAGCGCCTGCGCCAGCGTGCCCGCCATCAGGGTCAGCGACAGGCAGTTGCCGGCCCGGGCCTCGAAGGCCTGGGCCGCGCTGCGGGTGTAGCTGGCGTCGTACTCGAGCTTGAGCCGCGGCATGCGCAGCAAGGCCTGCACCAGCGCCTGGCTGGCCCCGTGCACGTGCACCAGCGGCCGCACCTCGCTGTCGACGAAGCGCTGCATCGCCGGGCTCAGCGCGGTGGCCTGGGCCGGGCGGGTGTCCAGCGCCACCGGCGTGAAGGCATCCTCGGCCAGCAGCTCGGCCGGCATCTGCGCCGGCAGCGGTACGCCAGCGCAGCCGGCGAGCAGCGCGGCGCAGCACAGGAGACAAGGCAGCAGGCGGCGGTGTGTCATCGGCGGTCTGTCATCGGCGGTCTGTCATCGGCGGCGGGCCGCGGCGAGCGGGCCGCGGCACAGCCGAACAGTAGCGCTGCAAGGCGCCCTCTCGCAAGCGACGGGCGAGCTGCCTGAGCTGCCACAGGTGTCTGCCCGAGTGGGTGCAGGCAGGCGGCGGGCGCCCTTGCCGATCAGCGGAAGTTGCGGCTGCGCGCATCCAGCCCCTGCAGCAGCGCGCTGTGGTCGACCAGGCGGCGCGCCACCAGATGGCGCACCTCGCCCTGCGCCTGCCACTGGCCGTAGACGGTGAGCAGGCGTGCCCCCAGCAGCGCCTGGCGCTGGCGCTGCACCAGGTCGGGCCAGACGATGACGTTGACGCAGCCGGTCTCGTCCTCCAGCGTCACGAAGACCACGCCGCGCGCGGTTTCCGGGCGCTGACGATGGGTGACGATCCCGCTGGCGCGCGCCGGCCGGCGATCCGGAAAATCGGCGAGCAGTGCCGCCGGCAGCACCTTGTAGGGCGCCAGCTGCGCACGCAGCAGCGCCAGCGGGTGCGCGCCCAGGGTGAGCCCGGTGGCGCGGTAGTCGGCCAGCGTGTCCTCGGCCACGGCGGGGGCGGCGAGCGCGGCCGCCGCCTCGTGGGTGCGGGTGGCGGCGAGCAGGGGTGTGGCGCGCGCGTCGACGCCGGCCACCGCCCAGGCAGCGGCGTGGCGATGCCCGGCCAGGCCGCGCAGGGCGTCGGCCGCAGCCAGCAGCTGCAGCGCCCGCGCGTCCAGCCGCGCGCGCCGCGCCAGGTCCTCGACGCCGGCCAGCGGCGCGGCGGCGCGCGCGGCGACGATGCGCTCGGCCGCGGCCTGCGCCAGGCCACTGATCCGGCTCAGCCCCAGGCGCACCGGGCGTAGCCCGCCCTCCTGCTCCCCGCCCAGCTCCCCGCCCGGCACCGCACCCTGCCCCTGCAGCGTGCTCGGCCAGTCGCTGTGCAGCACGTCCACCGGCAGCACCTGCACGCCGTGCGCGCGCGCGTCGCGCACGAGCTGGGCGGGGGCGTAGAAGCCCATCGGCTGGCTGTTCAGCAAGGCGGCGAGAAAGGCGTCCGGGTGGTGGCACTTGAGCCAGGCGCTGACGTAGACCAGGAGCGCAAAGCTGGCGGCGTGGCTTTCCGGGAAGCCGTATTCGCCGAAGCCCTGGATCTGCTTGAAGACGCGCTCGGCGTACTCCGGCGCGTAGCCCTTGGCGACCATGCGGCCGACCAGCCGTTCGTGGAAGGGGCCGAGGCCGCCCTTGCGCTTCCAGGCCGCCATCGCGCGGCGCAGCTGGTCGGCCTCGCCGGGCGTGAAGTCGGCGGCCAGGATGGCGAGCTGCATCACCTGCTCCTGGAAGATGGGCACGCCCAGGGTGCGCTGCAGCGCCTGCCTGACCTCGTCGCTCGGGTAGTCCACCGGCTCCTCGCCGCAGCGCCGGCGCAGGTAGGGGTGGACCATGCCGCCCTGGATGGGGCCGGGGCGGACGATCGCGACCTCGACCACCAGGTCGTAGAAGCAGCGCGGCTGCAGCCGCGGCAGCATGCTGGTCTGGGCCCGGCTCTCGACCTGGAAGGTGCCCACGCTGTCGCCGCGGCACAGCATGGCGTAGGTGGCCGGGTCCTCGGCCGGCACGTCCTGCATCGTGAACGCCAGGCCGCGCACGGCGCCGCCGGATCCGGCAGCGGACCCGCCCTCGGGCCGGCCATCCGGCCCCACGCCCGGCCCGCCATCAGGCCCGCTGCCGGGTCCGCCAGCGGCCGCCGGCACGCGGCCGAGCTTGTCGCCCACCAGCGCCAGCGCGCGCCGGATCGCGCTGAGCATGCCCAGCGCCAGCAGGTCGACCTTCAGCAGGCCGAGCGCATCCAGGTCGTCCTTGTCCCACTGGATGACGCTGCGCCCGTCCATGGCGGCGTTCTCCACCGGCACCAGCTGCGCGATCTGGTCGCGCGCGATGACGAAGCCGCCCGGGTGCTGGCTGAGGTGGCGCGGAAAGCCGATCAGCGCCGCGGTCAGCTCCATCCACAGCCGGCACAGCGGGGCGTCGGGGTCGAAGCCGTTCTCGCGCAGGCGCTCGGGGTCGATGCGGCGGCCGTCGAACCACTGCTGGCTGCGGCCGACGGCGGCGATGCGGTCGAGGTCCAGGCCCAGCGCGCGGCCGACGTCGCGCAGCGCGCTGCGCGGCCGGTAACTGACGACGACCGCGGTCAGCGCGGCGCGGTGGCGGCCGTATTTGCGGTAGACGTACTGGATCACCTCCTCGCGGCGCTGGTGCTCGAAGTCGATGTCGATGTCGGGCGGCTCGTTGCGCTCGGCGCTGATGAAGCGCTCGAACAGCAGCGTCATGCGCGCGGGGTCGACCTCGGTCACGCCCAGGCAGTAGCACACCGCCGAGTTGGCCGCGCTGCCGCGCCCCTGGCACAGGATGCCCTGGCCGCGCGCCCAGTGCACGAGGTCGGCGACGGTGAGGAAGTACGGCTCGTAGCCGAGACGCTGGATCAGCGCCAGCTCGTGCGCCAGGGTCTGGCGCACCGCCTGCGGGGTGCCCTGCGGGTAGCGCTGGCGCGCGCCCTGCTCGGTCAGCGCGTGCAGCCAGCTCGTCGGTGTGTGGCCGTCGGGGACGATCTCGCGCGGGTACTCGTAGCGCAGCTCGGCGAGCGAGAACGCGCAGCGCCCGGCCAGCGTCAGCGTCGCGTGCAGCCACTCGGGGCGGTACAGCGCGGCCAGCCGCGCGCGCGGGCGCAGGTGCGCCTCGGCGTTGGGCTCGAGCGCGAAGCCGCATTCGGCCAGCGGGCGCTGCAAGCGGGTGGCGGCGAGCACGTCCTGCAGCGGCTTGCGCGAGCGCGCGTGCATGAGCACGCTGCCCACCGCCACCACCGGCAGCCCGACCAGCACCGCCACCCGCTGCACGAGCGCCACCAGCTCGGCGTCGTGCGCGCGCAGCAGCAGCGGCAAGGCGATCGCGGCGCGGTCGCCGAACCAGGTGCGCAGCCACAGCGCCTGCGCGAACAAGGTCTCGAAGGGCTGCGCCGCCGCCAGCACCGGCGGCGCCAGCAGCAGCGCCAGGCAGTCCGGCAGGCCAGCGAGCATGGGCGCGCTCGGCACCTTGCCTTCGAGGTCGCTCATCAGGGCGCGGTACTGCCCCTTGGGTGCACGCCGACGCGCCACCGTGATCCACTGCGCCAGGTTGCCGTAGCCGCGGCGCGACATCGCCAGCAGCACGAGCTGCGGCCCGGCTGCGGCCGGATCGTCGCCTGCGCCGCCTACGCTGCCTGCGCTGCCTGCGCCGACGTCACCGGCAGCGCCGCCCGCAGCGTCCGGCGCACGCTGCAAGACCATCTCGGCGCCGACGATCAGCGGCAGGCCGAGCGAGGCGGCCTCGGCGTGTGCGCGCACCACGCCGGCGAGCGAGCACTCGTCGGTGATCGCCAGCGCCGCGTAGCCCAGCGCCTTCGCGCGCCCGACCAGCTCCTCGGGCTGCGAGGCGCCGCGGCCGAAGCTGAAGTTGCTGCGGCAGTGCAGTTCGGCGTAGCCGGGAAGCATGCGAGGAGGCAGGGTCGTGGAACTGTATTTTCATACAGTTTCACGGCGACCGCCCGGTGCATGCTCAGCCCGGGCTTGCCTGTGCCGACGCCGGCAGGCCGAAGACGCGGTCGAAGCACCAGGTGAAGACCACCGCGTAGCCGAAGAAGAACAGCAGCAGCCCGAGGTTGGTGACGAAGGCCTGCCAGGCCGGCGCCTGCAGCCACCAGGCCATCACCGGCACCAGGATCAGGGTCAGCCCGCCCTCGAAGCCGGCGCCGTGCACCAGGCGTCGGCGCAGGCTGCGCCCGCGCGTGGCCTGGCGCGATTCCCAGCGCTCGAACAGGCTGTTGAAGACGTAGTTCCAGGCCAGGGCGATCGCCGACAGCAGCACCGCCAGCATGAGCGAGGAGCTCATGGGCTCGTCGAAGACCAGCCCCAGGATGGGGCCGACGAAGAGGACGGCGAAGACTTCGTAGAGCACCGCCTGCAACACGCGGCGTCGGGTCGGATTCATGCGCCGGACGATACAGGAGGGCCGGCGGCGGGCGGGTCGCGGGCGGGTGCGCAGGCAACTGGCGGACGAGAGGCGGACGAGAGGCGGACGAGAGGCGCTCAGGCAAACCGCCCCTGCAGAAACCAGCCCCCGGGCTGCGCCAGCCGGGTGCGGTAGAGCCAGACCAGGGCGCCGGCCTCGGTGCGGGCGATGAAGTAGTCGCGCGCCGCAAGCTCGGCGTCCCACCAGCCGGCTTCGATGCGTTCGGGGCCAGCCAGGAGCTGCAGCGGGCGGCCGTCCAGCAGCGGCAGCGCGGCACGCTCGGCCAGCGCCTGCGGCCGCGCCAGCAGCCAGGCCGGGCGTGACAGGGGCAGCGCGGGGTGCGGCGCACGGGCGGGCGGCATGGGGTGTGCGGGCTCCGCGCGGGCAGGCAGCGTGGCGGGGCTCTTCCCGGGCCGCAGCGCGGACAGGCTTCCCGCTGCCCCCTGCGGCGGCAGCGCCGCCATCCCGGCGGCGCGCTCGGGGCGGTGGTCGGGCAAGGGCTGCAGCGGCTGCACCTGCGCATCGCCCAGCCGCGCGCGCAGCCGCTCGAGCAGGCGCAACCAGCCTTCGTGCCGGCTGCCGGGGGAGGCGAACAGCTCGCCGCTGGGAGCGGCGGCCTGCACCCAGCGGCGGCAGCGCAGGCGCAGGGCGTGCACCGGCGCCGGCAGGCCGCAGCGCGCGAGCCGCTCGCGCAGCAGCAGCTGGAGCTGGCGCGCGTCGGCACCGGGCTCGGCGAGCTCGATCTTCAGCATCGTGTGCCCCGACCCCTCGGCCAGCCCTTGGGCCGCCTCTCCTGCCGACTGCTCGGCCTGGCGGCGCGTGCGCTCGTGCTGCAGCAGCAGGCTGAAGGCGGCGATGCGCGCCTGGCGCGCCTGCGCCCAGGCGATCAGCCGCGCCAGCAGGACGGCGGCACCGTGCAGCAGCTGCTCGGCGGTGTCGGCGCGGGCATGCAGCTCCAGGCCGTCGTCGAACACCGGTGCCAGCACGAGCGGCTGGCGTGGGTCGGGGGCGTCGCCGCGCGCACGGTCGATCTCGTCCAGCAGCGCCGGCCCGAAACGCCGTGCCAGCCCGGCGCGCGGCAGCGCACGCAAATCGGCCACGCAGCGCAGGCCCATGTCCTGCAAGGTCTGCCGGTGCTCGGCTCCTGCGCCCAGCAACTGCAGCGGCAGGGGGTCGAGCACGGCCCGCAGCCTGGCCAGATCACCTGTGCCCGCGCCGTCGGCCAGCGCGTCCAGCCGGACGTGGGCCCCCCAGCGCGCGAGCAGCGCCGCCGCCGCCGGCGTGGGCGCGGCCGCCTGCTGCAGGCGGTGCCCCAGCGGCGCCAGCGCCTCCGTGAGCCGGGCCTGCAAGCGTGCCGCCCCGCCGTGGCAGCGCAGCACGCTGGCCAGCTCCAGCAGCACGGTGTGCGGCGCCGTGTCGAGCACCACCGTCGGCGTGAAGGCCAGCGCCGCGTGCGCCACCGCCTGCAGCGCTGCCGCGTCGCGCCGGGCATCGGCCTCTCCCAGGCGCAGCCCCGGCGCCAGCGCCAGCGCAGTGGCGCGCCTGAGCCCCGGACGCACGCCCATGGCCGCCGCCCGCGCGTCCGGCGTGGCGATGCGCTGGCGCTCCAGCAAGGCCAGCGGGACGGCGCCCGCCTCACCCCCCAGGGTCGCGGCAAAGGCCTCCAGCGACAGCTGCGGCAGGTGCAGGGCAAGCCAGAGCATGGCGCAGGGCCCGCATCACGCGGCACCGGCGGACGGCCGGGCCGTCGGCGGGATGAGCGTCGAGGCGCGGGCACCGGGTGCGCAGGCGGCCGGATAGGCACCAGGCGGCCAGGACGCCGTATCGGCACCAAGCGGCCAGGACGCCGTATCGGCACCAGGCGGCCAGGACGCCGCATCGGCACCGGGCGGCCAGGCCAACGCATCGGCACCGGGCGGCCAGGCGGCCGCATCGGCATCGACCGCTCGGGCCGTCGCATCGGCGCCCTGGGCCGCCAGGCAAGCCGGCTGCCCTGCCCGCTGCTGGATCCGCTGCCGTAGCCGCTGCTGCACCCGCTGCCGCGCGCCATCGCCCAGCACCGGCGGCAGCGCCAGCTGCAGCGGCGCCGCCTGCGCCGGGCCGCGGCGCTTGAGGATGCGCAGCTGCAGGCCGTCCGGCAGCTCGGCCGGGCCGGGGGCGAGCGCCAGCCGCAGCGGCGCCGCGCTGGGGTTGGCGGCGGCGGCCGATTCGCGCAGCAAAAAGGCCGGCCCCGGGTGCGCCTGCGCTGCCAGCTGCAGCCGGCGCAGCGCGTCGGCGGGCAGGCGCGGCGGCAGCCAGGCCAGCAGCGCGCCGACCTGGCCGCTGGCCAGCGCCTGCTCCAGCGCCCACAGCGTGTCGACCGCCGGCACCCGGCGCCCCGGCTGGCCGCGCACCACCAGCAGCCGCGTCAGGTCCAGGCCCAGCGCCGCCAGCGTCCACGGGCAGGGCTGGGCCGGGGGGTCGAACAGCAGCAGCTGGCAGGGGCCATCGCCGCCACCTGCCCTCCCCGACCGGCGCGGCGCCGCCGCCGGCCCTTGCAGCGCCGCCAGAGCCGGCGACCCTTGCAGCGCCGCCAGAGCCGGTGACCCCTGCAGCGCCGCCAGAGCCGGTGACCCTTGCAACGCCGCCAGAGCCGGCGCGAGCAAACGCCACTCGCCGACCCCGGGGTGCGGCAGCAGCAGCTCGGTCAGCGCCCCGACCGGCCAGCCGCCGCCGGGCAGTTCGGCGTCCAGCGCCGCAAAGCCGGTGGGCCAGCCTGCCGTCGGCGCGCGCCCCAGCCCGTCGGCGCGCCACAGGGCCGGATGGATGCGCTCGGGGGCCACGGGTGGGCTGAGCGGGCTGGACCGGCTGGGCGGATGGGTTTCGTGGCTCACCAGATAACTGTATAAACATACAGTTTAAAAGACAAGCGACACACCACTTTGCGCTCCACCTGGTGCCCCACCCGGCACCCCACCTGACCGCCGCGCGCACCGGACGGGGCTTGAGTCTCGACCCGCAACGGCCGATATCGCGCCCACCACCACTCCCGAAGACCTCACGATGCACAAGCACCGACGACTGGCCGCCGCTCCCCTGTTCCTTCTGGTCTGTGCGGCGGCGGCGGCCCAGATCCAGCCGCGGATGGCCGATGCGGTGCAGCCACGCCACGCCGAACCGGTGCGCCCGCGCAGTCCGGAGGTCGTCGCGCGGCCGGCCGAGCCGGTGTCGCCGCGGCCGACGGATACGCGGGCCGACACGGCGGTGGTCGGTGCCGTGCGCGACTGGCGCTGGCAGTCGCTGGCCGACACCACGCTGGGCGACGGCGTGGGACGCGGTACCCGGCTCGCCAACATCCGTTGTGCCGGCGTCGCCTGCCAGGTGTTCGCCGATTCGGCCGGCGGCTGGGTGATCCGCGCCGAAGGCGGTTTCCCGCGGTCCGCCGGCCAAAGGCTGCAGGTGCTGCTCATCAACGCCGCGACCCAGAAGCCCGAGGTCCCCGAGCGCGGGCGCGGGGTGTTCTCGGACGGTCGCTTCTGGGACCAGGTCGACACCTGGCAGCTTCCTGCCGGCCGCTACGCGGTGTTCTACAACGACACCGCCAGCGACCGCATGCTCGCGGCGGTCCGCTTCGACCTCGAGCGACAGGCCGTGGCCTCGGCAGACGGCGGTCGGCCC
>CAUJJP010000118.1 GCA_963205525.1 Pseudomonadota bacterium | reverse complement strand
GGCTACCACTTCCTGCTGTTCACGGCGCTGCAGCTGGCACCGCCGGTGGAGGCCAACCTGGTCAACTACCTGTGGCCGCTGGGCATCGTGCTGCTGGCGCCGCTGCTGCTGCCGGGCGTGCGGCTGGCGCCGGCGCACCTGCTGGCGGCGCTGGCGGGGCTGGCGGGCGCGGCGATCGCCATCCTGGGGCGCGGCGCGGGCGCCGAATCGGGCGGTGCCGGCCACCCGCTGGCGCCGCTGGGCTTTGCCTGCGCGGCGGGGGCGGCGCTGATCTGGTCGAGCTATTCGGTGCTGAGCAAGCGGCTGGCCAGCACGCGCCATGCGTTTCCCACGGCGGCCATCGGCACCTTTGGCTGCGTCTCGGGTCTGCTGTCGCTGCTGTGCCATGTGTGGCTGGAGCCGGCCGTGAGCCTGAGCGCGCGCGACGGGCTGCTGATCGCCGTGCTGGGCCTGGGGCCGCTGGGCGGGGCGTTCTTTTTGTGGGACGCGGCGCTGAAGCTGGGCGACGCGCGCCAGATCGGCGTGCTGAGCTACCTGACGCCGCTGCTGTCCACCCTGTTGCTGCTGTGGGTGACGGGCCGGCCGCTCAGCGGCAGCATTGCGCTGGCGACGGCGCTGATTCTGGGCGCGGCGGTGGTGGGGACGCGGGCGCGCTGATCGATGACGGAATGAGCTCGCTTGCGCTTCGATGACGGCGGCTGCGCCGCCATGACGGAGCGGGCTTGCATGGACGCGGCCGCCATCTGTCATTGAAGCCGCGCAGCGGCGAAGTCATTCCGTCATTTCGTCATTCCACCCACGCGCATTCGCAGGTGAAGTGGCGCAGCAACGGCGGCTGCTTGACGATGCGGATGCCGCGCACGCTGGCGGCGTGCTGTTTCGCCTCGGCAATCACCTCGGCGGCATAGTCGAAGTGGCTTTGCGTGTACATGCGACGCGGAAACGCCAGGCGCACCAGCTCCATGGGGTGGAAGGTCTCGGTGCCGTCCGGCAGGCGCTTGCCGAACATGACGGAGCCGACCTCGACGCCGCGTATGCCACCCTCCAGGTAGAGCTGGTTGCACAGCGCCCAGGCCGGGTAGTGCGCCTGCGGCATGTCCGGCAGCACGGTGCGCGCGTCGATGTAGACCGCGTGGCCGCCGGTGGGCTTGACGAAGCCGATGCCCGCCGCCTCCAGCCGCTCGCCCAGGTACTCGGCGGTGCGCAGGCGGTAGCGCAGGTAGTCCTCGTCCAGCCCCTCGTCCAGCCCGACGGCCAGCGCCTCCAGGTCGCGCCCGGCCATGCCGCCGTAGGTCGGAAAGCCCTCCATCATGATGAGGTCGTTGCGCACCGCGTCCAGCCATTCGTCCGAGCGCAGCACGATGAAGCCGCCGATGTTGACCATGCCGTCCTTCTTGGCGCTCATGGTGGCGCCGTCGGCGTAAGAAAACATCTCGCGCGCGATGTCCTTGACGGGCGTGTGCTCGTAGCCCGGCTCGCGCATCTTGATGAACATGGCGTTCTCGGCAAAGCGGCACACGTCCATGATGAGCGGCTTGCCGTGGCGCTTGAGCAGCGCGCTGTAGGCGCGGATGTTGGCCATCGACACCGGCTGGCCGCCGCCGGTGTTGTTGGTGACGGTGAGCATGCCGAACGGGATGCGCGCGCCGTCGCTTTTCAGCAGCGCCTCGACCCGGGCCAGGTCGATGTCGCCCTTGAACGGGTGGATCAGCGCCGGCTGCAGCCCCTCGGCAATCACCAGGTCCACCGCCTCGACGCCGGCGTATTCCAGGTTGGCGCGCGTGGTGTCGAAGTGGCAGTTGCTAGGCACCAGTTGCCCCGGCTTGCAGACGGCGGCAAACAGCACCTTCTCGGCCGCGCGGCCCTGGTGCGTGGGCACGAAGTGCGCCATGCCGGTGATCTCCTGCACCACCTGCTGCAGGCGGTAAAAGCTGCGCGCGCCGGCGTAGCTCTCGTCGCCTTCCATGATGGCGCCCCACTGGCGGCTGGACATGGCGCCGGTGCCCGAATCGGTCAGCCAGTCGATCAGCACGTCGTCGGCGCGCAGCTGGAACACGTTCAACTTCGCCTCGGCCAGCAGCCGCTCGCGCTCGGCGCGCGTGGTCATGCGGATAGGCTCGATGCTCTTGATGCGGAAGGGCTCGATCAGGGTCTTGGGCATGGCGGGGCTCGCGGGCGCAGCGGTTCAGGCCCCAAGTTAGCACCGCCGCCGCCACCTTGGTGTCGGTTATTTCCAACGCCGCGGCCCCGCAGGAGATATCAAATTGAGAGCTGCTGGCGCCCGTAACCCGGGCGCCAGCGGCATCATTGACACAACACTGGGCTTGCCGGGTGCCGCGGCCTCACGGCGGCGGCAGCAGCAGGCTGGCCGGTTCGTCGCTGGCCAGCACCGCCTGCGCCCAGGGCGCCAGCTTGGCGGTGTCGGCGCGCAGGATTTCCTGTTTGACGGCCAGGATCTGCGACGGGTGCATGGAAAAGCTGCGCAGCCCCAGGCCCAGCAGCAGGCGCGTCATGGCGGTGTCGCCGGCCATTTCGCCGCACACGCTGACGGGCTTGCCCTGGCGCGCGCCTTCGGCCAGGGTGTCGGCCACCAGGCGCAGCACGGCCGGGTGCAGCTGGTCGTACAGGTGGGCCACCGATTCGTCGGTGCGGTCGATGGCCAGGGTGTACTGGATCAGGTCGTTGGTGCCGATGGACAGGAAGTCGAAGTG
>CAUJJP010000117.1 GCA_963205525.1 Pseudomonadota bacterium | reverse complement strand
GACTCGCGCCGCAGCACGGCGCGTACCTGGTCTTCGGCCAGGGGTTGGAGGGCGAAGGTCGGCCCCCAGCCGAGCCGGCTGCGCAAGTCCTCGCGCAGCGCCAGGTCCACCGGCGGCAGGGATCCGGCGGCGACGATCTGCACCCCGGCGCTCGCGGCGTCGACGAAGCAGCGGAAAGCCGCCGCCTGCGCCGACGCGGCCAGGGTGTCGCAGTCGTCGATCAGCGCCAGCGTCCAGTCCGGCTCCAGCGCGCGATCCGGATCGAAATCGACCGCGATCCGACCCGTCTGGCGCACCGCCAGCGCCAGCGCCTGCAGCAGGTGGCTCTTGCCGCTGCCTGCCGGCCCCCACAGGTAGACCGGCGGACCCGGCATCTGCAGCGTGCGCAGATGAGCCAGGGCGAGCGCGTTCTCGCCGACCACGAAGTCGTCGAAGCTGGGCGCGCTGCGCCCGCTCAGGGGCAAGGGAAGCTGCAGCGGCGGCATGTTCGATGCGCTCAATGCACGGCCGGCGGCTGCTGGCGCCGCCAGGCGGCCAGGCGGCGGCGCAGCGCCGGGGCGTCCGGCGCTCCCGGATGGGTCTGCAGATAGGCCGCCAGGTCGGCGCAGGCCAGGTCCAGGCGACCGAGGTCGGCCTGCACCAGGGCGCGGTCGCGGCGCTCCAGCATGTCGTCCGGCAGCAGCACGACCAGCCGCTCCTGCACCTCCAGCAGACAGACCCGGTCGCCGCTGGTCTGGTGGATGACCTTCAGGTTGCGCAGCATGCGCGCCAGGATCTCGCGCGGCGTGGCCGCCTGCAGGAACAGGCCCAGCGGCGGCGCATCCTCGGCCGCCAGCGCCATGCGCTCGCGCCAGGGCTGCAGCCGCTCCTCCAGCGCCTCGCGCGAGAGCGAGCGCCCGTCCAGCGGGTCGATCACGACCTCGCCCTGCGGCAGGTGCAGCTTGACCAGGAAGTGCCCCGGAAACGACACCCCGGCCGCCTTCAGCCCGATCTGCGCCGCCAGCTCGAGGTACAGCAGCGCCAGCGTGACCGGGATGCCGCGCCGGCGCGCCAGAACCTGGGCCAGGTCGGAGTTGGCCGGGTCCTCGTAGTGGTTCAGATTGCCGGCGAACCCCAGCTCATGGAAGAAGTAGCGGTTGAGGCTGCGCAGCCGCTGCATGGCGGCGGCATCTGCCGGAACCCGCCGCCTCAGGGTCTGGGCCAGCGCGTCCACCTGCGCCAGCACCGCCTGCGTGTCCAGCCCCGGGTTGGCATGCTGGGCAATCGCGACCGCCGCCTCCAGCAGCGGCAGGCCGTCGTCGTGCGCCACCAGGCTGGCGAAGTACTGCAGCACCGTCGGCGGCGTCAGATCGAGCTTGCTGACCACAGCGTCAACTCCGCGGCCGCATCAGGCACGGCGCAGGAACTGCTGCAGCCGCAGTCCTGACAGGCGCAGCTGCACGAAGTACACCAGCGCCACCCCGCCCAGCACCAGCGCCACCCAGGCGGCGCGCTGGCTCGCATGCGCCTGCAGGCCGATCCAGTCGATGCGGCGCGCCGCCAGCGCGAGCAGCCCGGCGAGCACCGCGCAGGCCGCACCCACGCGCCAGGCGTAGCCGGCCCAGCCGGGCGTCGGCCGGTACAGGCCGCGCCGACGCAGCAGCAGCAGCAGGGTCGCGGCGTTGAACAAGGCCGCCAGGCCGATCGACAGCGCCAGTCCGGCGTGCCCCAGCCAGGGCACGAAGACCAGGTTCATGGCCTGCGTCAGCACCAGTGCAGCCAGCGCCACCTTCATCGGCGTGCGCACGTCCTCGCGGGCATAGAAACCCGGTGCCAGGATCTTCAGACCGACTAAGCCCATGAGCCCGACACCATAACCCTGCAGCGCCAGCACCGTCATCTGCACGTCCTGGGCCTGGAACGCACCGTAGTGGAACAGCACCGCGATCAAGGCCTGCGGGAACACCAGGAGCGCGATCGCGCACGGCAAGGCCAGCATCAGCACCAGGCGCAGGCCCCAGTCCAGCAGCCCGGAATAGGCCTCGGCGTCGCCACCGGCTCGCGCCGCCGCCAGCTGCGGCAGCAGCACCACGCCCAGCGCCACGCCCAGCAAGGCGGTCGGGAACTCCATCAGCCGGTCGGCATAGGTCAGCCAGGACACCGCGCCCACGCCCACGTGGGAGGCGATCTGGGTGTTGATGACCAGCGACAGCTGGGCCACCGACACCCCCAGCAGGGCCGGCGCCATCTGGCGCAGCACGCGCCGCACGCCGGCATGGCGCCAGGCCTGGGCGATCCGCCCTGGCAGCAGCGACACCCGTGGCAGCAGGCCCAACCGGGCCAGGGCTGGCACCTGCAGCGCCAGTTGCAGCGCGCCGCCGGCCATGACCCCGAACGCGAGGGCGATGATCGGATCCCCGCCCCTGGCCTGCAGCGCCGGTGCGCCGGCCCAGGCGGCGGCAATCACGCACAGGTTCAGCAGCACCGGGGTGGCCGCTGGCACCGCGAAGCGCTTCCAGGTGTTCAGGATTCCGGCCGCCAGCGCCACCAGGGACATGCAGCCGATATAGGGAAACATGAGCCGGGTGAGCAGCACCGCGGTGTCGAAACGCTGCAGGCCGGCGCCGATGACCCACACCAGCAGCGGTGCTGCCAGCACCCCGAGCACGCACAGCAGCAGCAGCGTCCAGGCCAGCAGCGTCGCCACGGCGTCGATCAGGACGCGGGTGGCAGCGTCGCCGTCCTGCCTGCGGGTGGCCGCCAGCACAGGCACGAAGGCCTGCGAGAACGCGCCCTCGGCGAACAGGCGCCGGAACAGATTGGGCAGCCGGAAGGCGACGTTGAAGGCGTCGGTCGCCGCGCTGGCGCCGAACATTGCGGCCACCAGTTGCTCCCGGACCAGCCCGGTCACGCGCGAGGCAAGGGTCAGCAGCGAGACGACGGAGGCGGACTTCAGCAGATTCATCGGGCGACCTGGATTCTAGCCGTCCGCCTGGCGCTCCATTGCGCACCCATGGATCGCGTGCTAGAATCGACAGTCTTTGCACCTACTGCACCTTACTTTAGAAGGTTCAACCCCCACAGCATGGCCACCTCGTCCAAAGCCAAGAAGAAGACCGTACGCCTGGCATCGGGCCGCAAGCGCGCGCGCCAGAACGAGAAGCTCAACGCGCAAAACACTTCCTTGCGCTCGCACTTCCGCACCGTGATCAAGAACGTGCAGAAGGCGGTTGCGGGTGGCGATGCGGCCAAGGCCACGGACCTGTTCAAGCACGCGCAGAAGATCATCGACACGGTGGCCGACAAGGGCATCTTCCACAAGAACAAGGCCGCTCGCCACAAGAGCCGCCTGGCGGCCAAGGTGAAGGCGCTGTCGCTGGCTGCGGCCTGACACCGGACCGGCAGCGCACTGCTGCCACCGACGCCAGTCGGAAACCTCTTGCTGAAGGGCCTGCCACCGCAGGCCCTTTGTCATTGGCGTCCCGCGCCCTCGAAGCGCCCTCCTCCTGGGCGCCGCGTCAATCGGACGGCGCCGCGCCGTCGATGACCTCCAGCTCGTTGTCGCGCGCGAAACTCATCACGAAGTCCCAGGCCATGGGCTCGATGCCGCGCAGCGCCTCGTCGACGACGACGCACTTCACGCCGCCGACCTGCCGCGGCACGCAGTACGGCGAGTAGCCGAGGTGGGCCCCCGGGCCGCCGGCCGCAGCGCCGGGTCGAAAGCTGGCCAGCGCGCCGGCCAGACGTTCGGCCCAGTCGCTGGGGCGAAAGGTCCGACCTTCCCGCGTGATGCCGCGGATCGTGTATTGACGGGTACTGCTCATCGGAGGGCGTGATTGTGCCGTGGTTGTTGCTGCATTGCAGCATGAAGTTGCGGGCCGCCTAGAATCTGCGCCTTTCGCTCCCCGCCGAGGATTTGCCGATGAACGCCCCCCAGGCACCCGCGCCGACCCCGTCGCACCTGCTCAACACCTATGGCAGGCTGCCGATCGCGCTCAGCCACGGTCAGGGCTG
>CAUJJP010000116.1 GCA_963205525.1 Pseudomonadota bacterium | reverse complement strand
CCCTGCGGGTAGGCCCCCACAGAGGGCCCACTCGTCGTTGCGAAGCTTCGCCGGGGCCCAACCCCGGCTGTGCTTCACGCCTAGATTGGGCCCTCTGTGGGGGCCTACGCGGGCATGATGCATATCTTCACAGGCTCTGAGGGCCCCCAGGACCGGGCTGCGCCCAGCCCGCCCCCCGTGGGGGTCAAGGAAACTTGGGACGGCCCGGCGTTTCCTTGAGAGTTATCGTCCGCGCCGGCGTGCCGGGCACCCTCCCGGCCGCGGCGCCTGACCGCAGCGCCGCCTACGGGCGGCGTTTTCATTTGCGGCGGGTCACATGTCGATCAGGAGTCGAACCCATGCGCACACTCTCTTGCGGCTGCTGGATGGCTGCCGGCGTCTTGCTGGTGGCTGCCACCCTGGCCACGCCAGCCCGCCATGCCAGGGCTGCCGCTGTCTCCCCTGTCTCCCCTGTCGCAGCCGTGGCCGGTCTGCACAAGCTGCGCAGTGTGGAGGGCATCGACGAATACCGCCTGGCCAACGGTCTGCAGGTGCTGCTGGCGCCGGACGACGCCAAGCCCACCACCACCGTCAACCTGACCTACCGCGTCGGCTCGCGTCACGAGAACTACGGTGAGACCGGCATGGCCCACCTGCTGGAGCACCTGCTGTTCAAGGGCTCACCCAAGCACCCCAAGGCCTGGGCCGAGTTCACCAAGCGGGGCCTGCGCGCCAACGGCAGCACCTGGCTGGACCGCACCAACTACTTCGCCAGCTTCACCGCGAATGAAGACAACCTGAAGTGGTATCTCGCCTGGCAGGCCGATGCCATGGTCAACAGCTTCATCGCGCGCAAGGACCTGGACACCGAGATGACGGTGGTGCGCAACGAGATGGAGATGGGCGAGAACAACCCGCAGAGCGTCTTGTTCGAGAAGACGCTGGCCACCATGTACCAGTGGCACAACTACGGCAAGGACACCATCGGCGCGCGCGCCGACGTCGAGAACGTCGACATCGGTCGCCTGCAGGGCTTTTACCGCCGGTACTACCAGCCCGACAACGCCACCCTGATCGTGGCGGGCAAGTTCGACAGCGCCAAGGTGCTGGCCTGGGTCCAGGCCGAGTTCGGCAAGCTGCCCGCGCCCAAGCGCAAGCTGCCGCGCCTGTACACCATCGACCCGGTGCAGGACGGCGAGCGCGCCATCACCCTGCGCCGCCGAAGCGGCACGCCGCTGCTGTTCGCCGGCTATCACGTGCCGCCCGGCGCCCACCCCGACACCGCCGCCGTCGGCCTGCTGGGCCTGGTGATGACGGACGTGCCCTCGGGCCGGCTGCACAAGGCGCTGGTCGAGGGCCAGCTGGCTGCCAGCGTGTTCTCGTACAACGCCACGCTGGTCGACCCCGGTTTCGCGCTCTACGGCGCACAGCTGGCGCCCGGGCAGGACGCCGACAAGGCCCGCGACGCCATGCTCGCCACGCTCGAATCGGTGGCCGCCAGGCCGGTGACGGACGAGGAGCTCAAGCGCGCCAAGGCCAAGTGGCTGAAGGACTGGGAGCTGCGCTTTGCCGACCCCGAGACCGTGGGTGTGGCCCTGTCCGAGACCGTGGCCCAGGGCGACTGGCGCCTGTTCTTTCTGCTGCGTGACCAGGTGAAGGCGGCCACCGCGGCCGACCTCAGCCGCGTGGCCGCCGAGCGCCTGCTGCGCGACAACCGCACGCTGGCCAGCTACGTGCCCACCGACCAGCCCCAGCGCGCACCGAAGCCGCAGAACGTGGACGTGGCCGAGCAGATGAAGGCGTTCAAGGCCGTGGAGACGGTGGCCAAGGTGGAGGCCTTCGACGCGTCGCCCGCCAACATCGAGGCCCGCACCCAGCGCTTCACCCTGGCCCCTGGGCTGAAGGCCGCGCTGCTGCCCAAGGCCACCCGCGGCGACGTGGTGAGCGCCGCGCTGGTGCTGCGCCTGGGTGACGAGCAGAGCCTGCAAGGCCACTCGGCGGCCGCTGAGTTTCTCGGTCCCATGCTCGACAAGGGCAGCACGCGGCTGACGCGCCAGCAGGTGGAAGACCGCATGACCGCGCTCAAGGCCGAGGTGCAGATCGACAGCAGCCAGGAAGCCCTGACGGTCAAGCTGCTGACCACGCGGGAGCATCTGCCAGCCACCATCGAACTCATCGGCCAGATGCTGCGCGAGCCGAGCTTCCCGCCCGAGGCGCTGGAGGAAGTGCGCCGCCAGGTGATCGCCGCCATCCAGGACAGCCGCGAAGAGCCGCAGGCCATCGTCTCCACCGCCATCAGCCGCCACGGCAACCCCTACCCGCTCGGCGACGTGCGCTACTTCGAGAGCTTCGAGGAATCGCTGGCCGACGCCCAGGCGCTCACGGTGGCGCAGGTCAAGGCCTTCCACCAGCGCTTTGTCGGTGCGGGCAGCGCGCAGTTCGCGGCCGTGGGGTCGATGGACACGGCCGCGGTGCGCGCCGCACTCGACCAGGCCTTCGGCGGCTGGGCCGCGCCGGCCCCGTTCACCCGCGTGCCCAAGCCCCTGGTGCCGGTGCCCGGCACGCGCCTGTCCTTCGAGACCCCGGACAAGCAGAACGCCACCCTGCTGGTGCGGCTGCCGCTGCCGCTGAAGGAGCTGGACGCGGACCAGGCCGCGCTGATGGTGGCCAACTTCGCCTTCGGCTCGGGCGGCAGCTCGCGGCTGTGGAAACGCATCCGCGAGGCCGAGGGCCTGAGCTACGACGTGCGCAGCGGCCTGAGCTGGAGTGCCATCGACGCCAACACCGTCTGGCAGGCCAGCGCCATCTTCGCGCCGCAGAACCGCGCCAGGGTCGAGATCGCGTTCAAGGACGAGGTCGAGAAGTCCATCAAGGCGGGCTTCGGCACCGACGAGATCAAGGCCGCCAAGGCCGGCCTGCTCAACTACCGCCGGCTGCAACGCGCACAGGACGCCGCGCTGGCCGCCGGCCTGGCCCACAACGAGTACCTGGGCCGCAGCTTCACGCTGGCGCAGCAGTTGGACGGTGCCATCGCCGCGGTGACGGCCGAGCAGGCCACGGCCGCCTGGCGCAAGCACATCGACCCGCAGAAGTTCGTCGGCGCCGTGGCCGGCGACTTCAAGGGCCAGTGACCGGCGAAGCCGAAGGCGAGGGCGCGGCCTTGAACGGGCTGCGCTCGTTCAACTCGTCCAGGTAGGCCGCCACGCCCTGGCCCTCGCGGGCCAGGAAGTCGTCCACCGCCCGCGCGAAGCCGGGGTGCGCCAGCCAGTGGGCCGAGCGCGTGGGCGCCGGCGTGAGCCCGCGGGCCATCTTGTGCTCGCCCTGTGCGCCGCCTTCGAAACACTGGTAGCGCTGCGCGATGCACCATTGCAGCGGCTGGTAGTAGCAGGCCTCGAAGTGCAGCAGCGGCAGGTCCGCCACCGCGCCCCAGTAGCGGCCCCAGGCCCAGCGCCGTTGCGGGTCTATGGCCAGCAGCGACGCGGCGATGGGCTCGCCCGCATTGCGCGCCACGAACATCAGCCAGTGCTGCGGCAACGCAGCCGCCACCTGGCGGAAGAAGGCCAGGTTCAGGTAGGGCGTGGACCCGTGGGCGCGGTAGGTGTGGCTGTAGCAGCGGTGGAAGAAGCGCCAGTCGGCGTCGGTGATCTGCGCGCCCTCCAGCGTGTCGAAGCTGACGCCGGCCTGCGCCACGCGGCGGCGCTCCTGCACGATCTTCTTGCGCTTGTCGCGCTGCAGCGCCCCCAGGAAGTCGGCGAAATCGGCATAGGGCTGTGGCGTCCGGTTGCGCCAGTGGAACTGCACGCCGTGGCGGATCATCCAGCCGTCGGCCTCGGCGGCGTCGACATCCGCGTTGCTGCCGAACAGCAGGTGGGCCGACGACAAGCCCTGCTGCTGCGCCAGGCGGCGCAGCGCCTGCACCAGCAGCAGCCGGTCATCCGCGGTGCGCGCCAGCAGGCGCGGCCCTGGCACGGGGGTGAAGGGCACGGCTGCAAGCAGTTTGGGGTAATAGGCCAGGCCATGGCGCTGGTAGGCGTCGGCCCAGGCCCAGTCGAACACGTACTCGCCATAGGAATGGTCCTTCAGGTACAGCGCACAGGCCGCAGCCAGCACCCCCGCGCGCTCCAGCAGCACCAGACGCGGCGTCCAGCCGGTGGCCCGCACCGCACTGCCGGATTCGTGCAACGCGCGCAGATAGGCGTGGCGCATGAAGGGGGTGGCATGCGCCTGCTGCGCGAGCAGCGCGTCCCAGGGCTCGGCGGGCATGGCGCAGGGGTCGTCCAGGACCCGGATGACATAATTCCCGGCCTTGATTTCAACCTCCGGGGCGCCGTTGCAGCCTGATCTGAAAATCGCGCTGGCGCAGCTGAACGCCACGGTGGGCGACCTGGCCGGCAATGCGCGACGCATCGTCACCGCGGCGCACCAGGCGCACGCTGAAGGCGCACGCGTCCTCGTCACGCCCGAGCTCATGCTCTGCGGTTACCCGCCCGAGGACCTCTTGCTGCGCCCATCCTTCATGCGCGCCTGCAGCCAGGCACTGGCGGCGCTGGCGGCCGAGCTGGCGGAGTTCGAGGGTCTGCATGTGGTGGTCGGGCACCCGCATCCGGTGCCTGCGCAGGTGCTGAATCGAGACGATCTTAGGTCGCGATCGCTGCGCGCGCCGCAGGCCTGCAACGCGGCCTCGGTGCTGGCAGGGGGGCGCATCCTGGCCACCTATGCCAAGCGCGAGCTGCCCAACTACCAGGTGTTCGACGAGTGCCGTCATTTCGTGTCCGGGCGCGACGCCGGGCTTGGACCGCTGGTGTTCGAAGTCGACGGCTGGCGGTTGGGCGTGCTGATCTGCGAGGACGCCTGGTTCGACGAGCCGGCGGCGCTGGCGCACGCGGCCGGGGCGCAGGCGCTGTGTGTGCTCAACGCGTCGCCGTTTCACCTCGGCAAGGCCGGCGACCGCGAGGCGCGCATGGCGCTGCGCGCGCGCGCGGTGGGCCTGCCGCTGCTGTACAGCCACCTCGTGGGCGGCCAGGACGAGGTGGTGTTCGACGGCGCCTCGTTCGCCGTCGATCGCGAGGGCACGCTGCGTGGCCGCGCGCCGAGCTTCGACGAGTGCTTGCTGAGCTGCGTGCTCGGCGCCGACGGCAGCGTCCAGGCGCCGCTGCAGCCGCTGCCCACGCTGGAGCAGCAGGCCTGGCAGGCGCTGGTGGTCGGTGTGCGCGACTACATCGGCAAGAACGGCTTCCCGGGCGCCATCGTGGGCTTGTCGGGCGGCATCGATTCCGCGCTCGTGCTGGCGCTGGCGGTGGATGCGATCGGTGCCGAGCGCGTGCAGGCGGTGATGATGCCCTCGCCCTACACCGCCGAGATCTCGTGGATCGACGCACGCGAGATGGCGGCGCGGCTCGGGGTGCGCTACGACGAGATCGCGATCGCGCCCACCGTGGATGCCTTGCGCGACGCGCTGGCGCCGCAGTTCGCCGGCCTGCCCGAGGACACGACGGAAGAGAACCTGCAGGCGCGCGTGCGCGGCACCCTGCTCATGGCCTTGTCCAACAAGAGCGGGCGCATCGTGCTGACCACCGGCAACAAGAGCGAGATGGCCACCGGCTACTGCACCTTGTACGGCGACATGGCGGGTGGCTTCGCGGTCATCAAGGACGTCGCCAAGACCCTGGTCTACCGGCTCGCCGAATGGCGCAACGCACAGGGCGCGGAGATCATCCCGCGGCGCATCATCACGCGCGCGCCATCGGCCGAGCTGCGGCCCAACCAGACCGACCAGGACAGCCTGCCGCCTTACGAGGTGCTGGACGCCATCCTGGCGCGCTACATGGAGGAGGACCAGAGCGTGGACGAAGTCGTGGCCGCCGGATTCGAGCGCGCCACCGTCGAGCGCGTGGCGCAGCTGATCCGCGTGAGCGAGTACAAGCGGCGCCAGGCGCCGGTGGGCATACGCATCACGCACCGTGCCTTCGGGCGCGACTGGCGCTACCCCATCACCTCAAAGTTCCGTGCTTAAATCGGTCGATACGACGCACAACGGAGTCCGCGATGAAACAGATCACCGCCATCATCAAGCCCTTCAAGCTGGAGGAAGTCCGCGAGGCGCTGGGTGAGCTTGGCGTGTCCGGCCTGACGGTCACCGAGGTCAAGGGCTTCGGACGCCAGAAGGGTCATACCGAGCTGTACCGCGGGGCCGAGTACGTGGTCGACTTCCTGCCCAAGGTGAAGGTCGAGGTGGTGGTGAAGGATGCCGACCTGGACCGCTGCGTGGAGGCCATCGTGCGCGCGGCCAAGACCGGCAAGATCGGCGACGGCAAGATCTTCGTGACGGCGATCGACCAAGTCATCCGCATCCGCACTGGCGAGACCGACGAGTCGGCGATCTGAACTCGAGGGCGCTGCCGGCAGGCGCTCAGGTCCGGCTGTCGGAGCCGGTTCTCGGTTCCAGCTCTCAGATCCGGCTGTAGTCGTCCGGCGCGCTGGCGCGAGCGGCGGCTTCGGCCAGCCGCGCCAGCAGGGTCGCCGGGTCGCGTTCGACGATCAGCAGCTGGCGCCAGGCGGCGTCCAGGAAGCCTTGCGCGACGCTGTGGTCCATGAACTCCAGCAGCCGGTCGTAGTAGCCGCACACGTTGAGCAGACCGACCGGCTTGTCGTGGTAGCCCAGCTGGTGCCAGGTCCAGACCTCGTACAGCTCTTCCAGCGTGCCGATGCCGCCGGGCAGGGCGACGAAGGCGTCGGCGCGCTCGGCCATCGCCCGCTTGCGCGCGTGCATGTCGGCGACCACGATCTGCTCGCTCAAGCCGGTGTGCCCGACCTCGCGCGCCAGCAGCGCCTGCGGGATGACGCCGACCACGGGCGCACCGGCGTGCAGCGCGGCGTCTGCCACGATGCCCATCAACCCGACCTTGCCGCCGCCGTAGACCAGACCATGTCCACCCGTGCCGAGCAGGCGGCCGAGCTGGCCGGCGGCTTCGCCATGGGCGGGGTCGCTGCCGCTGCGCGAGCCGCAGAAGACGCACAGATTCATGGCGCGGGATTGTGCGGCGGCGGCCGCCAGCGTTCCATCCGGGTCGCGCATAAGAGGTCGTGCAAGGTCTGGCGCGCAGGCGTCAGGCGCGCCGCCAGCGCGTACAGGCCGACGTTGGCGCCCAGCGCGCTGGCGATCGCGGCGCCGTCGTGGCGGTCCCAGATCGCCGCCGCCGCCAGGCCGGGAACGAACCACAGCCAGCTCGCCAGGTAGCGGGCGAAGGCGCGTGCCTGGCTCAGGGGCTGGCCCGTGCGCGTCACGACTCGCAGCTGCCAGGTCTTCATCGCCAGCGTCTGCCGGCCGCCGGCCCAGAACCAGGTGAAGTAGATGCCCAGCACCAGGAACATGAAGGCCTGCAGGCCGGCGGTGCCGACCAGCGCGTGCCGCTGCTGGGTCAGGCCGGAATACAAGGTGCCGGCCACCATCACGAGGCCGAACAGCAGCAGTCCCTCGTAGAGCATGCAGGCCAGACGGCGCCAGATGCCGGCGCTCTGGCCGGCGCCAGGGCCGACGCTCTGGTCGGCACTTTCGGCAGCGCTCTCGGCGCCAGCCTGCGCGGGCGTGAGGGGTGCTGCCGGTTCGATGGGAACCTCGCTCATCGCGCCGCCTTCGCCGCCGAGGCGGGGGCCGGCGGCGTCACCGCGGCCGCCTGCGGCCCGCGCCTGGGCAGCAGGGTGGCCGGGTCGACGAAGCTGGGCGTGGCCGCGATCTTGGGCAGGCCGTGCTGGGCGGGCGAGGGGACGGGGTCGCGGGGCTGCGCCAGCGGCCGGGTGGTGGCGCCGGTGCGGGCGGCGGCGGCGGTGGGTGCGGCGGCCCGTGCCGGCCGCGGCGAGGGCCGCGGGCGCTCGAACACGGTGCGCTTGTCGGCCGACTTCGGTTGGCGCTCCTGCTCCTGCTCGCGCGCCGCGGCCTCCAGCCGCCAGCGCTCGGCCAGCACCTGGCGTGCCTGCGGGTCCAGGCTCTGGTAGGCCTGCCAGCGCTCGCTGCGCTCGGCCGGCGACCAGCGGCTGGCCTCCTGGAACTGCACCCGCGCCTGTCCGCGCTCGGCCGGCGTCAGGCGCGCCCAGTCGGTCATGCGCTGCTGCAGCCTCTCCTGCTGGGCTGGCGACAGGCTGAGATAGCGTTCGCCGAGCTCCAGCCACATCGCGCGCTGGGTGTCTTGCAGCTGCGGCCAGTGCGACTGCAGCGGCGCCAGCGCCTGGCGCTGCGAAGGGCTCAGGTCCTGCCAGTCGGCGGCCCGGCATGCGCCGCCCAGGCCGCCCAGCAGACCCAGCAGCAAGGCCAGCAGGGCGGGTCGCAGGCTGGGCCTGGGCGCCGAAGCACTCATGGCTGCTGCAGCTCCAGGAAGGCGACGAAGCCGGGGTCGGCGTAGGCCTCGGGCGGCAGTTCGTCGGCCAGCAGTGCGCTGTCTATGCGTGCCGCGACGGCGGCCGCCTCGCGTTGCTGGCGCGCCTGGACGAACAGGATCGCCGCCAGCACCACCAGCAGCGGCAGAAGCAGACCCAGGCGCGACCACCAGCTCCCGCCGGCCAGTGGCGCTGCGCCCAGGGCCGCCCTGCCGCCACCGGCGAGCACCACGCCGCGCGCAGGCACGGCCGGCCGCGCGGCGGCCTGCAGCACGCGCGACGCCGCGGCGTGGCGTGCCAGCGCCTGTTCGCGTGCGAAGCGCAGGCGGCTTTCCACGTCCGGCGGCAGGCCAGCCAGACCGTCGTCGAGGATCGCGGCCAGCTGCGTGCCGACGCGCGCTTCCAACTGCTGGCTGCGGGGGGTGGGGTCCAGGTTCGGCTTCACGGTATGAGGCCCTTGTCACGCAGTACCCGCGCCAGCGCATGCACGGCGCGCGAGCAGTGCGTCTTCACGCTGCCTTCAGAGCAGCCCATGGCGGCGGCGGTTTCGGCCACGTCGAACTCCTCCCAGTAACGTAACAGGAACGCCTCGCGTTGACGCGTCGGCAGCTCCGCGATCGCGGCTTCGATCCGCATCAGCGTCTGGCGTCGGCCGACGCTGTCGGCTGCGCTTTCGGCACCCAGCGCGCCGTCCTTGGAGACCAGGGTCTCCAGCAGGTCGAAGTCGTCCTCGCCCTCGAACTCTCCGAGGTTGACGAGCACCGCGTTGCGCACCTTCTGGCGCCGGAACCAGTCCATGGTCGCGTTGGAGAGGATGCGCTGGAAGATCAGCGGCATCTCGGCCGCCGGCCGGTCGCCGTACTTCTCGGCCAGGCGCAGCATCGCGTCCTGCACGATGTCCAGTGCCGCATGCTCGTCGCGCACCGTGTAGCTGGTGCGCTTGAAGGCGCGCTTGTCGATGCTCCGCAGGAAGTCGGACAGTTCTTGCTCGGTGGCCAAGGTGGCAGGCACCGCGGCGGGCACCAGGCTGGTCAGCGCGTCGCATTATTGCATCGGGGTGCCTCGGGCTCGGGGCCTCGCGCGGCTGGCGCAGCGGCGGCGGGCATAATGCTGCTTCGCACAACGCAGTCCCTGGGTCTCGATCCGGTGGCCGACCTGGCACCGGTTTTTGACCGCGCAGGCCGCGAATCCGCCTCACGAAGGTGCGAGGAGCGGCACCGATGGTTTTTCGTTAGAGAAATTCACAGAGGTTCCAATGAACATGTCTGCCGCGGAAGTCAAGCGTGCCGCAACGGCACAGCCTTCCTCTCCCACTCCCGCCGCCGACCCCAACGGGTCGGAAATCCTCGTCCGCTGCCTGCAGGCCGAAGGGGTCAAGTACCTCTGGGGCTATCCGGGCGGAGCCGTGCTCTACATCTACGACGCGGTCTACAAGCAGGACGCCTTCGAACACATCCTGGTCCGCCACGAGCAGGCCGCGGTGCACGCCGCCGACGGCTATGCGCGCGCCACCGGCGAGGTCGGGGTGGCGCTGGTCACCTCCGGGCCCGGGGTGACGAATGCCGTCACCGGCATCGCCACCGCCTACATGGATTCGATCCCGATGGTCATCATCACCGGCCAGGTGCCGACGCCGGTGATCGGGCTCGATGCCTTCCAGGAGTGCGACACGGTGGGCATCACGCGCCCGATCGTGAAGCACAACTTCCTCGTCAAGGACGTCGCCGAGCTGGCGCTCACGATCAAGAAGGCCTTCCACATCGCGCGCACCGGCCGTCCCGGGCCGGTGGTGGTGGACATCCCGAAGGACGTGTCGATCAAGACCGCGCCCTTCCACTACCCGGACTCGGTGGAGCTGCGCTCCTACAACCCGGTGCGCAAGGGCCACGGCGGCCAGATCCGCAAGGCGGTGCAGCTGCTGATGCAGGCGCGCCGGCCCTACATCTACACCGGCGGCGGCGTGATCCTGGGCAACGCGACCGCCGAGCTGCGCGAGCTGACCGACCTGCTCGGTTTCCCCTGCACCAGCACCCTGATGGGCCTGGGCGCCATCCCCGCGAGCGACCCCAAGTTCCTCGGCATGCTGGGCATGCACGGCACCTACGAGGCCAACATGACGATGCAGCACAGCGATGTGCTGCTCGCCGTCGGGGCGCGCTTCGACGACCGGGTGATCGGCAATCCGCGCCACTTCGCGCAGATCGAGCGCAAGATCATCCACATCGACATCGACCCCTCCAGCATCTCCAAGCGGGTGAAGGTCGACGTGCCCATCGTCGGCGACGTGAAGGACGTGCTGCAGGAGCTGATCGTCCAGGTGCGCGAGGCGCAGCAGCGCCCGGACGGCTCGCAGATCTCGGCCTGGTGGAGCCAGGTCAACGAGTGGCGCAAGCGCGAGTGCCTGAACTACCGCCAGAGCAGCGAGGTCATCAAGCCGCAGATGGTGGTGCAGAAGCTGTGCGAGCTCACGCGCGGGCGCGACACCTACATCACATCCGACGTCGGCCAGCACCAGATGTGGGCGGCGCAGTACTACGGCTTCGAGGAGCCGCGGCGCTGGATCAACTCCGGCGGCCTCGGGACCATGGGCGTGGGCCTGCCGTTCGCGATGGGCGTCAAGCGCGGCCGGCCGGATGCGGACGTGTTCTGCATCACCGGCGAGGGCAGCATCCAGATGTGCATCCAGGAGCTGTCCACCTGCGCCCAGTACAAGACGCCGGTGAAGATCCTCAGCCTGAACAACCGCTACCTGGGCATGGTGCGCCAGTGGCAGGAGCTCGACTACCAGGGCCGCTACTCGCACACCTACATGGACGCGCTGCCCGACTTCGTCAAGCTCGCCGAGGCCTACGGCCACGTCGGCATGCTGATCGAGAAGCCGGCCGACGTGGAGCCCGCCCTGCGCGAGGCGATCCGGCTGAAGGACCGCACCGTCTTCCTGGACGTGCGCACCGACCCGACCGAGAACGTCTGGCCCATGGTGAAGGCGGGCAAGGGCTTGTCGGAGATGCTGCTCGGCTCGGAAGAACTGTGAGCGCCTGAAGCCCGCGCCGACGCCGCCCGGCCACCGCCGGGCAGGCGCCGGGCGCGGGGCGAGGGCGCGCCGCAGTCTGCACCGAGCGCAACCCACCACTTTCCAACCCTGAGGGGCGCGGGCCAGCGCCGCCGGTTACCGCTGGCGGTCGGCAGCCCGGCTTCAAGAGGAGATTCCCATGAGACACATCATCGCGGTGCTGCTGGAGAACGAGGCTGGCGCGCTGTCGCGCGTGGTCGCGCTGTTCTCGGCGCGCGGCTACAACATCGAGAGCCTGACGGTGGCGCCGACCGAGGACCCCTCGCTGTCGCGCATGACCCTCGTCACCACCGGCTCCGACGAGGTCATCGAGCAGATCACCAAGCACCTGAACCGGCTGATCGAGGTCGTCAAGGTCGTGGACCTGACCGAGGGCAGCTACACCGAGCGCGAGCTCATGCTGATCAAGCTGCGCGCGGTCGGCAAGGAGCGCGAGGAGATGAAGCGCATGGCCGACATCTTCCGCGGCCGCATCATCGACGTCACCGAGAAGAGCTACACCATCGAGATCACCGGCGACGCCGGCAAGCTCGACGCCTTCATCGGCGCGGTGGATCGCAGCGCCATCCTGGAGACGGTGCGCACCGGCGCCAGCGGCATCGGCCGCGGCGAGCGCATCCTCAGGGTCTAGTCTTTGGGGGCGGCCGGCGCCGCCTGTTTTCAGTTCACAGCGGAGAGAAAACCATGAAGGTCTATTACGACAAGGACGCCGATCTGAGCCTCATCAAGGGCAAGAACGTCACCATCATCGGCTACGGCTCGCAAGGCCATGCGCACGCGCAAAACCTCAACGACAGCGGCTGCAAGGTCACCGTCGGCCTGCGCCGCGGCGGCGCCTCCTGGGCCAAGGTGGAGCGCGCCGGGCTGAAGGTGGCAGAGGTCGCCGAGGCGGTGAAGACCGCCGACGTGGTGATGATCCTGCTGCCCGACGAGCAGATCGCCCAGGTCTACAGCAGCGAGGTCGAGCCGAACATCCGCGCCGGCGCCTCGCTCGCCTTCGCGCACGGTTTCAACGTCCATTACGGCCAGGTCGTCCCGCGCGCCGACCTCGACGTCTGGATGGTCGCGCCCAAGGCGCCCGGCCACACGGTGCGCAACACCTACACCCAGGGCGGCGGCGTGCCGCACCTGATCGCGGTGCATCAGGACAAGAGCGGCAAGGCGCGCGACCTGGCGCTGAGCTATGCCGCGGCCAACGGCGGCGGCAAGGCCGGCATCATCGAGACCAACTTCCGCGAGGAGACCGAGACCGACCTGTTCGGCGAGCAGGCGGTGCTGTGCGGCGGCACGGTGGAGCTGATCAAGGCCGGCTACGAGACCCTGGTCGAGGCCGGCTACGCGCCCGAGATGGCCTACTTCGAGTGCCTGCACGAACTCAAGCTGATCGTCGACCTGATCTATGAAGGCGGGATCGCCAACATGAACTACTCGATCAGCAACAACGCCGAGTACGGCGAGTACGTCACCGGGCCGAAGATCGTCACCGAGCAGACCAAGGCGGCGATGAAGCAGGCCTTGAAGGACATCCAGACCGGCGAGTACGCCAAGAGCTTCATCCTCGAGAACCGCGCCGGTGCGCCGACCCTGCTGTCGCGACGTCGCCTGACCGCCGAGCACAGCATCGAGCAGGTGGGCGAGAAGCTGCGCGCGATGATGCCGTGGATCAAGGCCAACAAGCTGGTCGACAAGAGCCGCAACTGAGGCGGCCTTGAACGGCAGGCCTGCGCTGGCAGGCGCAGGCCCGCTCGTGCCGCCCGGCCGCGCGCAGGCGCGCCCGGGTGACCGGCCCTCGCTGCCGTGGATCAAGGCCAACAAGCTGGTCGACAAGAGCCGCAACTGAGGCGGCCTTGAACGGCAGGCCTGCGCTGGCAGGCGCAGGCCCGATGGCGGGAGGCGCTATCCTCCCGCCCCTATGACCGAGTTCGAAGAATCGGGCGCAGCGCCGCTGGACCACGCGCCGCGCCCGCGCCGCAAGGGCATTTATTTCCTGCCCAACGCGGTTACCCTGGCCGCGCTGTTCTCGGGCTTTTACGGCATCGTGATGGCGATGAACGGGCGCTTCGAGGCGGCCTGCATCGCGATCTTCGTCGCCGCCGTGCTCGACGGCCTGGACGGCCGCATCGCGCGCATGACGCATTCGCAGAGCGCGTTCGGCGAGCAGATGGACAGCCTGTCCGACATGGTCAGTTTCGGCGCCGCGCCCGCGCTCATCATGTACCAGTGGGCGCTGAAGGACCTCGGCCGCCTGGGTTGGATCCCGGCCTTCGTCTACATCGCCGGTGCGGCGCTGCGGCTGGCGCGCTTCAACACCAACATCGCGGTCGTCGACCGGCGCTTCTTCCAGGGCCTGCCCAGCCCGGCGGCGGCGGCGCTGGTGGTGGGTTTCATCTGGGTCTTCGACGATGCAGGATTTCGCAATGTCGGCCGCGTCGACTGGCTGGTCGTCAGCGCCTACTGCGTGACCCTGTACGCCGGCATCACCATGGTCACCAACGCGCCCTTCTACAGCTTCAAGGACCTGAGCGCGATGCGGCGCAGCGTGCCCTTCGTCGTCATGGTGGCGATCGCGATCGGCATCGTCGTCGTCAGCCAGGACCCGCCGAAGGCGCTGTTCGCGCTGTTCTGCGTCTACGGCCTGTCGGGCTATGCGGTGTATGCCTGGCGCAAGTCCAAGGGCTTGCCGACGAGCGTGATCGCCACCTCCACCGACGAGCCCGACGAGGTCGGCCTGCACCAGTGAGGCGGGCTGCTATCATTCGCCGCATGTCGATCCACCCGCTTTCGCTGCTACTAGGCGTGCCGCAGGCGCGCTGATCGACTTCGCCCTTTTCCAGGTTCGAACGGCCCGCCAGCACGACGCAGCGGGCCGTTTTCATTTCCGGATCGATTCCGGGCTGCGTCGGGTAAGCCTCAGGAACCCTGCCATGCCTATGCTCGCCGACCCCGCCACCAAGTACCGAGCCTGCGCCCCGGTGCACCTGCACGACCGGCGCTGGCCCGACGCCGTGCTGCAGCGCGCGCCGCTGTGGTGCAGCGTCGACCTGCGCGACGGCAACCAGGCGCTGATCGAGCCTATGGACCCGGCGCGCAAGCTGCGCATGTTCGAGATGCTGGTGCGCATCGGCTTCAAGGAGATCGAGGTCGGCTTCCCGTCGGCGTCGCAGGCCGACTTCGACTTCGTGCGCCTGCTGATCGAGCAGGACCTGATCCCCGAGGACGTGACGATCCAGGTGCTGACGCAGGCGCGCGAGGAGCTGATCCAGCGCACCTTCGAGTCGCTGGCTGGCGCGCCGCGCGCCATCGTGCACCTGTACAACGCGGTGGCGCCGGTGATGCGCCGCGTGGTGCTGGGGCTGGACGAAGACGGCATCGTCGAGCTCGCGGTGCGCCACGCACGGCTGCTGCAGCAGCTGGCCGCGGCGCAGCCGGGCACGCGCTGGACCTTCGAGTACTCGCCGGAGATGTTCTCGGGCACCGAGCTCAGCTTCAGCAAGCGCGTGGTCGACGCGGTGACCGAGGTCTGGCAGCCGACCCCCGAGGCCAGGTGCATCATCAACCTGCCGTCGACGGTCGAGCACAGCACGCCGAACGTCTTCGCCGACATGATCGAATGGATGCACCGCCACCTGGCGCGGCGCGATGCGATCGTGCTGTCGGTGCACTCGCACAACGACCGCGGCACCGGCACCGCGGCCGGCGAGCTCGCGCTGATGGCCGGTGCCGACCGCATCGAAGGTTGCCTGTTCGGCAACGGCGAGCGCACCGGCAACGTCGACCTCGTCAACATCGCACTGAACCTGTACACGCAGGGCGTGTCGCCGCGGCTGGACTTCTCGGAGATCGACGAGATCCGCCGCTGCGTCGAGCACTGCAACCAGTTGCCGGTGCACCCGCGCCACCCTTACGTCGGCGACCTGGTCTACACCTCGTTCTCTGGCTCGCACCAGGACGCGATCAAGAAGGCCTTCGCCGCGCGCGGCGACGCCGACGTCTGGGAGATGCCCTATCTGCCGATCGACCCCAAGGACCTGGGGCGCTCCTATGAAGCGGTGATTCGCGTCAACAGCCAGTCGGGCAAGGGCGGCATCTCCTACCTGCTCGAAGCCGAGTACGGCATCGAGGCGCCGCGCCGGCTGCAGATCGAGTTCAGCCAGGTGGTGCAGGCGCTGATGGACGTGCAGGGCCGCGAGATGAGCGCCGCCGACCTGTGGCGGGTGTTCGAGCGCGAGTACCGGCTCGACGCCCGGCTGCTCGAACACTACCGTCTCGACGAGCAGGCCGACGGCCGCGTGCGGCTGGACGCACGGCTGCGGCTGGGTGGCGAGTTGTTGCGCCTGCAAGGGCAGGGCAGCGGCCCGGTCGACGCCTTCGCCAACGCATTGCAATCGGCCTGCGGCGTCGCGCTGCAGGTGCTGGACTATCACGAGCACGCGATCGGCAGCGGCGCCAAGGCGCGCGCCGCGGCCTACATCGAGCTGCGCATAGGCGCCCGCTGCCTGCACGGCGTGGGCGTGGACGCCGATATCGTGGCTGCCTCTTTCAAGGCGCTGCTGTGCGGCATGGCGCGCGCCGGGGCGCTGCAGCCGGGCGCGGCGGCACTGTCCGTCGCCGAATCGGGAGACCAAGCATGAGCGAGCAACTGATCATCTTCGACACCACCTTGCGCGATGGCGAGCAATCGCCCGGCGCCTCCATGACGCGTGACGAGAAGCTGCGCATCGCGCGCCAGCTTGAGCGACTGCGGGTGGACGTCATCGAGGCCGGATTCGCGGCTTCCAGCAACGGCGACTTCGAGGCCGTGAAGGCGATCGCCGACCACGTCCGCGACTCAACCGTGTGCTCGCTGGCGCGCGCCAACGACCGCGACATCGGCCGTGCCGCGGAGGCGCTCAAGGGGGCGGCGCGCGCGCGCATCCACACCTTCATCGCCACCAGCGAGCTGCACATGGCCAAGAAGCTGCGCATGACGCGCGAGCAGGTGCTGGAGCAGGCCAGGCAGGCGGTGCGATTCGCGCGAAATCTGTGCGACGACATCGAGTTCTCGCCCGAGGACGGCTACCGCAGCGACCCCGAGTTCCTGGCCCGCGTGGTGGAGGCAGTGATCGCCGAAGGCGCGCGCACCGTCAACATCCCGGACACCGTGGGCTACGCGGTGCCCGAGCTGTTCGGCAACTTCATCCGCGATCTGCGCCAGCGCGTGCCCAACTCCGACCAGGCGGTGTGGTCGGTGCACTGCCACAACGACCTCGGGATGGCGGTCGCCAATTCGCTGGCCGGGGTGGTGACGGGTGGTGCGCGCCAGATCGAGTGCACCATCAACGGCCTGGGCGAGCGCGCCGGCAACTGCAGCCTGGAAGAGGTGGTGATGGCGGTGAAGACGCGCCGCGACTACTTCGGCCTCAGCCTGGGCATAGACACGACGCAGATCGTTCCCGCCAGCCGCATGGTGAGTCAGACCACCGGCTTCGTCGTGCAGCCGAACAAGGCGGTGGTGGGGGCGAACGCCTTTGCCCACGCCAGCGGCATCCACCAGGACGGCGTGCTCAAGGCGCGCGACACCTACGAGATCATGCGTGCCGAGGACGTGGGCTGGAGCGCGAACAAGATCGTCCTGGGCAAGCTCAGCGGGCGCAACGCCTTCAAGCAGCGGCTGCAGGAACTCGGCATAGAGCTCGACTCCGAAACCGAGATCAACGCCGCCTTCGCGCGCTTCAAGGACCTGGCGGACCGCAAGAGCGAGATCTTCGACGAGGACATCATCGCCCTGGCCAGCGACGAGAGCGTGACCGCCGAGCAGGAGCACTACCGGCTGCTCGCCCTGGCCCAGCATTCCGAGACCGGCGAGCGCCCGCACGCCAGGGTCGTGTTCGCGGCCGGCGAGCGCGAACTGCACGCCGAGAGCGACGGCAACGGGCCGGTCGATGCGAGCCTGAAGGCGATCGAGTCGCAGATCAAGTCTGGGGCCGAACTGATGCTCTATTCGGTCAATGCCATCACCAGCGGCTCCACAGAATCGCAGGGCGAGGTGACGGTCAGGCTGCAGCACGGCGGCCGGGTCGTGAACGGCGTCGGCGCCGACCCGGACATCGTGGTCGCGTCTGCCAAGGCCTACCTCTCGGCCCTGAACAAGCTGCGCTCCCACCCCGAACGCGTCGCCGCCCAGGGCTGAGGTTCTATGTTCGCCGTCAAGCGCCGGGCAACCTGGCCGGGTCATAGGTGGCTTGATTCTTGAAGACGCTGAAGGCGACGCGCAGGATTCTTCGACCGATGGCGACGTAGGCTGCGGTGGTGGGCAGGCCCTTG
>CAUJJP010000115.1 GCA_963205525.1 Pseudomonadota bacterium | reverse complement strand
GGCGCAGGCCAACCAGTTGCCGCAGCAGGTGCTGTCGCTGCTGCGCTGAGCCCGGGCCGGGCTCACGCCGGCAAAGCAAACGCCGCACCTCGTCCATGTCGGTCTCCGGGGTGCAGGTCAGCGGCGCGTCGTCCATCACGGTGCGCACGATGGTGCTGCCTATGCTTCCGCCGTTGCGCACGACGGCCTGTATCACTTCCCGGAAGCTGAGCATGCCCACCAGGTCGCCGTGCTCCATCACCACCAGCGAACCGATGTCCATCTCGGCCATGGTGCGCACCGCTTCCGCCAGCGGCTGCTCGGGCGGCACGGTGAACAAGGTGTTGCCCTTCACGCGCAGGATGTCGGCGACCTTCATTTGCAGCTCCTCGATGCCCGGCAGGGACGGTTCAATATAGCCCACAATGGGGCCCGGTCCACCCCCCCGGCCGATCGCCGGCGCTCCGGAATCACCCCATGCCCGGCCCCTCGGATCCCGGTTTCGACACCCTGGCGCTGCACGCCGGGGCCGCCCCCGACCCGGCCACCGGCGCGCGCGCCGTTCCCCTGCACCTGAGCACGGGCTTCGTGCTCGGCAGCGGCGACGAGGCCGCCGGCCTGTTCAACCTGGAACGTCCGGGCCACGTCTACAGCCGCATCAGCAACCCCACCACCGCGGTGTTCGAGGAACGCATGGCGGCGCTGGAGGGTGCGGTGGGCGCCATCGCCACCGCCAGCGGGCAGGCGGCGCTGCACCTGACGCTGGCCACCCTGGCCGGTGCCGGCAGCCACATCGTGGCGTCGAGCGCGCTGTACGGCGGCTCGCACAACCTGCTGCACTACACGCTGCCGCGCTTCGGCATCACGACCAGCTTCGTGCGCCCCGGCGACCTGGACGGCTGGCGCGCCGCGATCCGCCCCGAGACCCGGCTGCTGCTGGGCGAGACCCTGGGCAACCCGGGACTGGAGCTGCTGGACGTGCCGGCGGTGGCCGAGATCGCACACGCCGCGGGGCTGCCGCTGCTGGTGGACTCCACCTTCACCACGCCCTGGCTGATGCAGCCGCTGGCGCTGGGCGCCGACCTCGTCTTCCACTCGGCGACCAAGTTCCTGTGCGGCCACGGCACGGTGGTGGGCGGCGTGCTGCTGGACGGCGGCAGCTTCGACTGGGGCCGTGCAGCGCGCTTCCCGGAGCTGAACCAGCCCTACGAAGGCTTTCACGGCATGGTGTTCAGCGAGGAGAGCACGGTCGGCGCCTTCCTGTTGCGCGCGCGCCGAGAGGGGCTGCGCGACTTCGGCGCCTGTATGAGCCCGCACACCGCCTGGCTGCTGCTGCAGGGGCTGCAGACGCTGCCGCTGCGCATGGCGCGCCACGTGGAGAACACGCGCAATCTGGTCGAGTTCCTGGTCGCACAGCCGCTGGTGGCGAGCGTCGCCTACCCGGAGCTGCCGCAGCACCCCAGCCACGCGCTGGCCGCACGGCTGCTGCCGCGCGGCTGCGGCGCGGTGTTCAGCTTCGAGCTGCACGGCAGCCGGGCACGCGGCCAGGCCTTCGTGCAGGCGCTCCAGCTCTTCTCGCACCTGGCCAACGTGGGCGACGCGCGCTCGCTGGTCATCCACCCGGCCTCGACCACCCACCACCGGATGGACGAGGCCGCGCTCGCCGCCGCCGGCATCCGGCCCGCCACGCTGCGGCTGTCGGTCGGGCTGGAGGATGCGGCGGACCTGATCGAGGACCTGCGGCGCGCGCTGCGGATCGCCGAGAAGACCCCATGACGACGCCATGAGACTGCAGGTCCAGGGCCGCAGCGCCTATGCCTACACCGGCGGCAAACCCTTTGACGCCGGCCTGCCGGCACTGGTGTTCGTGCACGGGGCGCTGAACGACCACAGCGTATGGAACCTGCTGGCGCGCTGGGCGGCGCACCACGGCCACGCGGTGCTGGCGCCCGACCTGCCGGCGCACGGCATGAGCGAGGGCCCTCCCCTGCCCGACGTGCAGGCGATGGCCGACTGGCTGCTGGCGCTGCTGGACGCGGCCGGCGTCGAGCGTGCCGCGTTGATCGGCCACAGCATGGGGTCGCTGGTGGCGCTGGAGGCCGCCGGCCGCGCCCCCGAGCGTGCGACCCGGCTCCTGATGCTGGGCAGCGCCTACCCGATGCAGGTGTCCGAGTCGCTGCTGGCCACCGCGCAGGCCGAGCCGCTGCGCGCGATCGACCAGGTCTGCGCCTGGTCGCACGCCTCGCTTGCGGCCAAGCCCTCCTTCCCCGGCCCCGGCATGTGGCTGCACGGCGCCAACCGCGCGCTGATGCGGCGCATGCAGGCGGGCTGGACCGATGGCAACCTGTTCCACCACGAGTTCTCGGCCTGCGACCGCTACCGCGACGGCGAAGCCGCCGCCGCGCGCGTGGCCTGCCCGGTCCACTTCGTGCTGGGCCGCTTCGACCAGATGACGCCACCCAAGGCGGCGCAGCCGCTGGCGACGCTGCTGAAGGCGCAGACCCGGTTCGTGGACGCCGGTCACAACCTGATGGCCGAGCAGCCGCTGCAGGTGCTGGCGGCGCTGCAGCAGGCCTTGGCCTGAGCGCCTGCCCAACTGGCCAACTGGCCAACTGCGCAGAGGTACCGTACGTCGCTCAAGCCCGCGGCCGGCACCGCTGGGGCTGCACTTCATCCGATGACGATGGACGGCGGCGCTGCGGACCGATGGAATTCGGTCCACCGCCGCCACCGGCAGTCGAGACTGGAGTGCCCATGCCCCTGCCCCAACCAATCCGCCGCCGCCTGCTGGTCGCTGCCGGCCTGTGTGCCGCCTGGCCGCTGAGCAGCCACGCCGAAACCGACGAATGGATATTCGTCACCCCGCGGGCGCGCGACTACTCGCGCATCCAGCGCAAGCTGCCGCCTACCATGGCCATCGAGTTCGGTGGCCAGCGGGTGAGTGAATCCGCCCGCTGGGAGCAGCTCTCCGACGCCGAACGCCTGGCCGTGGGGCCCCGGGCGCCGGCGCCCCCGACCGACCCCCCCGAACCCCCCAAAACCCCGCAGGGCCGGGCCCGGCGGACCG
>CAUJJP010000114.1 GCA_963205525.1 Pseudomonadota bacterium | reverse complement strand
AGGCGGGCACTTACGTGGTGCAGGTGGGCAAGCGCAAGTTCGCGCGGGTGACGCTGGCATGAACTCCTGTTTTGATAGCTGCTGGCGCAGCTTGCGTGGGCGCTGGCACTTGATTCTCGCCGTGAACGGGGCGACCGCATGAGCGCGCTGGGCGTCTGGATGACGCCGCGCCGCCTGATGGCGACGTCGGTCGTGGTGGCGCTGCTGACCATCGCGCTGAAAACCGCCGCCTGGTGGCTGACCGGCTCGGTCGGCCTGCTGTCGGACGCGCTGGAGTCCTTCGTCAACCTGGCGGCGGCGATGTTCGGCCTGCTGATGGTGACGGTGGCCGAACGCCCGGCCGACGAGGGCCATCCGTTCGGCCACCACAAGGCGGAGTATTTTTCCTCCGGCTTCGAGGGCGTGCTGATCATCGGCGCGGCGGCGGCCATCGTCTGGGCCACGCTGCCGCGCTTCTGGGCGCCGCAGCCGCTGCAGCAGGTCGGCTGGGGCCTGGCACTGGCCCTGCTCAGCTCGGCATTCAACGGCCTGCTGGCCTGGGTGATGCTGCGCGCCTCGCGGCAGCACCGCTCGATCGCGCTGGAGGCCGACGCGCGCCACCTGCTGACCGACGTCTGGACGTCGGCCGGCGTGGTGGCCGGCCTGGTGCTGGTGCAGTTCACGGGCTGGCTGTGGCTGGACCCGCTGGTGGCCATCGGCGTGGCCGTCAACATCGTGCTGGAGGGCGTGCGCCTGCTCAGGCGTTCCTCGCACGGCCTGATGGACGCCGCCGCCGAGCCCGAGGTGCAGGCCCACATCGACGCCGTGCTGCTGCGCTTCACCCAGCACCGTGGCGGGCACCCGGTGGTGCTGTTCGATCATGTGCGGACGCGCAAGGCCGGCCAGCGGCGCTTCGTCAACCTGCACATGCACATGCCGCCCGGCTGGACGCTGCGCCGCGCCGACGAGCTGCGTGGCCAGGTCGAGCAGGCGCTGATCGAGGCCGTGCCGGCGCTGCACGTCAGCATCCAGATGCTGCCCGACGGGGTGGAGCCGCTCACCACCGAAGAGCTGGCCGAGCCCGCCGCGCGGCCGGCGCAGGGATGAGCCCATGCAAGCCCTGATCCAGCGCGTGGCCGAGGCCCGCGTCAGCATCGACGGCCGCGTCCGCGGCGCCATCGGCGCCGGCCTGCTGGTGCTGCTGTGCGCCGAGCGCGGCGACACCGAGGCCGAGGCCGACCGCCTGCTGGCCAAGCTGCTCAAGCTGCGCATCTTCAGCGACGCCGCGGGCAAGATGAACCTGAGCGTGCAGGACGTTGGCGGGGGCCTGCTGATCGTCAGCCAGTTCACGCTGGCGGCCGACACCTCGGGCGGCAACCGGCCCAGCTTCACCCAGGCGGCGGCGCCGGACGAGGGGCGGCGCCTGTACGAATACGTCGTCGCCCGGGCGCGCGCCGCGCACGCCGTGGTGGCGACGGGCGAATTCGGCGCCGACATGCAGGTGGCGCTGGTCAATGACGGGCCGGTGACGATTCCCCTGCGCGTGGCGCCCTGAGCGCCTGCGCGCGCGGGGCGCGGGATAATCGCCGCCATGAATGCCCCTGCCGGCGCCGCTGAAGACGGCGCTTTTTCATCCTTGCCCCTGCCCCCGCCGGTGCAGGACAACCTGCGGCAGCTCGGCTACCAGCGGATGACGCCCATCCAGGCCGCCAGCCTGCCGCTCACGCTGCAGGGCAGGGACCTGATCGCCCAGGCCCGCACCGGCAGCGGCAAGACCGCGGCCTTCGGCCTGCCTTTGCTGGACAAGCTCAACCCGCGCTGGTTCGCCGTGCAGGCGCTGGTGTTGTGCCCGACGCGCGAGCTGGCCGACCAGGTGGCCACCGAGATGCGGCGCCTGGGGCGCGCGCAGGACAACCTGAAGGTCGTCGCCGTGTACGGCGGCGTGCCCTCGCGCAAGCAGATCGCCAGCCTGGAAAACGGCGCGCACGTCGTCGTCGGCACGCCCGGCCGCGTGCTCGACCTGATGCAGCGCGGCGTGCTCGACATCGGCCAGCTCAGGACGCTGGTGCTGGACGAGGCCGACCGCATGCTCGACATGGGCTTTTCGGCCGACATCGAGGCCGTGGCGCGCCAGTGCCCGGCCGAGCGCCAGACGCTGCTGTTTTCCGCCACCTACCCCGAGGGCATCGCCCAACTGGCCCGGCGCTTCATGCGCCAGCCCGAGATGGTGAAAGTCGCGGCCCAGCACGGCGCCGGCAAGATCCGGCAGCACTGGTACGAGGTCGAGCCGCGCGCCAAGACCGAGGCGGTGGCCAGGCTGCTGCTGCACTTTCGCCCCGAATCGACGCTGGTGTTCTGCAACACCAAGCAGCAGTGCCGCGACGTCGTCCAGGCGCTGCGGGCGCAGGGCTTCAGCGCGCTGGCGCTGTACGGCGAGCTGGAGCAGCGCGAGCGCGACGAGGTGCTGGTGCAGTTCGCCAACCGCAGCATCAGCGTGCTGGTGGCCACCGACGTGGCCGCGCGCGGGCTGGACATCGCCGAGCTGCCGGCCGTCATCAACGTCGACGTGACGCCAGACGCCGAGGTCCACATCCACCGCATCGGGCGCACCGGCCGCGGCGAGGCCGAGGGCCTGGCGCTGAACCTGGTCGGCATGGACGAGATGGGCAGCGTGGGCCGCATCGAGCAGCTGCAGGGCCGCGCGTCCGAGTTCTTCCCGCTGGAGGCGCTGACGCCCGCGCCCGGCGGCGCCCTGGTGCCGGCCATGTGCACCATCCAGATCGTCGGCGGCCGCAAGGAGAAGATCCGTGCTGGCGACGTGATGGGCGCCATGTGCGCCGACTTCGGCTACGCGCGCGAGCAGATCGGCAAGATCGCCGTGAACGACTTTTCCACCTACGTCGCGGTCGAGCGCGCCATCGCCAGCGAGGCCTGCGCGCGGCTGAATGCCGGCCGCGTCAAGGGCAAGAGCGTGAAGGCGCGACTGCTGTAAGCGCCGCCCAGAGCTTGGATGTAAAACCGTGGATCAGGGCCTGATCGGCCTTTGGCGTCCGCTGGACAAGCGCAAGCAGCTATCAAATCAGTAGTCATCCAGGCGTGACCGTCACGTCGCGTACGGGTCGGCAAAGCCCAGCCGCGCCAGCAGCGCGGTCTCGTGCGCTTCCATGGCCTCGGCGTCCGCTTCGCTGGTCTCGTGGTCCCAGCCCTGGGCGTGCAGCGCGCCGTGCACCAGCAGGTGGGCG
>CAUJJP010000113.1 GCA_963205525.1 Pseudomonadota bacterium | reverse complement strand
GCCGGCGACGCCGTGCTGCGCCAGGTCTGCGAGCGCATGCGCAGCCAGCTCGACCCCAGCGCGCTGCTGGCACGCGTGGGCGGCGACGAATTCGTGGTCGCATTCCCGGACGCCAGCGTCAACGAGGCGGCGCAGTGCTGCCGCAACATCTGCGCGCTGATCTCGGCCTCGCCGTTCCAGATCGGGGAGCAGCGCTTCGAGCTGCGCGTCTCCGCCGGCCTGGTGGCGGCGCAGAGCTTCGGCGGCGCGGCGCTGGCGCAGATCATCTCCGCCGCCGACACCTTGTGCCGGGAGGCGAAGAAGCGACCGGGCGAACGGCTGATGGTGATGGAGGGCGCGGACGCCTTCTTCCGCCACCACCAGGAGCTGCTGGCGCTGATCGCCGTCCTCGAGCGCGGCCAGACGCCGGACGGCCTGTTCCTGCTCATGCAGCCGCAGCTGTCGCTGCGCCGGCCCTTCGATTCGCTGGACTTCGAGGTCCTGCTGCGCCTGCGCAAGGACGACGGCGAGGTCCTCTCCGGCGGCGTCGTCGTCGAGGCCGCCGAGGCCTGCGGCCGCAGCGCGCTGGTCGACCGCTGGGTGCTCCACGCCGTCATCGCCTGGCTGCAGGAACACGCGGCGCGGCTGCCCCGCACGCGCTCCATCGGCGTCAACCTCTCGGGCGCATCGCTCAACGACGAGGGCTTCGTCGCCGAGCTGTTCGATCTGCTGGAAAGGCAGCGCGCGCTGGTGGGGCGGATCTGCCTGGAGATCACCGAGACCGTGGCCCTGACCGACATGGCCCACATGCAGCGCTTCATCGAACGCGCGCGCGCGCTGGGCGTGCAGGTGGCGCTGGACGACTTCGGCGCCGGCTACTCGTCCTTCGGCTACCTCAAGGGGCTGGCGGTGGACGCCCTCAAGCTCGACGGCTCGCTGGTGCGCGACGCCGTGCACAACCCGGCCGGAATGGCGATCGTGACCTCGCTCGCGGGACTGGCGCGCCAGCTCGGCATGCAGTCCGTGGGCGAGTACGCCGAAGACCTGGCGACGCTGCAGACCCTGGCCGAGGCCGGGGTCGACCATGCCCAGGGCTACGCCATCAGCCGGGCGGTGGCGCCCGAGCGCATCCTCGGCGCGCATTCGGCGGCCGACTTCATCGAGGAGCCGGCGATCCGTGACTTCGTGCGCGGACTGCAGACACCGGGCGGCGGCGCGGCGCCGCGTCTGCGCGTGCTCTGATCGCTTTCCAGGCGGGGACCGGACTTCAGCGGCCTTCAGCGGCCTTCAGCGGCCCGGCGGCGCGGCCGATAAGCCGGAACCGGCATGAAGTACGACCCGGAGCCATGAAATGAACCTCGCCGCCCTCACCCGCGTCCCCGGCAGCGCCCGCTGGGCCCTGTCGCGCATCAACGAAGGCGTGGCCGCGCTGAACACGCGCGTGCTGCCGCTCACCCCCCTGGCCTGGGCGCTGGGCCGCTTCCTGCGCCAGCTGCGCGGCCTGCTGCTGGCCGCGCGCGGCGGCAGCATCGCCACCGCCACCAGCGTGGCGCAGCTGAAGAAGCACGTCGAGCTCACCGCCTCGCGCGCCGGGCAGCAGCTCGAAGACGCCGACCGCCTGCTGCTGTCTGCGACCCGGGTCACCGATCTGTCGCAGGCCGTGCAGGGCGGCGCGCTGACGATCGCCGAGATGTCCGAGCGCAACCTGACGGCCGCTGCGGCGTCGATGGACGAGCTGCAGCAGCTGCGCGCGGGCATGGCGCAGATGCAGGCCACGACAGGCGCCTTCGGTGCCACCGTGCAGCAGCTGGCCGAAGGCGCGCGGGCGATCGAAGCCATAGGCGCCACCATCCAAGGCATCGCGATGCAGACCAACCTGCTCGCGCTGAACGCCGCCATCGAGGCCGCACGCGCCGGCGAGGCCGGGCGCGGCTTCTCGGTCGTGGCGGCCGAGGTGCGCGGCCTGGCAGCGCGCGTCAACCACGAGACGCGCGAGATCTCGCAGCGCAGCGCGTCCATGCTGGCGCTGGTGGAACAGACCCTGCAGGGCACGGCATCCATCACCGACGGCGTGCAGCAGTCCGCCGGCCGCATAGACCGCAGCGCGCAACGTTTCGAGACCCTGGTCGAGGACTTCCGCCGCATGGCGGGCACGGTGCAGACGATCAGCGGATCGATCGGCGAGCTCACCGGCGTCAACCAGGAGATGAACGCGCGCATCGGCGCGGTCTCGGAGTCGGCGCGCGTGGTGCACGGGCTGATGGGCGACTCGGCGGCCCAGGTCGACCAGCTGCGCCAGAGCACGGAGGCGATCCAGGGCTCGCTGGCCGAGGTGCGCACCGGCGGCACCGCCTTCGACGCCCTGGTCGACGAATGCGCGCGCCTGCGCGACGCCGTGGGCGCGCTGCTGCAGCGCCACGCCGGGCGCGGCGCAGCCATCTTCGACCAGCAGTACCGGCGCATCGAGGGCTCGGACCCGCCGCGCTACCGCACCGCCTACGACGAGGCGGTGCAGGGCGAGCTTCAGGCGCTGTTCGACGCCGTGCTGCAGCGCCTGGACGGCAGCCTGTATTCGCTGGCGGTGGACCACAAGGGCTACGCGCCCACCCACAACGGCAAGTTCTCGCGGCCACCGACCGGCGAGCGCGCGCACGACCTCGTGCACTGCCGCGACAAGCGCATCTTCGACGACCCGGTGGGCGCCAAGCTGGCGCGCAACACGCGGCCGCTGCTGCTGCAGACCTATCTGCGCGACACCGGCGAGGTGGTGGCCGATGTCTCCATGCCGATCTTCATCGGCGGCCGCCACTGGGGCGCGGTGCGTATCGGCTTCGACAGCGAGCGGCTGAAATAGGGCGCGCCGCGCGCTACCCTCGCGGCATGCAAACACCTGCTGCGACGCCTGCCGCGATGGACGCCCTGCGGGGCCTGAAGGTGCTCGAACTCGGCCAGCTCATCGCCGGCCCCTTTGCCGGCAAGACGCTGGCGGACTTCGGCGCCGACGTGATCAAGGTCGAGCCACCGGCCGGCGGCGACCCGCTGCGCCAGTGGCGGCTGCTGCGCGACGGCAGCTCGGTGTGGTGGGAGGTGCAGTCGCGCAACAAGCGCAGCCTGGCGCTGGACCTTCGCACGCCCGAGGGCCAGGACGCGGTGCGCGCACTCGCCGCCGAGGCCGACGTGCTGATCGAGAACTTCAAGCCCGGCACCCTGGAGGCCTGGGGCCTGGGCTGGCCGGCGCTGCACGCGCTCAACCCGCGCCTGATCATGCTGCGCATCTCGGGCTACGGCCAGACCGGGCCGGACGCCGGCAAGCCGGGCTTCGGCGTCGTCGCCGAGGCGATGGGCGGGCTGCGCCACCTGACGGCAGAGCCGGGCCGGGTGCCGGTGCGGGTGGGGGTGAGCATAGGCGACACCCTGGCGGCGCTGCACGGCGTGATCGGCGTCCTCACCGCGCTGCGCCACCGCGAGGTCAACGGCGGCCTCGGCCAGGTGGTCGACGTCGCGCTGTACGAGGCGGTGTTCAACGTCATGGAGAGCCTGCTGCCCGAGTACGACGCCTTCGGCGCCGTTCGCGAGCCCGCCGGCAGCGCCCTGCCCGGCATCGCGCCGAGCAACGCCTACCGCTGCGCCGACGGTGCCTGGGTGCTGGTGGCGGGCAACGGCGACGGCATCTACCGCCGGCTGATGGCGGCGATCGGCCGCGCCGACCTCGGCGCCGACCCGGCGCTGCAATCCAACGCCGGCCGCGTGGCGCGGGTGGCCGAGATCGACGGCGCGATCGGCGCCTGGACCGCCGGGTTGCCGATCCAGCGCGTGCTGCAGGTGCTGGGGGCGGCGCAGGTGCCCGCAGGGCGCATCTACACCGTGGCCGACATCGCCGCCGACCCCCAGTACCAGGCGCGCGAGATGATTCTGCAGACGCACGACCACGCCGGGCGCGCGCTGAAGGTGCCGGGCATCGTGCCCAAGCTCTCGGCCACCCCGGGACGGCTGCGCAGCCCGGCGCCGACCCTGGGCCAGCACGACACCGAGCTCGACGGCGCCGGCTGGCCGCCGCGGCGCGACTGATCCGCCCCGCGGCGCCGGCCTCAGCGCGCCTGCGACGCCGCCGCCGGCAGCACCAGGACCGGCATCCGGCCGCCGACGCAGCCTTCGGTCTGGCCCTCGGCGCAGGCCGGCCTGTCCTGCCGCTGGAGCGCCTTCTGCCCGCGCAGGAAGGCGACGTGGGGCGCCAGCATCGCGACCCCGATGACGAGGGTGACGGCCACCGCCAGGCCCACGATGAGGAGCCGCTGGCGGCCGCTGGTCGGCGCGTAGCGCCCGCTGCCGCGCCGCCAGGGCTTGCGTATGCGCAGCCTCATCGCGCGCCGGCCGGTGGCCGCTGCCCGCCCTGCGGTGCCAGCGGCGACGGCCACTGCAGCTGCAGCGCCTGCAGGGTCAGCGCGTCCGGAAACCCGGCGTCGAAGCGCGCCAGCACGGCGCCGAAGCGCGGCTCGGCGGGCTCGGCGGCGGCGAACAAGGTCATCGAACTGCGCAGCTTCAGGTGGTCGGGCGGCCCCAGGATCTCCAGGCTGCTGCGCCCGGGCGCGGCCTGCAGCAGCCAGCCGCAGGCCGCGCGCAGGCGCAGCCCCAGCAGCGGGTGCGCGGCATAGGCCTGCGCCTCGTCCAGGCCGGTAAGTCCGAAGTGGCGCGCAGTGGCGCTGCGCCCGAGCACGCGCAGCTGCGGGAAGACGAACCACATCCAGTGCGTGCGCTTGGCGCCGGCCTGCAGCTCGGCCGCCACCGTCTCCCACACCGGCGCCTGGGCGGCGACGAAACGCTGCAGCGCGTGCGGGTCGATGGCGTCGGGCGGGATCATGCGGGCGGACCCAGGGGTGGCAGGCTGCGCGCCGTGCAGGGTTCCCGGCCCGGGCTCAGGGACGCTCAGTGGCGACCATGCGGGCCACGCGAGTCGCGCTCGCGGCGTGCGAGCTCGAGCTGGGCGTCGAGCTCGGCCTCGCCGATGCGCCTGAGGACGCAGAAGTTCGACTTCGTCAGCGGGCTGCTCTCGTACTGGCGCAACAGGAGCGCGCGCTCGCGCTGCGCCGGGTCCAGGGCCTCGAACCGTGGCGCGGCCTCTTCATGCCGCGCCGGATTCGGCTGGGATGCGTGGGGGGCGACGGGGCCAGCGCGCCGCGAATCGTGGCGCGCTGGCGCACCGGCGGGCCGGCGTTCGGACCGGTGCTCTGGCCTGCGCTCGGGGCGATGCTCTGGGCGGTGCTCGGGGCGGTGCTCGGGGCGGTGTTCCTGCCGGCGCTCCTGCGCGCGCTCGGGCCGGGCGTCGGCGGCCGGGCCGCCTTCGCGCGTCCTCGGCGGGCGCCGCCCGGCTTGCCGATCGTCGGGCTGCGGCGGGCGCTCGTGGCGCGCGCGCGGGGAGCCTGAAGGCCTGGGCCGCCGGGCATCGGCAGATGGCGCCGCAGCCGGCTCGGCGGCGGATGCTGCAGCACGCGGCGGCCGCGCGCGCTCGCGTTCGGCGGCGCGCCTGGCGAGCACGATCTCGCGCCGCCGCGCCAGCTCGGCCAGCGCGGCGCTGCGGTGTTCCTCGGTCACCTCGCCGGCCGGCTGGCCGTCGAGGTCGAAGCGCTGGGTCGCCGTGCTCAAGACCTTGAGGTAGGCGTTGCTGGTGGTGTAGCGGGCAAAGAAGGGGCCCAGCGCGCGGCGCGGGAACTCGCCCGGCGCGCGCGCCTGCAGGTCGACGTGGATGCGCAGCTTGATCGGCAGCGGCGCGCCGCCGAACAGCGCCGGGAAGCGCTCGGCCAGGCGCTGGCCGCAGGCGGCGGGGCTGAGCCCGGGTGCGTCGGCGGCGGCGCTTGGAGCGGGCGCCTCGGGGCCGGCGCCGGGTCCGGCATCTGCCTCGACGGCGGGTTCGGCACCAGCTTCGGGGCCTGGCTCGGCTCCTGGCTCGGCTCCTGTCTCGGCACCGGGCGCGGCGGCTGACTCGGTGCCGGGCTCCGCGGTCGGCGCGGACGCGGCGGCAGGCGCCTGGACCTCGGCGGGTGCTGCCACGGGCAGGTCGTCGGTGGGCGCTTCGGTGGGCTGCTGGGCGGGGTCGGACATCGTGGTCGGTGCTGGGTGCGCGACCCGCGATTGTCGCCGCTGCGCGCGCTGTCGGCAGCGCGGCGCCGCCCGGCCGCTCAGCCGTTCTCGCGGTCGACGTCGGCCTGGAAGTCCGCGCCCTGGGTCAAGGCCTGGCCGCTCTCTATCCAGCGCGGGTACTGGACCCGGAAGTCCTCGGCGATCGCCGCCAGCGGCACCTCGTCGAAGCTGCCGCGCTCGGCCACGTACTCCATGTGGCGCTGGCCGGCGGCGTCGAAGGGGTGGTACAGCGAATCGCTGCGTCCATCCCACTCCAGCGGCAGGAGGCCGAAGCGTTCGCACAGCGAGAGGTTGAAGGCCGGCGTCGCCTTCACCCAGCGCGCGCCCTCGCCCGCATCCAGCCAGACCTCGGTGAAGCCGTGCCAGGTGAAGAGGTCGGTCTGCATCATGTCGCGCATGCGCTGCGTGCTCAGGTGGTTGCGCACATCGGCATAGCCCACCCGCGCCGGGATGCCGCTGGCGCGGCAGGCGGCGGCCAGCAGCGCCGCCTTGGGCACGCACCAGCCGTAGCCGAGCTCGATCACGGCGCTGGCCTTCATGCCGGCGGCGCTGAGGTCGATGCGGTAGGGGTCGTAGCGAAAGCCGTCGCGCACCGCGTGGTAGAGCGCGACCGCGCGTTCGCGCGCGTCGGCGCCCTGGGCGTGCGCGCTGGCGAAGGCCTGGACCGCCGGATGCGTGCTGTCGATGAGCGGGGTCGGCGCCAGGGTGGACGCGGCCGGTGCGGGTGAGCTTGCGGGTGACATGGCGCAAGCGTAACCCGATCCGCTTCACCCCCGTGGGGCGGGCGCGCTAACCTACGGGGTTTCCCAGGGTCATCCGGTGCGGCCGGAGCAAACAGGAGTCGGTCATGAGCAAGCGTGATGTGGTGGTGTTGAGCGCGGTGCGCTCGGCGGTCGGGACCTTCGGCGGCAGCCTGGCCGACATCGAGCCCAGCGAACTCGCGGGCCAGGTGATGAAGGCGGCGGTGGAGCGCAGCGGCGTCGACCCGAAGGCGATCAACTACGTCACGGTGGGCAACACCATCCCCACCGAGGGCCGCTCGGCCTACGTCGCGCGCGTGGCCAGCATCCAGGCCGGGCTGCCGATGGACAGCGTGGCGATGGCGGTGAACCGGCTGTGCAGCTCGGGCCTGCAGGGCATCGTCACCACCGCGCAGAACATCCTGCTCGGCGATTGCGACTACGGCATCGGCGGCGGCGTCGAGGTGATGAGCCGCGGCGCCTACCTCAGCACGGCGATGCGCAGCGGCGCGCGCATGGGCGACACCAAGCTCATCGACAGCATGGTCGCCACCCTGACCGACCCCTTCGGCGTCGGCCACATGGGCGTGACGGCCGAGAACCTGGTCGCCAAGTGGGGCATCACGCGCGAGCAGCAGGACGCGCTGGCCGCCGAGAGCCACCGCCGCGCCGCCGCCGCCATCGCCGAGGGCCGCTTCAAGAGCCAGATCGCGCCCGTCGTCAAGCAGACCCGCAAGGGCGAGGTGGTGTTCGACACCGACGAGCACGTCAAGCCCGGCACCAGCGTGGAGTCGCTGGCCAAGCTAAAGCCGGCGTTCAAGAAGGACGGCAGCGTGACCGCGGGCAACGCCTCGGGCATCAACGACGGCGCCGCCTTCTTCGTCCTCGCCGACGCCGCGCTGGCGGCGGCCAACGGCCACCGGCCGCTGGCGCGTCTGGTCAGCTACGCGGTCGCCGGGGTGTCCAACGAGATCATGGGCGAAGGCCCGATTCCGGCGTCCCGGCTCGCGCTGAAGAAGGCCGGGCTGACGCTGGACCGCATCGACGTGGTGGAGAGCAACGAGGCTTTCGCGGCGCAGGCGATCGCGGTCGCGCGCGGGCTGGAGCTGGACCCGGCGAAGACCAACCCGAACGGTGGCGCGATCGCCCTCGGCCATCCGATCGGCGCCTCCGGCGCGGTGATCGCGACCAAGGCCTTGTACGAGCTGCAGCGCAGCGGCGGCCGCTACGCCCTGGTGACCATGTGCATAGGCGGCGGCCAGGGCATCGCGGCGGTGTTCGAGCGGCTCTGAGCGCCCCCAGGGCCGGGCTGCGCCCAGCCCGCCCCCCGTGGGGGTCAAGGAAACTTGGGACGGCCCGGCGTTTCCTTGAGAGCCTTGCAGCCGGGGTGCGCGACCGGATCGCGCGCCCGGCTGCAGGCCCCGCCGCAGGTCCGGCGGCAGGTCCGGCCGCGGACTCGGCCGCGGACCCGGCCGCAGATCCGGCCGCAGATCCGGCCGCACAATTGCGCTCGCCCTCCAGGAGGTGCCGGTCCGCGCCCAGCGCGCCCCCCGGCACCCGCAGGCACACCCCGGCGCACACAAACCACCAAGGACAGGAGATCTCCGCATGTCGCCCACCCGCCGCACCACCCTCGCCGCCGCCCTGGCGGCCGCCGCCAGCCTGACCGGACTGCCCGCCACCGCGCTCGCCCAGGCCAAGCTCAAGGTGGCCGCGATCTACACCGTGCCGGTGGAGCAGCAGTGGGTGAGCCGGATCGACAAGGCGCTGAAGGCGGCGGTGGCGCGCGGCGAGATCGAGTACGTGTTCAGCGAGAACGTCGCCAACGCCGACTACGAGCGCGTGATGCGCCAGTACGCCGAGGCCGGGCACCAGCTGGTCGTCGGCGAGAGCTTCGCGGTCGAGGCGGCGGCGCGCAAGGTGGCCAAGGACTACCCCAAGACCGCCTTCCTGATGGGCAGCAGCGGCAAGCCGCAGGCGCCCAACTTCAGCGTCTTCGACAACTACATCCAGGAGCCGGCCTACCTCACCGGCTTGATCGCCGGCGGCATGAGCAAGAGCGGCAAGATCGGCCTCGTCGGCGGCTACCCGATCCCGGAGGTGAACCGGCTCATGAACGCCTTCATCGCCGGCGTGCGCGAGATGAACCCGAAGGCCGAGTTCACGATCAGCTTCATCAACAGCTGGTTCGACCCGCCGAAGGCCAAGGAGGCGGCGTTCGCGATGATCGACCAGGGGGTGGACGTGCTCTACGCCGAGCGCTTCGGCGTCAGCGACGCGGCCAAGGAACGCAAGGTGCTGGCGATCGGCAACGTCATCGACACCCAGGCCCAGTACCCCGACACCGTGGTCGCGAGCGCCCTGTGGCACATGGAGCCGACCATCGCCGCCGCCCTGGAGGCGGTCAAGGGCGGCCGCTTCAAGGCCGAGGACTACGGCCGCTGGTCGCTCATGAAGCCGGGCGGCTCGACCCTGGCGCCGCTGGGCAGCTTCGAAGCCAAGGTGCCGCAGGCGGTGAAGGACAAGGTCGCCGCGCGCAGCAAGGAGATCCTGGCCGGCAGCTTCGCGGTCAAGGTCGACGACAAGGCGCCGAAGGCGAAGTAAGCGTTCGGTGAGCGTTCCCCCGGTCCTGCGCCTGCAAGGCATCAGCAAGCGCTTCGGCCCGCTGCTGGCCAACGACGGCATCTCGCTGCAGCTCGCGCGCGGCGAGGTGCTGGCCCTGCTGGGCGAGAACGGCGCCGGCAAGAGCACGTTGATGTCCATCCTGTTCGGCCACTACCTGGCCGACGCGGGGACGATAGAGGTCGACGGCCGGCCGCTGCCGCCGGGCCAGCCCAAGGCGGCGCTGGCGGCCGGCATCGGCATGGTGCACCAGCACTTCAGCCTCGCCGACAACCTGAGCGTGCTCGACAACGTGCTGCTCGGCCGCGAGCCGCTGTGGCGGCCGTTCTCGCGCCGCGCCGCGGCGCGCGCGCGGCTGCAGGCGCTGGCGCAGCGCTTCGACCTCGCGGTCGACCCCGACGCGCGGGTCGGCGAGCTCTCGGTCGGCGAGCGCCAGCGGGTGGAGATCCTGAAGGCGCTCACGGCCGCCGAGGCCGGCAGCCAGGGCACGCGGGTCCTGATCCTCGACGAGCCGACCGCCGTCCTCACGCCGCAGGAGAGCGAATCGCTGTTCGCCACCCTGCGCCAGATGGTGGCCGCGGGCGTCGCCCTGGTCTTCATCAGCCACAAGCTCGACGAGGTGCTGCGCATCGCGCACCGGGTGGCGGTGCTGCGAGCCGGCCGCCTGGTCGCCGAGCTGCCGGCAGCCGGCGCCGACAAGGCGCTGCTGGCGCAGGCCATGGTCGGGCGCGAGGTGGTGGCGGCGGTGCGCCGCGCCAGCCAGCCCGGCGCAGCGGTGTGCGAGATCCCCGGCACCGGCCTGACGCTGCACGCGGGCGAGATCGTCGCCATCGCCGGGGTCGCCGGCAACGGCCAGGCGGCGCTCGCACAGCGGCTGTTCGGCCTTGCCGGCAGCGCGGCGGCGCCGCTGCGCGTGCAGGGCCGGGCGTTGCGCGCACGCCCGCGCGATTTCATCGCCGCCGGCGTGGCCCGCATCCCGGAGGACAGGCAGGCGGTGGGCCTCGTCGGCGACCTGCCGCTGTGGGAGAACGCGGTACTCGAGCGCTACGCCAGCCCGCGCTTTGCGCGCGCCGGCTTCGTGCGCCGGCGCGCCGCACGTGCCCACGCGCAGGCCATCGTCGAGCGCTTCGACGTGCGCGGCGGCGCGCTGGACCGCCCGGTGCGCGCGCTCTCGGGCGGCAACATGCAAAAACTCATCCTCGGGCGCGCGCTGATCGACGGCGACGCCAGCCTCATCGTCGCCGACCAGCCGACCTGGGGCCTGGACGTGGGCGCGGTGGCCGAGGTCCACCAGCGGCTGCTCGACGCCGTGGCAGGCGGCGCCGCGGTGCTGCTGATCAGCGAGGACCTGGACGAGATCCTGGCGCTGGCCGACCGCATCGCGGTGATCCACCGCGGTCGCCTGACCGAGGCCAGGCCGGCCGCGCAGTGGACGCCGGCGCAGATCGGCCTGGCGATGGCCGGGGGGAGAGGCTGATGCGACTGGAACGCCGCGAACAGACCCCGGCCGCACTGCTCATCGCCGCCCCGGCGCTGGCGCTGGCGGTCACGCTGGGGCTGAGCTCGCTGCTCGTGGCCTGGGCCGGGGCGCCGGTGGGCCGCGCCTACTGGCTGCTGCTGGAAGGCGGATTCGGCTCGCGCTTCGCCTGGACCGAGACCCTGACCCGCGCCACCCCGCTCATCCTCACCGGGCTGGCGGCGGCGGTCGCCTTCCGCGCCCGCCTGTACAACATCGGCGCCGAGGGCCAGCTCTATGCCGGCGCCCTGGCCGCGGTGGCGGTAGGCGCCCTGCCCGGGCCGCCGATGCTGATCTTCCCGGCCATGATCGCCAGCGCCGTCGCGGCCGGCGCGGCGCTGCTCATCGGCCCGGCCTGGGCCAAGACCCGGCTCGGCGTCGACGAGGTGGTGACGACCCTGCTGCTGAACTTCATCGTCCTGCTGTTCGTGTCGGCCATGCTCGACGGCCCGATGAAGGACCCGGCGGCGATGGGCTGGCCGCAGAGCGCGGCGCTGCCCGAGGAGCTGCAGCTCGGCCGCCTGCTGGAGCGCAGCCGCGCCCACAGCGGCCTGCTGGCGGCGCTGGCGGCGGCCCTGGGCTGCTGGGTGCTGCTGCACTTCACGACGGTGGGCTTCGCGATCCGCGCCGTCGGCGCCAACGCGCGCGCCGCCGTCTTCGCCGGTGTGCCGCTGCAGCGCACGGTGTTCGTGGTCGCCCTCCTCAGCGGCGGGCTCGCCGGCCTGGCCGGCGCGCTGGAGGTGGCCGGGCGCGCCGGCTACCTGACGCTGGACATGAGCCCGGGCTACGGCTACAGCGGCATCGTGGTCGCCATGCTGGCCATGCTGCACCCGCTGGCGGTGGTGGCGGCGTCGGTCTTCGTCGCCGGCATGCTGGTCGGCGCCGACAGCATGAGCCGCGCGGTCGGCGTGCCGACCTACATCGCCGAGGTCATCAATGCCATCGCCCTCATCGCGATGCTGGTGGCGACCCTGTGGACCCAGTACCGGCTGCGCCGCACGCGATCGTGAACGAGACCCTGGAGCTCCTGCTCGCGGCGCCGTTCTGGGTCTCGGTGCTGCGCATCGCGACCCCGCTCATCCTGGGCACGCTGGGGGTGCTGCTGTGCGAGCGCGCCGGTGTCCTCAACCTCGGGGTGGAGGGCATCATGGTGGCCGGCGCCTTCGCCGGCTGGCTGGCGGTGTGGCAGGGCGCCGGGCTGTGGACCGGCGTTGCGGTGGCGGCGGCCACCGGCGCCGCCTTCGGCGCCCTGCACGCCTGGCTCACCGTGGGCCTGGCGCTGTCGCAGCACGTCGCCGGGCTGGGTATCACCCTGCTGGCCGCCGGCCTGGCGAGCTATGCCTACCGGGTGAGCTTCCCCAAGGTCGAGCGTCCGCCCACCATCGAACCCTTCGCGCCCATGGACTGGCTGCCGCTGCCGGTGCTCGACGCCCAGACCCCGCTCACCCTGCTCGCGCTGGCGCTGGTGCCGGCGCTGGCCTGGGGCCTGAACCGCAGCCCGCTCGGGCTGGCGCTGCGCATGGTGGGCGAGAACCCGGCGGCGGTGGAAAGCCAGGGCCTGAGCGTGGCGGCGCTGCGCAGCGGCGCCATCGTCGCCGGATCGGCGCTGATGGGGGTGGCGGGCGCCTTCCTCACCCTGTCGGCCTTCAACGCCTTCTACTTCAACATGGTCAACGGCCGCGGCTGGGTCTGCGTCGCGCTGGTGGTGTTCGCCTCCTGGCGCCCGGGCATGGCGCTGCTGGGGGCGCTGCTGTTCGCCTTCTTCGACGCCTTGCAGCTGCGCCTGCAGCAGGCCGGAGGCGGCGTGTTCGGCCTTGAGCTGCCCTATCAGGTCTACCTGATGCTGCCCTATGCGATGGCGATCGCCGCCCTCGCGCTGGTGGCGCGGCGCGCGCGCTACCCGCAGGCGCTGATGAAGCCCTACCGCAAAGGCGAGCGCTGAAGCCGCGGCGCCCGGCGCGCGCTCACTCGCCCTCGGCGATCACGCGGCCGAGGGCGTTGTCGACCACCAGCGGGGTCTCGAAGTACTCGATCACCGGCTCGCTGCCGTAGCTCTGCCGGATGCGCGCGCGCCAGGCCGCGTCGTGCGCCCGCTCGGCGGCGGCGCGGCTCTTCCACAGGTAGAAGGCGCCGGCACGCGAGTTCGCGGGGTCGTAGATGAAGGTCTTGCGGACGAGCTCGGGCTCGCGGCGCCAGCGCGGCGCCACCTCGTGCATGCCGGCCACCACCTCGGCCCGGTCCAGGCCGGCTGGCAAAGCGAACAAGACGTACTCGGTGATCATGGCGGGCCTTCTCGAGGGGGAGGGGAAATGGCCGACAGCGTAGCGCGCCAACGGGGCAGATGCCGGATTCGTACCGCGCCGCTGCGCGGGGCGTCCCACTCACGGTCGTCAAGAGCAAGCGCTGGGTCGCCTGGACTTCCGCTGGAGCAAGGCTGGAGGATCCGCCTTCCACTGCGTACGGCTTGAGCCTGCCGAGGCGGCTGGACCCGAAAGACGCTCAGCCGTGGGTCGATCTGGGCGTAGCCAGATTCGGTGTGGCACTCAAGAACCAGAAATGGGCCGTCGCGTCCGGGGACAAGGACGCCGTCGAGGGCAAGGTGCAAGACCTGGCCCCCGGGTTCCACCTGACTCAGGGTTTCGTCGGGTTTCAGACCCCGGGGTTTCGATGCAGCTTCGCCGCTGCGGCGGCCCCTCACCTGCAACCTTGGACGGCCTGACTTAATGTGGTGACATTAGGCACACAACGGCGTAAGATGGCGCCATGAAACCATTTCGCTGGAGTGCAGAGAAGAATGAGGCTCTTCGAGCAGACCGTAATGTTTCATTTGAAAGCATCGTGGTCGCTATTGAGTCTGGCGGGCTTATCGACATCCTGGCCCACCCAAACCAAGCGAAATATCCGAGGCAACGTGTTTTCGTCGTGGCGTGTGACAACTACGCCCACTTGGTGCCATTCGTCGAAGAAGAGAACTACTTCTTTCTCAAAACCGTGATCCCGAGTCGCAAGGCCACTCGGGACTATTTGATTCAAGGTGAAGAAGATGCCGAAGATTGACGACTACGAGTTCGAGGTGCTGACGGCCTTTGAGAAAGGTCAATTGAAATCCGTTGCAACAAAAGCTGAACTCGCGAAGTTCAAGGCAGCGGCACGCGCCACAGCCATTAAAGATCGCCGGGTCAATATCCGCCTATCTTCTGGCGATCTCAACGACATTCAAGTCCGAGCCCTTGAAGAGGGTGTGCCATATCAAACGCTAATCGCAAGCGTGCTTCACAAGTACGTTACGGGCCGTTTGGCTGAACCGAGCGCCACCGAACAACCACATGGCACGTCTGCGAAGCGACGCCCAACCCGACGTTCAACCGGACCTCGCGCATAAAACCGCACGAGGCCGGTTACCTCCACGTTGGGCGTCACAATCCCCGGATCGTCGTGAATGGCCATATCCTCCGAACCTCCCGCTCGCAATTATGAATACACCACGCGCTCTGCGCGCGAGTGCTTCTTTGGGAGTTCTGGCCAAGGTCAAGGTCCGCGCGGCGCCATGCGTCCTCAACAGGCGTCTTCAGCCCCCGCCGGTGAAAGGCCCCTCGTCATTTCGTGTGGAACCCAACAGTCAGAATCGCTGGTCGTCGTCGAGCCCGGTGGGCATGTGGGCAGGCTGCATTTGAGCCTGTCCACA
>CAUJJP010000112.1 GCA_963205525.1 Pseudomonadota bacterium | reverse complement strand
GCCCGAACCGGCCGAACCGCACCTTCATGTCCTCAATGAACCGGTCCACGTCGCCCTTGCTCTCGAACCCGAGAACGCTGTCGTCGGCGTACCGAACGATCATCACATCCCCGTTTGCATGGCGGCCTCGCCAGCGATGTGCCCTGTTGCCTCCCACACTCCTTCGCATTTCACCGCCCGGTTTGTGTCGCATTGGGTGACCGTTGATCACCTGCGTGCGGTGTGGCAATGAGGTGTGGCTGCTTGGGCGTTCGGTCTCTTTTCTCCCAGCCCCCCGCAGGGGCCGCCGGAGGCCCCCCGGTTGGGCCATGTACTCATGGTTCAACCCCTGCAGTGGCCGCCGAGGAATGTCTCTGGCCGGCTCGCACGGGCGACGTCGTGTGTGTGGGGGGGGTGGGCCGCGAAGGTCGTTAGAGTCGCAAGTCTTCCGTTGACATAGGAAGGCCCGCGCGGGCTGCAACCCGGCGGGCCTGATGCCGGTGCAGCTTCGGTTCGATACGGGGCTTGCCGGCGCCGAGTACGTTAACCGAGAACTCTGGCGCTCGGCAACACTTGCCTGCTGCCCGCTGCACCCGCGCGGGGGCTGCGGCTTTGCCCGCCACGGCAGCTACGAACGCAAGACGCCGGCGGGCACGCGCATCGCGCGCTGGTACTGCCCGCAGGGGCACTGCACGTTCAGCCTGCTGCCCGATCACCTGGCGGCGCGCTTTCCCGGCACGCTGGCCGAGATCGAGCAGGCCGCCGCCGCGGCCGAGACCGCTGCCAGCCTGCAAGCGTGCGCCGATGCGCTGCGCCCGCAGCCGATCGGGCTGCCCGGTGCCATGCGCTGGCTGCGCCGCCGGCTCGATGCGGTGCGCACGCTCTTGCCCATCGCGGTGACGCTGCTGCCGCAGCTGCTGCAGGAGTGCGCGCCGACGGTCGCGGCCCTGCGCCGGCATCTGGGCGTCGACGAGGCGCTGGGCACGCTGCGCGGCATGCTGGCCGAGCACCTGCCGGCGCTGGCGTGTCCGCTCGGATTTCTCCACCGCGTCCGCGGCGCTGGCCACCCAAGTGGCGGCGTCCAACAACACATGGGGCCTGACCCGCCGGCCCCGGCTGCGTAGGGTCGCGCTCTTGCTCACCGATCAGGAGTTCGATGCCCATGACCGATACCGCAGACCGCCAGACGGTCGCCCTGTTCCGCTACGGCCTCATCGCCGAGCTGCTGCAGCTGCCCGCGGGCAGCCGCGGGCTGTACGCGCTGCTGCGCCAGAAGGCCGCGGCCGACTACGTCATCCCCGGCAGCAGCCGCACCCGCGTGGCCGCCGAGACGCTGCGCCACTGGATCAAGGCCTGGCGCCGCGGCGGCTTCGACGCGCTGTACCCCAAGGGCCGTGCCGACCGCGGCCGCTCGCGCGCGTTGCCGCAGGCGCTGGCCGATGCGCTGCTGAGCCTGAAGGAGGAGCAGCCGCAGCTGTCGATCCCGCAGCTCGTTGCCGCCGTCGGCCAGGCGATGCCCGAGGCGCCCACGCCGGCGGCCTCCACCGTGCACCGCTTGCTCCAGCGCGCAGGACTCATGGACAAGGCCGGTACCGCAACCGAGTCCGGCGCCGACCGGCGCCGCTTCGCCTTCGCGCATCCGGGCCAGCTGTGGATGAGCGACGTCATGCACGGCCCCAGCGTCGGCGTGCCCGGCTCGCGCATGCGCCGCAAGACCTACCTCATCGCCTTCCTCGACGACGCCACGCGGGTGGTGCCGTACTGCGCGTTCGCGTTGTCGGAGAACACCCAGGCGTTCCTGCCGGTGTTCAAGCAGGCCCTGCTGCGCCGTGGCATCCCGCAGCGGCTGTACGTCGACAACGGCGCCAACTACCGCTCGCAGCAGCTCGCGCTGGTGTGCGCCAAGCTCGGCGTCGCGCTGATCCATGCCCGGCCGTATCAGCCCCAGGGCAAGGGCAAACAGGAACGGTGGTTCCGGACCGTTCGCGCCCAGCTACTTCCAAATCTGAGCGGCACCGACACCGACAGCCTCGACAACCTCAATCGCCGGCTGTGGGCCTGGGTGGAGGCCGAGTATCACCACAGCCCGCACCGCGGCCTGGAGGGCCAGACGCCGCTGGATCGCTGGGCGATGAGCGAGCAGCCGCCACGACTGCCCGGCCCCGGGCTCGATCTGGACGCGCTGTTCCTCTTCGAGACCAAGCGCCGCGTGCAGCGCGACCGCACCGTCAGCTTGGCCGGCACGCTGTTCGAGCTCGATGCGGCGCTGGTGGGGCACACCGTCACGCTGCGCTACGACCCGAGCGCACCGCCCGCGCGCGGCATCGAGATCTGGCATGAGGGGCGCTTGGTCGAACGCGCGCGGCCCTTGGACGCCTATGCCAACTGCTTCGTGCGGCGCAACCGGCCCACCCAGGGCATCGAGACCGACACGCCTGCCGCGGCGCCGCGCTCGGGCGGGATCGCCTTGGCGCGCCTGCGCCGCCAGACCCCCACCGACGACAAGGAGCGGCGCTGATGTACCTCACGCACTTCGGCCTGACCCACTACCCCTTCGAGCGCTCGCTGCAGCCCGACGAGCTGTTCGCCTCCGCCGCCGCGCGCGAGGCGCAGGCGCGGCTTCAGCACCTCATCGAGCTGCGCGGCATCGGCCTGATCACCGGCGAGGTCGGCTCGGGCAAGACCACCGTGTGCCGCCAGCTCGCCGCAGCCCTGCATCCGGGGCTGCATCGCCTGTTCTACGTGCCGCTGTCCACCGGCAACGTGATGGACATGTACAAGGCCATCGCCTGGCAGCTCGGGCTGCCGGTGGAGCGCAACCGCGCCTCGGCCTACCGCGCCATCCACAGCGAGGTCTGCCGCCTGGCGGTCGAGTCGCGCATCCATCCCGTGCTCGTCGTCGACGAGGCCCAGCACCTGCGCAACGACGTGCTGGAGGACCTGCGGCTGCTGACCAACTACGCGATGGACTCCGAGCCGCGGCTGTGCCTGCTGCTGGTCGGGCTGACCGAACTCAGGCGCCGCCTGAGCATGGCGGTGCACGAGTCGCTGGCCCAGCGCGTCGTCGTGCGCTATCACCTCGGCGGGCTCGCCCGCGAGGAGCTGGCCGACTACGTCGCGCACCGGCTGCGCCTGGCCGGCACCACCTTGCCGCTGTTCGAGCCCGGCGCACTCGAGGCGCTGTACCAGGCCACCCACGGCCTGCCGCGCAAGGTCAACCGCCTGGCGCACTACGCACTGTCGGCCGCCGCATTGGCCAAGCTGCGCCAGATCACCGCCGAACACGTGCAGTGCGCAGCCCAGGAGGTGCAGTGAAGCGCGCCTTCGTCACCATGCCGATGCTGCTGCCCCGGCTGTCCGACAAGGCCGCGGCGCAACTGCTCGACGTGCTCGCGCTTCTGCACGACTGCATGGTGCATCACTACGGCTCTCAGGCACAGCGCTGGCATGACCGTCAGCGGCAGCGCACATCGACGGCCGCGCGCAACGCCCACTTGCCGCCGCTCGATGACCAGCCGTTCTGAGCCCCGTCCCAGCCCTCTCATACACAAACGGCCCGGCAAACCCGGGCCGTTGTCGTTGGCGCCGCTCTGCGTCGCCCCCATCCCCATTGCGACACCGCCTCCGCATTGCCTCACCCGGTCGGCCAATGCGGCCGATCGGCATCGTCAAATCACAAAACTACGTGACAGCACCGCGGGGAGATTGCGGGGGAGACAACGCTGCCCGAGGTGGCTGCGGCCCTGGACGCAACGATTGTCCCGCCGCACCTGGCCGAGGACGCGCGCCGCGCCGTTGCGGAATCCAACCTGGCGCCGGAGGCGGCATGCCCGCGGCACTGATCGCCAGCGCGCCGCGGCTGCAGCAGCGCGCGGCGAGCGTGCAGCCCGACACGTGGGACGCCGCGGCGCGGACCGTCGAAGTCGTCTGGGCAGCCGGCGCCATCGTGCGGCGCCGCGACCCGTACACAGGAAACCCCTTCGACGAAGAGCTGATCGTCAGCGACGAGGCCGTCGACATGAGCCGCTTCGCCGCCGGTACGCTGCAGGTGCTCGACGGGCACGACCGCGATAGCGGTGTGCGCGCGATCATCGGCATTGCCGAACGGGCATGGATCGCTCGTGGCGAGGCGCGCGCGCTGCTGCGCTTGAGCGACCGCCCCGAGCTGGCCGGCATCGTCGCGGACATCGGAAACGGCCTCATCAAGGGGATCTCGGTGGGCTACTCCGCCGATGCCGTTGAACGCCTGCCGGCCG
>CAUJJP010000111.1 GCA_963205525.1 Pseudomonadota bacterium | reverse complement strand
CCCGGAACGGTTCGACGCGGCGCGTGCGGCCGTCGTCGCGATGATCAGGGGCGAAGCGTGAGCCATGCGCAGCCAGCGGCCACGCCGACATGCTGAGTTGGATGCGGTGATTCGCGAGAAGCTGGGGGGGGGTGTGCGGTCTGAGGCGACCCTGCCGCCCGGATGGACCCAAGTACCGCTGGAATCCCTGGCGGTCGAAGGTTCTGTCACGTACGGCGTTGTTCAACCGGGGCAATGCGTCTCAGGCGGCGTTCCGATGGTGCGAGTGAACAACTTTCGCGCCTTTGGTCTCGATACGTCCGACGTCCTGTCAATCGCGACCGACGTCGAAGCCAAGTACACGCGCACTCGCCTACGGGCTGACGATGTGCTCATCACTGTTGTGGGAACTGTGGGTCAAATCGCCGTTGTCCCGCCTTCGCTTGCTGGATGGAATGTCGCTCGGGCAGTGGCCGTCATTCGACCGAGGGAAGCGAAGCTCGCGCGCTGGATTGCCTTAGCGCTTCGCTCGCCAGAGTCACAGCGTGCCTTGGGTGTCGCCGCGAATACGACGGTTCAAACAACCATCAACCTCAAGGACCTGCGAAAACTCCCGGTTCCCGTGCCCGAATCCAAGGAGCGCCAGGCTATTGAGGTGCTGCTCGGCAGTCTGGACGACCGCATCGACCTCCTGCGCCAAACCAACGCCACCCTGGAAGCCATCGCCCAGGCGCTGTTCAAGAGCTGGTTCATCAACTTCGACCCGGTGCGCGCCAAGGCCGAGGGCCGCGAGCCCGAAGGCATGGACGCCGCCACGGCCGCGCTGTTCCCCGCCGAGTTCGAGGAATCGGCGCTGGGGTTGATTCCGAAGGGGTGGCAAGTCGGTTGCTTTGGAGATCTTGCGACACTCGCCAAAGGCTCGGTAAAGCCATTGGACTTTCCAACGATGACGTTCGAGCACTACAGCCTGCCCGCCTTCGACGCGGGCGAGTTGCCTGTGCTCGAAGCGGGCGGGAGCATCAAAAGCAACAAGACACGCATTCCTCGAGGTGCGGTGCTGCAATCGAAGTTGAATCCTCATATCCCGCGCGTTTGGTACACAGCCGATGTGGGAGACCAAGCAATCTGCTCGACCGAGTTCCTCCCCTGGGTCTCCCGGAAGACGGCAAGCCCCGAGTTGCTCTACTCCACGCTTCGTGCATCGGCGTTCGAGGCGCAGGTACGGACGCTCGTAACCGGCACGTCCAACAGTCATCAACGAGTCAAGGCAGACCAGATTGCGACGCTGAACATCGTTTCGGCACCAACTGCGGTCAGGAGCGCATTCACGGACGTAGTTCGTCCGTTGCTGAAGCAGGTCGCGGCAAACCGCGTGCGAACAAGCACGTTGGCGGAGCTGCGCGACACCCTGCTCCCCCGCCTCATCTCCGGCAAGCTGCGCCTGCCCGAAGCCGAGGCCGTCGTGGCCGAAGCCGCCCCTGCCTGAACGCGCCACCCGCTGTCGCGGGCTTCGCAGGCCGACTGACCCGGACGCCGGTTTGCCAATCCTTGCCAATCAGGATACGCTGCCCGCATGAGCACGATGAACATCTCCTTGCCCGACGAGTTGAGGGCCTTCGTCGACGAGCAGGTTGCCGGCCGCGGCTACACCAGCAGCAGCGAGTATCTTCGCGCACTGATTCGCCGCGAGAAGGAGCATGAGAAGCTGCGTCAGCTGCTGCTTGAAGGCGCGGCCTCGCCGATCGTCGGCGAGGCCGATGCAGCCTACTTCGCGGGTCTGCGTGAACGCGTACGCGAGCGCGCGGCCGCAAAGGGCGCCGCGCCGACCGCCGCCAAGGCGCGGCGCCGCCAGGCCAGCGAAGCCTGAGCCGCGTGGCTTCGGCGTCTGCGCGGCTCGTCGTCCGCGCGGCTGCGCGAGCTGATGTCGAGGCTGCGGCGGACCGCTACACCGATGAGGGTGGCGGTGCATTGGGCCTGCGGTTTCTCGCCGAGCTGGACGCCGCCTACCAGCGGATCGCGGGGCAGCCCGGCATCGGTTCGCCGCGGTGGGGTGAAGCGTTGAGCCTGCCCGACCTGCGCGTCTGGCCGCTGACGCGCTTCCCTTACCAGGTCTTCTACCTTCAGCGTGCCCAGCACATCGAGATCTGGCGCGTGTTGCATGGCGCACGCGACGTGCCGGGCGCTCTGACCCAGCCGAAGGATCGAAAGCAGTGAAGGCCGCCATCAGCGAAGACGCGGTCGAACAGGCCATGCTCGAATGGCTCGCCGGCCTGGGCTGGGCCACCGCCCACGGCCCCGACATCTCCCCGCCCGACGCCCGCACGCCCGGCCTTGAGCGCGCGAGCTACCGCGAGGTGATGCTGACCGGCCGGCTGCGCGAGGCCATCGCGCGGCTGAACCCGCAGCTCCCGCCCGGTGCCCGCGACGACGCCTTGCGCCGCGTGCTCAACCCCAATGTGCCGGGCCTGGTCAACGCCAACCGCCAGCTGCACCGCTGGCTGGTCGACGGCGTGCCGGTGGAGTTCCAGAAGGACGGGCAGACGCGAGGCGAGCGCGTGCGGCTGCTGGACTTCGCCGACGTGGCGGCCAACGATTTCCTCGCCGTCAACCAGTTCAGCGTGCAGGGGCCGAAGCTCATGCGCCGGCCCGACGTGCTGCTGTTCGTCAACGGCCTGCCGCTGGTGTTGTTCGAGCTGAAGAACCCCGGCGACGAGGACGCCGACATCTGGGCGGCGTGGAACCAGCTGCAGACCTACCAGCAGGACATCCCCGATCTGTTCCACGCCAACGTGCTGCAGGTCATCAGCGACGGGGTCCAGGCGCGCATGGGCTCGCTCACCAGCGAGCGCGAGCGCTTCATGGCCTGGCGCACCATCGACGGCGTGGCCACCGACCCGCTGGGTGCGATGCGCGAGCTGCAGACGCTGGTGCTGGGGCTGTGCCAGCGCGAACTGTTGCTGGAATACCTGCGCCATTTCGTGATCTTCGAGGACGGTGGCGAGGCCGCCGGCCGGCTGGTCAAGAAGGTGGCCGGCTACCACCAGTTCCACGCGGTGCGGGCGGTGGTGAAGAGCGTGCTGGCGGCGTCAAGGCCGGGCGGCGACGCGCGGCTGAAGGGCAAGGGCGGCGTCGTCTGGCACACCCAGGGCGCGGGCAAGAGCATAGAGATGAGCTGCCTGGCCGGCGCGCTGATGGCGCACCCGGACATGGGCAACCCGACGCTGGTGGTGGTGACCGACCGCAACGACCTGGACAACCAGCTCTTCGGCGTGTTCGCCGCCGCCAGCCAGATGCTGCGCGAGACGCCGGTGCAGGCCGACACCCGGCCCGAGCTGCGCCGCCTGCTGAGCCACAGGCCCTCGGGCGGCATCATCTTCACGACCATCCAGAAGTTCACGCCGGGCGAGGACGAGGACACGTTCCCCGTGCTCTCCGAGCGGCGCAACATCGTCGTCATCTGCGACGAGGCGCACCGCACGCAGTACGGCTTCGAGGCGCGGCTGGTGGGCGGCAATGGCAAATCGGCCGCCAACGAGGCGACCGTGCTGCAGGCCGCCGAGGGCGAGGCGCTGCCCACCCCAGCGCTGACGACCGGCACCAGCGCCGTGCGCGAATCAGCAGGGCGCCCGGACAGCGCCGTGCGCTATGGCTACGCCCAGCACCTGCGCGACGCGCTGCCCGGCGCCACCTTCGTCGCCTTCACCGGCACGCCGGTTTCCTTGAGCGACCGCGACACGCGCGCCGTGTTCGGCGACTACGTCCACATCTACGACATCGAGCAGGCGGTGCGCGACGGCGCCACCGTGCCCATCTACTACGAAAGCCGCCTGGCCCGGCTGGAGCTGAGGGAGACCGATGTCGGGCAGCTCGACAGCGAGGTGGACGCGCTGACCGAGGACGAGGAAGGCCAGGCCGATGACAGTGCCAAGCTGGCCAGGTTGCGCCGCTGGGCCGCGCTGGAGCAACTGGTCGGTGCGCCGCCGCGGGTGCAGAAGGTGGCGGCCGACATCGTGGCCCACTTCGAGAACCGGCTGAGCGCGATGGATGGCAAGGCGATGGTCGTGGCGATGAGCCGCGACATCTGCGTGCACCTGTACTCGGCAATAGCCGCGCTGCGGCCAGCCTGGCACAGCGACGACCCCATGCAGGGCGCCATCAAGGTCGTGATGACCGGCTCGGCCTCCGACAAGGCCTTGCTGAAACCGCACATCTACCCGAAGGACGTGCGCAAGCGCCTGGAGACGCGCTTCAAGAACCCGGCCGACCCGTTCAAGCTGGTCATCGTGCGCGACATGTGGCTCACCGGCTTCGACGCGCCCTGCCTGCACACGATGTACGTGGACAAGCCCATGCGCGGCCACAACCTGATGCAGGCCATCGCACGGGTGAACCGTGTCTTCAAGGACAAGCCGGGCGGCCTGGTGGTCGACTACATCGGCATTGCCAACGAGCTGAAGGCCGCCTTGGCCGACTACACCCAGGCCCACGGGCGCGGCAGGCCGACCATCGACGCGCACGAGGCGCTGGCCGTGCTGCAGGAGCAGATCGACGTGCTGTACGACCTGCTGCACGGTGTCGAGTACGCCGACTTCCGCAGCAAGGCCTGGCAACTGCTGCCGGCCGTGGCCGACCATGTGCTGGGGCTTCAGGATGGCAAGAAGCGCTTTGCCGACGCGGTGCTGGCCGCCAGCAAGGCCTTCGCCCTGTGCTGCACCCTGGACGAGGCGCTGGCGCACCGCGACGAACTGGCCTTCCTGCAGGCGGTCAAGGCGGCGCTGACCAAGCACGCCGGCACCGACAGGAAACTGAGCGACGAGCAGAAGGAACACGCACTGCGGCAAATCATCAGCCGCGCGGTGGTCAGCGACGAGGTCATGGACATCTTCGCCGCCGCAGGGCTGAAGCGCCCGGACATCGGCGTGCTGTCCGACGACTTCCTGGAGGACGTGCGCCACATGAAGGAGCGCAACCTGGCCGTCGAACTGCTGGAGCGGCTGCTGAAGGGCGAGATCAAGTCGCGCTTCAAGACCAACGTCGTGCAGAGCGCCAAGTTCTCGGAACTGCTGCAGCAGAGCCTGACGCGCTACCGCAACCGCGCCGTCGAGACGGCGCAGGTCATCGAGGAACTGATCGAGATGGCCAGGAAGTTCCAGGCCGCGGCGCAGCGTGGCGAGACCCTGGGCTTGAACCACGAGGAGCTGGCCTTCTACGACGCGCTGGCCACCAACGAGGCGGCGGTGCGCGAGCTGGGCGACGAGACGCTGAAGAAGATTGCCGTCGAGCTGACGCTGAGCCTGCGCAGGTCCGTCACCGTGGACTGGGCCAGGCGCGAGACGGTGCGCGCCAGGCTGCGTGTGATGGTGAAGACGCTGCTGCGCCGCCACAAGTACCCGCCGGATCGGCAGGAGGAGGCGACGGAGACGGTGCTGAGGCAGGCGGAGTCGCTGTCGGCAGACTGGGCGACGGCATGACGCCCCTGGAGGCCATGGCGCCCGAGCAGCGCAAGCGGGTTCACGGCCTGGTCAAGTCTGCCGGGGTGGACGTGGCTGACTGAGGCAGCTGCAAGCGCGGGCCTGCTCATGCCGCCTCGAATCCGAAGCACGGCCACGAGCCACTGTCGACAGGATTGACGGCCGGGTCAGTACACGCGCCCGCGCCGGTACTGCGCGTGCGTGCGCCGCTCGAGCGTGGACTGCGCCCCCAGCGCCGCCAGCGAGACCCCGACATGGGCGTGCGTGATCGCCAGCCCGAGGGCGTCGGCGGCGTCGCGCCCGGGCGCGGCGGGCAGGGCGAGCAGGTGCTGCACCATGGCCTGCACCTGCGACTTGTGCGCCAGGCCCTGGCCGACGACCGCCTTCTTCATCTGCAGCGCGGTGTACTCGGCCACCGCGAGGTCGGCCGCCACCAGGGCCGCCAGCGCGGCGCCGCGCGCCTGCCCGAGCAGCAGCGTGCTCTGCGGGTTGACGTTGACGAACACGATCTCGACTGCGGCGCAGTCGGGTGCGTAGGCCTGCACCACCTCCTGCACGCCGGCGAAGATGAGCTTCAGCCGCCCCGGCAGGTCGCCGCGCGGCGCCTCCAGGGTGCTGATGGTGCCGCTGGCCAGGTAGCGCAGGCGGCTGCCCTGCGCCTCCACCACGCCGAAGCCGGTGCGCTGCAGGCCGGGGTCTATGCCCAGGATGCGCAGCGGCGCGAGCTCAGCCACGGCACAGGGCGCCGCGTGGCCGGACACAGGGGGCAAGGCGGGCGGGTTTCATGCCCACCATGCTAGCGCTGCCGCCGGTGCCGCAGACTGCGGCGCCGACGGCAGCGGCTTTAGCGGCTGCAGCGGCTGTCAGCGCGCGCGCCGGCGCGCCAGCCCCAGACCGAAGATGGCCAGCCCGGCCAGCGCCAGGCTGCCGGGCTCGGGCACGACCTGGGTCGGCTGGCGGACCTCGCCATACACCTCCAGCCGTGCCGATTGCAGGGTGAAGCTGTCCGCGCCCCAGGTCTGCTCGGCGAACCAGAGGTGGAAGCTGCCGGCGTCGACGATGTCGTCGAAGATGTCCAGTTGGCTGTCGAAGACGAAGGTCTGGGTCGTGGTGCCACCGCTGTGGGTCATGTCGAAGCGCTCGCCGCTGCCCAGGCTGCCCGAGGCGGCCGGACGCACCGTCCACTTCTCGGTCGGGATGCCCCAGAACGAGCTGTTGGTGGCCGAGAACGACAGCGTCAACTCGAAGCGGTCCACGCTCTCGAAGTCGATGGCGGAGAAGTCGAAGGCGTCGTGGAAGCGTGCGCAGCCGCTTTCGGTGTCGCGCACCGTGATCGAGCCGGCGTTCAGCGTGTCGCAGGAGCCGGCGCCGGTGCTGGCGGTGGCATCGCGGCCGGTGCCCGAGCCGTAGAGCTTCTCGATGCTCGTCACCGGTGCGGCCTGGACCGACAGGGAGGCCAGCGCCAGGGCGAACAGGGGGGTCGCGATCTTGAGGGACAGGGTCATCGTGGTTTCTCGCTTCAAGTCAGGCCAGGGGGCCTGCGGGCGTGCGCCTGCAGGTCGATGTCAACAGACTTGCAATACCTGTGCCATCAAGATTGCAATCCCTAGGAAACAAGGGGTTGGGATGACTGGCGTGAATATTTCTGACGTCCCGCATGGAGGGTTGTCAGGAAATTCGACAGTCCTGGGCTGTGTGCAGCGTTTCCAGCGCCCCTCGCGTCCGGCATCGGCAAACCGCAGGGTCGTTCGCGCCAGGACGGCATCTTGAGCCTCTCGCCATATGCGTGTTTGATCCCCCACAAATGACGGACCCTTGCCGCTCAACTTGAGGTGCTGGCGGCGCGCCGGTTTGTCAGAATCCTGGCCTCCCGCCCCCGAAAGCCTGCATGGTCGACCGCGACGCGGATGTACTGCAGTTCATCGACGAGCCCGTGCCCGCGCCGTCGACGGCGCCGGACGCCTGGCAGGTGTTGCTGGTCGACGACGAGCCCGACGTGCACGCCGCGACCCGGCTCGCGCTCAAGGACGTGCAGGTGCAGGGGCGCGCACTCGCCTTTCACCACGCCTACACGGCGGCGCAGGCGCGCCGGTTGCTGGCCGAGCTGCCCGGGCTCGCGGTTGCCATCGTCGACGTGGTGATGGAGGACGAGGACGCCGGCCTGCGACTCGTGCGCCATCTGCGCGAGGAACTGGGCAACCGCCTGCTGCGCGTCATCCTGCGCACCGGCCAGCCCGGCTACGCGCCCGAGATCGAGACCATCCGCGCCTACGACATCAACGACTACGCGACCAAGTCCGAGGCCACCCAGGTCAGGCTGTTCACCAGCCTGACCCTCGCCGTGCGCACCTACGAGCAGCTGCAGGCGCTGCAGGCCGGGCAGCGCGGCCTGGCGCACATCCTCGCCGCCGCCAACGGCTTGAGCCGCGCCGGCGATCTGGCGGGCTACGCGCAGCGCCTGGCGCGCCTGGCCTGCGAGCTGCTGGAAGCACCCAGCGCCTGCGTGGTGGGCGCCGCCGCGAAGGCCGCGCCGCGCGTGCTGGCCGCGCTGGGCCGCATGGCGCCCTGGGTGGACCGGCCCTTGCCCGAGCTGCCGGAGGCGCGCGCCCGGGAGCGGCTGCAGCGCCTGCTGGTGCGGCGCCGGCACGAGCTGGAGCTGGACGATGGCGTCGGCCTGTTCCTGGGCGGGCGCAGCGATCAGGCGCTGGCCATCCTGGTCGAGCTGCCGCGCGCGCTGCAGGGCCAGGAACGCGAGCTGCTGGAGGCCTTTTGCGGCACCGCGGCGGTGGCGCTGGAGAACCTGCAGCTCTTTCTCGCCATCCGCGAGCTCGCCTACCGCGACGGCCTGGTGCAGCTGCCCAACCGCAACGCGCTGGTGGACGCGATCGACACCGGCCAGGCCGACATGGACACCGTGGCGCTGGTCGACCTGGACGGCTTCGCCGACATCAACAGCATCCTCGACGACAGCTTCGGCGACGCCGTGCTGCGCGCGGTGGCGGCGCGGCTGCGCGACGCCTTCCCGGCGCAGACCCTGGTCGCGCGGGTCGGCGCCGACCTGTTCGCGCTCTACGGATCGGCGTCGCGCGTCACGCCGCAGGCGATCGCTGAGGTGTTTGCGCGCCCCTTCTTCGTCGACGGCGACGAGCCGCTGCGGCTGTCGGCCACCTCCGGCCTGGTGCGGCTGGCCCAGGGCGAGCGTTCCGGCGCCGCGGTGCTGAAGAACGCCGGCGCCGCGCTCAAGCAGGCCAAGCGCGGCCAGCGCGGCAAGGCGCTGTACTTCGAGCTCAGCCAGGCCGACGCCGCGCGCGAGCGCATCCACCTGCTCAGCGGCCTGCGCAGCGCCTTCTCCGAAGGGCGACTGTTCCTGCAGTACCAGCCCTTCGTGCACCTGCGCAGCGGCCGCGTGGTGGGCGCCGAAACCCTGCTGCGCTGGCGCCAGGCCGACGGCAGCCTGGTCTCGCCGGCCGAGTTCATCCCGGTGGCCGAGCAGTCGGGGCTGATGGTGGCGATCGGGCAGTGGGTGCTGCGCAGCGCGATGTGCTGGCGCGCCGGCCTGCGCGACCAGGTCGATCCGGACTTCCGGGTCGCGGTGAACGTCTCGCACGTCCAGTTCGCCGACCCCGGCTTCGTCAGCGACTTCCTGGCGGCGCTGGACGACACCGGGCTGAACGGCGAGCAGATCGAGATCGAGCTCACCGAATCGGTGGCGATCGAGAACACGCAGGCGCTGGTGGCCAAGCTGCAGGCGCTGCGCACGCGCGGCGTGCGCGTGGCGATGGACGACTTCGGCACCGGTTACTCCTCGCTGAGCGTGATCCAGGGCCTGCCGCTGGACCGGCTGAAGGTGGACCGCAGCTTCGTCAGCGGCCCCGGCGGCGGCGGTGGCGCCGGGCGCCACGAGATCGCACGCCTGGTGCTCGCGCTGGCGGCGCAGCTGCGGCTGGCCACCCTCGCCGAGGGCATAGAGAACGCCGACCAGCACGCCGCCTTGCAGGACGCGGGCTGCGAGGAAGGGCAGGGCTACCATTTCGCGCGCCCGCTGGACGCGGCCGACTTCCTGACCTGGCTGCAGCGGCGCCGGGCGCTGGACCGCTGAGCGGCCGGCGCGAACCGGCGCGAACGGAGATCCTCGATGCGCTGTCGTGCCCGGCTCTGGCTCTGGTTGCTGGCACACCCGGTGGCGGTGATGGCGGCGCCCGCGCCCACCTCGCAGGCGGCGGCACCAGTCTGGCGCGTCGGCGTGCTCTACTGGTCGTCCACCATTCCCGGCCAGCTGGCGATGCGCAAAGGCCTGGAGCAGCAGGTGCGGCAGATCAACGAGGCCGCGCGCGCCAGCGGCGAGCCGCTCCTGGAACTGCTGCCGCAGGTGGCGGGCGACGGCCCGGCGGGCGTGCAGCGCCAGATCGCGCAGATGCAGGCCATGGTGGCGGCGCACCCGGACGCCATCATCGTGCAGCCGACCGACAACGCGGCGCTCGCGCAGCCGCTGCGCGCCGCCAACCACGCCGGCATCCCGGTGATCGCGTTCGACCAGTACATCAGCGGCGGCACGCTCGCGTCCTACATCACCACCGACAACCGGCAGGCCGGCTACCTGGGCGGCGAATACCTGGCCTCGCTGTTCGCGCCCGGGCGCGAGCTGCGCCTGGTGCTGGTGGAGTACCCCCAGGTGTCCTCCACCGTGGAGCGCCTGAACGGCTTCCTGGACGCGCTGCGCGAGCGCGGCCGGCGCTACCGCATCCTGCGCAGCTACCGTGCGGTGGAGCCGGTGGAGGGGCGCGCGGCCGGGCTCGCCATCCTGCGCGACTTCCCGGATCGCGGCAGCGTGGACGCCATCTTCACCGTCAACGACGGCGGCGGCCTGGCGGTGGTGGACGAGCTGCAGCGCGCCGGGCGCGACGAGATCGCGGTCGCCAGCGTCGACGGCGACCCGGACTCGGTGCGCAACATCCGCGCCGGCCGCTCCACGCGCATCGACGCCGCCCAGTTCTGCGGCCCCATGGGCGCGGTGGCGGCGAGCACCGCCTACGACATCCTGCACGGCCGCCGGGTGGCGCCGCAGGTCCTGATCCCGGCTTTCCCCGTCACGCGCGAGACCCTGGAGCGCTACCCCGGCTGGGACGGCCCCATCCCGGCCTCGTTCCGCAAGCCCTGGCCGGCGCGCGAGCCGGTCTGGCGCGGTGCGCCCGCGCCGTCGCGATGAGTTCGGTCCTGCCCGTGGCCGCCGAGCCGGCCGACGCCGTGGATGCCGTGGATGCCGTGGATGCGCCGGTGCGGGTCGCCGATTTCGCCGACATCGACCGCCGCATCGCGCTCGCCTTCGGCGCCCTGCTGCTGGGCGTGGTGCTGGTGGCGCTGCTGGTCGGCGGCTGGTATCTGCGCGGCGTGATGGAGCGCGAGCAGGCGCGCCTGGCCGACATCACGACCCAGGTCCTGGCCGACGCCGTGGGCCGCGTCAGCTTCGCCGGCAAGCACCAGGCGCGGCTGTTCGTCGAGCAGATCAAGCAGTCGCAGGCCGACATCGCCTGGCTGCGCGTGGTCGACGCCGAGGGCGTGGTCGTCGCCCACAGCGACCCGCAGCTCGACGACAGCGTGCTCGACGCCGGCGAGCGCGCCGCCGTCGCCGCCATGCTGGCGGGCCGGGCGCCGCTGCTCCCGCGCGCCCTGGCACTTGCCGACGGCAGCCTGGTGCGCGAGCACAGCGCGGCCTACCGCGGCGGCTTCGACAACCGGGTGCAGGGCCTGGTGCAGGTCGGCATCACCGACGCCGCCAGCCGCCAGGCGCTGCGCCGCGGCGTGCTCTACATGCTCGCCGTGGCCTGCGTGCTCGCGGCGGCCGGCATCGCCCTCACCTGGCGCGGCAGCCGGCGCGTCGGGGATCCGGTGCGCCCGCGGGCGGCGCACAATTCGCCCGAGCGCCAGCGCCTGGAGAACACGCTGCAGGCCATGCAGGCCGGCACCTGGGAGTGGCGCCTGGACACCGGTGCGGTGCGCTTGAGCGAACGCTGGGCCGGCATCATGGGCTATACCCTGGCCGAGCTGGAGCCGCTGTCCGAGCAGACCTTCGCACGCCTGTGCCACCCGGACGACCTGGCGGAGAGCCGGCGCCGCGTGGACGCCCACCTCGCCGGCCGCAGCGAGGGCTATGCCTGCGAATCGCGCATGCGGCACAAGGACGGCCACTGGGTCTGGGTGCTGGACAGCGGGCGCATCGTCGAGCGCGACGCCGAGGGCCGGCCGCTGCGCATGATGGGCGCGCGCCAGGACGTCACCGAGCGCCGGGCCGCGCAGGAAGCCTCGCGCCTGCAGAGCGAGCGCTTCCTGGCCCTGGCCCAGGTCTCCAACACCGGGGTCTGGGAGTGGGACCACGAGCGCCAGCACCTGTGGTGCAGCCCGGAGTACTTCGGCATGCTGGGCCGCGACGGGCTGGACCAGCCGTCCGAGGGTTTCCCCAACCTGGAGCAGGCCTGGCTGCAGTGGCTGCACCCGCAGGACCTGGAGCGCGCGCGCCGCGCCTTCGCCGACTATCTGGCGTCCGGATCGCCCGGCATGTACGACAGCCAGTTCCGCATGCTGCACGCCGACGGCAGCTGGGTCTGGGTCTGGTCGCGCGGCAGCACCCTGCGCGACGCCGAGGGCCGCATCACCAGCCGCACCCTGGGCACCCACATCAACGTCAGCTCGCTCAAGCTGGCGGAGGCGCAGCTGCGCGAGAGCCAGCAGCGGATGGCGCTGATCAGCGACCGCATCCCCGACAGCATGGTGTTCCAGAACGACTGCGGGCTGGCGGGCGAGATGCGCCGCTTCACCTACCTCAGCGAGGGCGTGCAGCGCCTGCACGGCCTGAGCGTGGACGAGGTGATGCGCGAGCCGCAGCGGCTGTACGCCCAGGTCCACCCCGACGACCGCGACATGTTGGTGCAGCGCGAGGCGCAGTGCATCGCGGCCCTGATCGACTTCAAGGTCGAGGTGCGCTGCATCCTGCCCGACGGCAGCCTGCGCTGGTTCATGATCGTCACCGCGCCGCGCCGCATGGAGGACAGCGGGCACATCGTGTTCGACGGCATCGAGATGGACATCACCGAGCGCAAGCAGCGCGAGCACGAGATCCAGCAGCTCAACGCCACCCTGGAGCAGCGCGTGCAGGAGCGCACCGCCGAGCTCAGCGCCACCTTGCAGCGGCTGCGCCGGACCCAGGACGAGCTGCTGCAAAGCGAGAAGCTGGCCTCGCTGGGCGCGCTGGTGGCCGGCGTCGCGCACGAGCTCAACACGCCGATCGGCAACGCGGTGACGGTGGCCTCCACCCTCACGCGCACCCACAGCCGGTTCAAGGCCCAGGCCGAGGCCGGGCTCACGCGCAGCGCCCTGGCGGCCTACCTGGCCGACGTCGAGGAGGGCGGCCAGATCATCGAGCGCAACCTCAGCCGCGCCGCCGAGCTGATCGGCGGCTTCAAGCAGCTGGCGGCCGACCAGACGAGCGCCCAGCGGCGCCGCTTCGCGCTCGCCGACGTGGTGCAGGAGGTGGCGCTGGCGATGCGCCCCGGCCTGCGCCGCGCCGGTGTGCGCCTGCTCGAGGAGATCCCGCGCGAGCTGCGCATGGACAGCTACCCCGGGCCGCTCGGGCAGGTGCTGATGAACCTGATCAACAACGCCATCGTGCACGCCTTCGCCGGCCGCGCGGGCGGCCGCATCACCCTGAAGGCGCAGGCGCTGGAGCCCGATCGGCTGCTGCTGAGCGTGGCCGACGACGGCTGCGGCATCGCCCCCGAGCACCACAAGAAGGTTTACGACCCCTTCTTCACCACCCGGCTCGGCCAGGGCGGATCGGGCCTGGGGCTGAACATCGTGCACACCCTGGTCAGCGGCGTGCTGGGCGGGCGCATCGAGCTGCACAGCACGCCGGGCGCGGGCACCCGCTTCGACCTCTGGCTGCCACGCAGCGCGCCGCAGCCGCCGCCGCGCCCCGACCCGGCTTGACCGACGGCGCCGCTTGGTGCGCCCCTCGGTGCCGCTGCGTGCCGTTCAGTGCCGGAAGTGCCGGGTGCCGGTGAACAGCATGGCGATGCCGCGCTCGTCGGCGGCGGCGATCACTTCCTCGTCGCGCACCGAGCCGCCGGGCTGGATGACGCAGGCCGCGCCGGCGTCGACCACCACGTCCAGGCCGTCGCGGAAGGGGAAGAAGGCGTCGCTCGCCACCGCCGAGCCGGCCAGCGAGAGGCCGGCGTTGGCGGCCTTGATGCCGGCGATGCGGGCGCTGTCGATGCGGCTCATCTGGCCCGCGCCCACGCCCACCGTCATGCCGTCGGCGCAGAACACGATGGCGTTGCTCTTCACGAACTTGGCCACCTTCCAGGCGAACAGCAGGTCGGCCAGCTGCGCGCTGCTCGGCGCCTTCTTCGTCACCACGCGCAGCTCGGACTCGGCGACGTTCTTCGCGTCCTGGGTCTGCAGCAGCACGCCGCCGCCGACGCGTTTGAGGTCCCAGGCGTTGCCACCTTCGGCCAGCGGCACCTCGAGCAGGCGCACGTTGACCTTGGAGGCAAACACCGCGCGCGCCTCGGCGCTGATGGCCGGCGCGATCACGACCTCGACGAACTGGCGTGCCACCGCTTCGGCGGCACCGGCGTCCAGCGGCCGGTTGAAGGCGATGATGCCGCCGAAGGCCGAGGTGGGGTCGGTCTGCAGCGCCTTGCGGTAGGCCTCGTGGGCGTCCGCGCCGAGCGCCACGCCGCAGGGGTTGGCGTGCTTGACGATCACGCAGGCCGGGCCGGCAAAGCTCTTCACGCATTCCCAGGCGGCATCGGCGTCGGCGATGTTGTTGTAGCTCAGCGCCTTGCCCTGGATCTGCGTCCACTGCGCCAGGGTGCCGGCGGCGGGCTGCGGGTCGCGGTAGAAGGCGGCGGCCTGGTGCGGGTTCTCGCCGTAGCGCATGTCCTGCGTCTTCACGAGCTGCAGGTTCCACACCGCGGGGAAGGGCTCGCGCGCCGGCACCGCGGCCGGCGCGAGCTCGGCCTCGGGGGCGAGCGCGCTCAGGTAGTTGGTGATCATGCCGTCGTAGGCGGCGGTGTGGGCGAACACCTTCTTCGCGAGCCGGAAGCGGGTCGCGCGCTCGACGCCGCCGGTGCCCAGTTCGGCGAGCACGCGGGCGTAGTCCGCGGGGTCGATCAGCACCGTGACGTCGGTCCAGTTCTTGGCCGCGGCGCGCAGCATGGCGGGGCCGCCGATGTCGATGTTCTCGATCGCGTCCTCCAGCGTGCAGTCGGCGCGCGCGGTGGCCTGGGCGAAGGGGTAGAGGTTGACGACCAGCAGGTCAATGGTCTGGATCCCGTGCTCGGCCAGCGCCTGCATGTGCGCCGGCAGGTCGCGCCGCGCCAGCAGGCCGCCGTGCACGCGCGGGTGCAGCGTCTTCACGCGGCCGTCCAGCATCTCCGGGAAACCGGTCAGTTCGGCGACCTCGGTCACCGGCAGCCCGGCGTCGGCGAGCAGCTTGGCAGTGCCGCCGGTGGACAGCAGGCGCACGCCCAGGGCGTGCAGCGCGCGTGCGAAGTCGAGCACGCCGGTCTTGTCGGAGACGGAAATCAGGGCGGAGGTCATGGTGGCAGAGCCTGTGAAGTTATGAATCGTGCCCGCGCCGGGGTGGCCAAGGGCGCTGGCGTAGGCGCGACGCGCGGCCCGGGCTCGC
>CAUJJP010000110.1 GCA_963205525.1 Pseudomonadota bacterium | reverse complement strand
CTGCGTTGCCGGCTCGCCGGCAACGCAGCGCAACCCCAGCCCCATGATCAACGCCCGACCGCACCGCTCACGATAGTTGTCGCTGACAGCTCAGGATAGTTGACGCCGGGCAGCCGTAGCGAAGGCCTGCTCGCTCCAGCCCTTCAAGGAGCCGCGGTCAACGTCTTCAAGCGAGATGTAGTTAAACGCGAAGTCCGGTGCCGTGCCTGCAGGCAAAGCGCCCGGATCGACATCGGCAAGCTCCTCAATGGGAGCGGTCCGCCACGGACCCGCGAAGCCGGGCAACCGTCGCCGCCCAGTCAGCAACTGCTGCATCGCGGCCCGCTTGAGGTCGCGCTTCTTGGCGATCAGTTGGTCGAGCTTGGTGAGCAGGGCATCGACATCCGACAAGGCCGCCGCAATCGCGCGCTGCTCGACAGGCGGTGGCGTCGCGACGCCAAACTCGGCAAGCTCGTCACGATTGATTTTTGGAATCCCACTGCGGGCAGACGCACTGTCGGCGAACGCGGAGAAGGCATGTCCGAGCAGAGTCGCGAGCACGAACCGCGAGTCGGTCTCGCCCCGCGGTGACAGCGGATACATATCCGCGCTGCAGAGGCCGTCGAAGTCCGCCAGGAATGCTTTGCGCAGGTATGGCCTGATCTTGCTGTAGACAACGTCACCAGGTTTGAAGAGGTACTTGCCGCTGATGGCGCCCTGATCTGCTGCCGAGCGCTTGGCGATCAGCCTGCCAGTCTCGGATTCAATGTGGTCAGGAGCGACCAACGTCATCGAGGCATATGGCTCATGCCGCGGACTGACCTGCCCTGTGGCGGGCCGCACGAGGTCGAACAGAGGACGCCGCGCCCATCCCGCCGGCAAACCCAACACGCTCGCCTTGCCTTCGTCTACTCCCATGCGAACCCCATGGCGACGAGGTGCGCGTCCACTCTCTCTGCCAGAGACTCCACTTCCTGTGCCAAGTCAGGTATCGGTGCAAGGTAGCGCTCAGCCAGCTGCCGCACACGTCCAGTGAGAGCCTGGCTCACACGCGCAACTTCGTCTTCGACTCGCGCGCGCAGGACTGCCTGCCACTTATCGTCGACCACCAGCACCTTCACCTCGTCCGCGGTGAGCTGCCCGAACTTCAACAGCACCTTGGACGCCAGCGCCTTCTGCGCATCCTTCAGCTTCTTACCCGCCGCCGCCTCCTTGTCGAGCAACGCCTGCAGCTTCTCCAGCACGGCGCGCTCCTCGTCGGCATCGGCGTCACCCCGAATCTCCCGCAACCGGTCCTTCACGCCCTTGGCCGTGACCTTGCCCTTGTCGTTCTTCGCCTCGTCCAGCGGCCCGCTGTCATCCCCATTGCTGGCGCCGTGCTCCTCGATCAGCTCCTCCAGCTCCAGCGTTACCGCATCGCGCTCGGCCTCCAACGCATCCACCTGCGCCTGTTCCTTGGCGAAGTAGCGCGCGACAACCAGGTGCTCGGGGATCAGGTCGAAGTTCGGCTTGCCGTCGGCCATGGCCTGCCAGCCATCCAGCGCGATGGCCCAGACGTCGTCGTTCATCGTCTCGTCCCAGTAGTCCTTCAGCCGCTGGTAGACGTCGTAGGCGTCGATGAGCTGTGGAGCGGCGCCTGACGGCGCCGCGGGCGCGCCCTGGAAGGCGGCGAGCAAGGCCTCGGACAGCGTCTCGATCAGGTGCTTGGGTGAATCGCCGGGCTTCAGGGCGACGAGGCCGGGCCGCTGCGCCGTGCGCCAGGCCTCGAAGCGCGTCTGCACCTGCTGCCGGAAGGCCGTGAACTCCGGGTGCCCGAAGATCGTGGCCTTCACCTGTGCAGGCTCCACCAGCAGCCGGCTGTAGCCGGGGCGGCCGGCCTCATCCGCCAATGAAGCGAACAGCTGCGCTCGCACACCGGGCAGCACCTGCCAGTAGGCGGCCAGCGCGTCCAGGTCCCGGTCGGGAATGCCGCCCTTCAGGTGCGCCTCGATGTCCTGCAGGTCTTCGGGTTCGCTGGTGTCGATGTAGCGCGGCAGGTTCAGGTTGAAGTCGTTGGCCTCGATCTCCGCCACCGGCACCATGCGCGAGTAGCGAGGCTGCTCCAGCTGGCGGTGGAAAGTGTCGACGATGCGGTGCATGTCCTGCGCGCGCAGCCGGTTCTTGTTGCCGTCCTTGGTGTAGCCCTTGCTGGCGTCGATCATGAAGATGCCGCGGCGGCCCGCGCTGCCGGCCTTGTCCAGCACCACGATGCAGGCCGGAATGCCGGTGCCGTAGAACAGGTTGGCCGGCAGGCCCACCAGCGCCAGGATCACGCCCTGCTGCACCAGCTTCTTGCGGATCGATCCTTCAGCGCCGCCGCGGAACAGCACGCCGTGCGGCAGGATCACCGCGCCGCGGCCGGTGCTCTTCAGGCTGGTCAGGATGTGCAGCAGGAAGGCGTAGTCGCCGTTCTTCGGCGGCGGCACGCCCCAGTCGTGCGCCTTGGTGCCGAAGCGGCCGTACAGGTCGCCCGCCGGGTCGAGCCCGCTGGTCCAGTTCTTCTGCGAGAAGGGCGGGTTGGCCACCACGTAGTCGAAGGCCTTCAGCCGCAGCGCGTTGCGCTCGTCCTTGAAGTGCGGGCTGGAGAGCGAGTTGGCGGGCCAGATCTCGGCCGTGGGGCAGTCGTGCAGCACCATGTTCATGCGCGCCAGCGCCGACGTGGCGTTGTCCATCTCCTGCCCGTAGATGGTGAGGTCGTGGCCGGTGCGGCTCTTGGCCAGGTCGTGCGCCTTCAGCAACAGTGAGCCCGAGCCGCAGGTGGGGTCGTAGATCGTCTGCGTGGCCGACGTGGCCTTGTCCAGGCCGATCACCTGGGCCATCACGCGCGACACCTCGGCCGGCGTGTAGAACTGGCCCTTGCTCTTGCCCGACTCGGTGGCGAAGTGCCGCATCAGGTATTCGTAGGCATCGCCCAGCAGGTCGTCGCCCTCGGCGCGGTTGCGGCCGAAGTCCAGGCCTTCGAAGATGGCCACCAGCTTGGAGAGGCGGTCCACCATCTCCTTGCCCTTGCCGAGCTTGTCTTCGTCGTTGAAGTCGGCGACGTTGATCGCGCCCTTCAGGCTGTCGTTGGCCTCGGCCAGCTTGCCGATGATCTTGTTGATGCGGTCGCCGATCTCCTTGTCGCCCTTGGCGGCCACCATGTCGGCGCAGCGGGCACCGGGCGGCACCTCGATCAGCGCAGCGGGATCGGCGGCGTACTTGTCGGACACGTACTTGACGAACAGCAGCGTCAGCACGTAGTCCTTGTACTGGCTGGCATCCATGCCGCCGCGCAATTCGTCGCACGACTGCCAGAGCTTGCTGTAGAGCTGGGATTTCTTGAGGGCCATCGGTTCTTGTTCTCAGTGGGCGCACTGCCGGGGCAGCAGGCGCTGGATCGCGTTGTAGCTGCTCAGCAGTTTCGCCGGGACATCCTTGCGTCGCTTGTTCGTGCGGATCGGATGGGCGCACAGCGGGTGCCGGTAACGCTCCTCGCCGGTGCGGCGCACGTCTTCAACGGTGCCGCCGGCCGCGATCCATGCGGCCCTGAAACGGCGGCGCGATTCGGTGTGCAGGGCTTCGCTCATGGTGGTTACTCGTTGCAAGCGGCTCACTCATCGGTACCCAGCAGGGCCTCGATGCGGTCAAGGGCAGCGCCCCACTCCCGCTGGATCATCGACAGCAGCTCACCTTCCAGTTCAAGCCGCTCGGTCTGGCCGAACCAGTCACGGCTGTGGCTGGCCACGCGGTCCTTGTAGCCACCGCCCCGGCGCCACTCGTTCTGGCAGGCGCTCCAGAAGGCCTTGTCCAGCTTGAGCTCGTCGCGGAACGAGGTCTGGCCCATCAACTGGGCCTTGAGCAGCAGTTCGTCGTAGGCGGTCTGAAGCAGGCGCTCGGCCTGGGCGATGAGTTCCTTTGCTTCCTCCAGCCCCGGGGTTGCGGCCATGTTCTGGCACACCTCGGTGAAGCCTTGAACGGCCGTTCCTAGCGACAGCGCCGCCATGCGGCGAGCACCATAGCCCAGGTGGTGGCCGTAGTTCAGGTTGTGCCATTCGCCTTCGCGATTGACGGAGGCACGCACCGTCGCTGCGTACGCGCGGGTCATCTGCTCTAGCAGGCTGTCCTGCACGTGGACGTTCAGCCGCTTCGGGGTGCGATTGCGCTGGATCCAAGTCTGCAGCTGCGATGCAGCCTGGCGGATGACGGCCTGGGCCTGCTCCTGCTCGTAGTTGAGCAGCAGAGCCTTGGCGTTGGTGACGATCTCGAAGAGCCGGCCACGGAAAGCTCTGCGCGCAGCCAGCAGGCGGTCGGCCAGGAAGACGCGGAGGGCCGCCGGATCATCCTGGTACGAGTTGAAGAAGCCGACGGCCAGGCTCTCCATGCCGATCGGCTGCAGGCTCATGGCAACCTGCTCGCCCTTGAGTTCGTATCCCTCTTCCGCCGTCTCGACCTTCTGGCCCGACTCGTCCTTGACGGCCAAGGCCTCGCTGGGCCGTGGCAGGACAAGCAGCGCAGCCTTCTCGTTCAGGCCGCGTACGCCAGCCTCTTTCGCACGTTCGAGCAGCAGCCGCGCCTCGGCCGCCGGGGCGTTGTTGAAGCCCGAGCACAGCACCGCCAGCGTGTGCGGGTCATCGAGCAGCCCTTCGAGGTCGGCCCTCGCAGCGGTGCGGTCGATGCCCTTTGTGTCGATGAATCGAATCGACAGATCGTCAGCCTGGAGCAGCACATCAGGCACGATCACCTCGATCCGACGCGGCAGCGTGAACTCGGGGTGGCGGCCGTTGTTGACCTTCTCGAAGGTGTCCTTCAACCACTCAAGCGGCTGCTTGCCGGTGCTGGCGTCGTGCCAGATGTCCCGACGGTCCCGGCGGTGCAGCTCCATCAGGGACAAGATCTCGACCACCAACTCGCGCGTGCTGCCAGACTTCTTGGCCAGTTCCTTGGCCTCGTCGCGCCGGATGGTCTTGCCGTCGGCGCCTTTCTCTCGCCGGACACGCAGGCCCGCCAGGTTGCGGATGGCCCGCTCCACCTCCTTGGAGATGCCCTGGGACTCTTCGTCGCCCTCGCCTTCGGCTGACGAGGCATCGGCACCGCGCACGTATTCGGCGAAGTCGGTGACGTCGGCGCGGATCTCCTCGTCGCTGCGCGGCTCGATGATCAAGCCGTATCCGGGGCCCCGGCGCAGATGCACCTCGCAGATCGTGATGCCACCCGCTCCCGCTTCCAGCACCGGCGCTGGGTTGGGCGAATCCGGCACCGCCACCTCCAGCCCGGCGAGGCGGCAGATGGCCGTGGACTTGCCGATGCCGATGCTGCCGATGAACGCCACCTGATGATCGCGCTTGAGCAACAAGCCTGCGACGGCGCCCAGCTCCTGCACATACGCGGACAGCCGGCGCTCGAACGCGTGCATCACGTCCGGCTGCTGAGCCAAGGAGCGCAGTTGCTGCGCCACCTCTTCCGCCGACCAGAGCAGATCCTGGTCGGGATGGTCGAGGCCCGGCCGCTCGATCACAGCCCACTGGCGCCCCAGCGCTGACTTGAGCTGCGCTGCCTCAGGGGTGTCGATCGCCTCCAGGAGCTGCTCCAGCTCCTCGGCCGCAACGGGCCGCTCGCCGCTCTCGACACGCGACAGGACGGCTGGGCTCCAAGTCACCCGGCGCGCCAGCTCGGCCTGCTTGATGCCGGCCCGCTCACGAACGTGCGTGAGGTGGCGACCCAGTTCGAGGGGTGAGACACTTTGCGGTGCGTCCATGGATGCCTCCAGTTGCGTTGCCGCAATCATGCCGCAACGTTGCCGCAACGTCCATAGCCCACTGATCCGGTCGGGTTTCGCGCCCGTCCCGGCCGGGTGATGCGGGTCGGGCCGACCTGCATCACTTGACCCTTCGAAGCTGCACACGCCCCCCATCTGGGCTTGTGCCGTCTCGAACGCGCGCTCCACGTCGGCCGACAGGCCGCACCGAAGAAGCCATCGGCCCAGGATCCACATTGGCGGGAAGCCCACCGCCGCCAGAGTGGCTAACGCGCCCGCCGCGAGCGACCCCATGAGCCCGGTCATCACACCAACGATCACGAGCAACGTGACCGCCGCGCCGTCACTCTGCCGCCATAGCAGCGGCAGGTCACTGCGCACGAAGTTGACCTGCGCGCCAGTCGACAGTTTGCTGAAGCGGTCGACCATCAGCAGCATGGCGCAAGCGCCCTTTGATTCCATGGGAGGCCACGCAGGGCATCCCGGTTCGCGACCCGCTTGGATACCCGGCATCGGCGACGCTGGCGATGCCGGCGCGGCGTGCGGGGTGGGGACTTGGGGCGGCGCCGCGAACGCGGTCGCCCCGGGCGTGGGTGTGTTCAGGCGGATGGCTTGCGCCAACGCCACCCGGAGCGCGCTGCGGTGATCGGACGGATCGCAGACATGGCCCCCACTATGGACGAGCCGTCTTGATCACCCGAACTCAGCCTTGTCCATCGGCATCACCCTTCTTGAGATCCGCAAACTTGGCGGCCATCGTCGGATTGCCTCGGGTCAGCTTCTTGATGGTCACGTCCTGCGCCTTGTCATTGGCGAGCCTCAGGTTTCGATCCGCTCCCAACAGCGCATCCTTGGTCTTCTGCAGATGGTCGATCGACTTGTCGATCTCGTCGATGGCCGTCTGGAACCTGCGGGATGCCAGGTCGTAGTTCTTCGCGAACGCGCTCTTGAATCCCTCGAGCTCGTTCTCGAAGTTCGTGATGTCGATGTTCTGCGCCCTGACCAGCGCCAACTCCGCCTTGTATTTGACGGCGTTCATTGCTGCGTTGCGCAACAGCGTGATGATGGGGATGAAGAACTGCGGGCGGACGACGTACATCTTCGGAAATCGATGGAAGACGTCGACGATGCCGGTGTTGTAAAGCTCGTTGTCGGGCTCCAGCAATGAGACCAGCACCGCGTACTCGCAGCCCTTCTCCGTGCGGTCCTTGTCGAGCTCCTTGAGAAAGTCTTCGTTCCTGTTCTTCGTCGCGGTGCGATCGCTCTCGTTCTTCATCTCGAACATGATCGAGACGATCTCGGTTCCGGACTCGTCCGTGTCGCGGAAGATGTAGTCGCCCTTGCTGCCGGTTCGGGCGTCGTTGTCCTTCTCGAAGTAGGCACGCGGGAACGCTGTGGCCCGGATGCGATTGAACTCGGTCTCACAGTGCTGCTCCAGCGTCTCGCCCACCATCTTGGTCGACAGACGCGCCTTCATGTCACGCAAGCGCTCGATGGCGTCGTCACGATCCTTGAGCTGCGTGTCGTACTTGTCCTTGAGGGACTTCTCGGCAAGTTGCTTCTCGAGTTCGACCTTCTCGAGGTTGCTCCGAAGTTCGTCCCGCTCCTTCTGTACGACGCCGACAGCCTCGTTCACCGCCAACTTGCGTGCGATCTCTGCGGCGTCCAACTGGGCTCGCAGGCTCTGGACCTCCGCATCTTTGGCCGCGGCTGCAGTCTGCAGTTCGTTCAGCAGCTTGGCTTCGGCCAGCTGGTCGGCGGTCAGCTTCTCCTGCTTCGACTGTTCGAGCTCATGGGCCAGGCGATCACGCTCGCGCTCGAGCGCGCCCAGCGCCTCGGAGACCGCGAGCTTTCGTGCCACTTCCCCGGCATCCAGCTTCGCCTGGAGTTCAAGGATCAACGCGTCCTTGGCGGCCGCAGCGCTCTGCAGCTCGCCTGCAAGCCGGGTCGTGGCCAGTTCGATCGCGGATCGTTTGTCCTGCTCGGCGAGCTCCAGACGCTCATGCAGCTGCCGCTCAAACTCGCTGTCGCGGACCTGCTTCAGGATGTTGGCGTAGCCGGCGCCATCGACCTTGAACGCCTTTCCGCAGTGCGGGCAGATGATGTCTTGCAAGGCGATGCTCCGTTCCGATCGCTCATGGTGTCAACGCTCGCCGCGCCGGGCGGCCCACCGTCGCCGTGCACCGGGGACGTGCAGCGCAGGCCCCTGAAAGCTCAGGGGTTGCCCAGGAAATCGCGCTTGCCCACCGGCACGCCGAGGTGGCGCAGGATGTTGTAGGCGGTCATGGTGTGGAAGTAGACGTTGGGCACCGAGTGGCCGAGCAGGAGCTGCAGCCCGGTGTAGGTGGTCGGCTTGCCGGTGACGGGCAGGGTGATCTCGTCGTCCTCGGTGCCGTCGATGCGCTCGGCGGGCACGCTGCGCAGGAAGGCCACCGTGCGCGCGATGCGCTGCTTGAGCTCGGCCAGCGTCTTCTCGTCGTCGGGGTAGGCCGGCACCTCCATCTTCGCCAGCCGGGCGACCACGCTGCGCGCCTTGTCGCAGGCGATCTGCACCTGCTTGTAGAAGGGGTACATGTCGGGGTACAGGCGCTGCTCCATCAGCGCCGCCATGTCGGCCTTGCCGGCGTCGACATGGGCTTGCGCGATGTCCAGGATGTGCGACAGGTTCTCCAGGTTGCTGGCCAGGCGCGGCACGCTGGCCAGGTACATCGTGATGCGGGGCATGGGGACTCCTTGCGGGTGCATGGCCGGCGCTGCGCGCCGGCCTCGACGGTGACTCTAGCCGCTGGTCCTGACGCATCGGCGCCGGGCGCCTCAATCCAGCTCACGCAGCAGGTCCACGAGTTCGGCGGCGGCCAGCGGGGCGGCGCCGTCCTGGTCGGCGAGCAGGCCTTCGGCGAGTTCGCGCTTGTCCTGGTGCAGGGCGACGATGCGTTCCTCCACCGAGCCGGCGGTGACGAGCCGGTAGACGGTGACCGGCCGCTGCTGGCCGATGCGGTGGGCGCGACCCATGGCCTGGTCTTCGGCGGCCGGGTTCCACCAGGGGTCGGCGATGACGACGTAGTCGGCGGCGGTCAGGTTCAGGCCGAAGCCGCCGGCCTTCAGGCTGATCAGGAACAGATCGGCCTCGCCGCGCTGGAAGGCGGCCACGCGCTCGCCGCGCACCGCTGCCGGGGTGCTGCCGTCCAGGTACTGGTAGCGCAGACCGGCGGCGTCCAGCCGCTCGGCGAGCAGCTTGAGGAAATCGGTGAACTGGCTGAACACCAGGGCCTGGTGGCGCGACTCGACGAGCTCGACCGCCAGTTGCTCGAAGGCCTGCGCCTTGGCGCCGATGCGGCCGAACTCGGGGGCCGCCAGGCGCGGGTCGCAGGCAGCGCGGCGCAGCCGGGTCAGCTCCGCGAGGACGTTGAAGCGGTTGCGTGCCGGGTCGGTGGGGTCGAGCTGGGCGATGCGCGCCAGCGCCTCGCGCCGCATCGCCTCCAGGAAGGCGCGTTCCTCGTCCGAAGGCTCGATGCGCTGCACGATCTCGGTGCGCGGCGGCAGGTCGGTCAGCACCTGGGCCTTGGTGCGGCGCAGCAGGAAGGGCGAGACCAGGCGGCGCAGGCGCGCGCGCGCGCCTTCGTTTCGCGTGCGCTCGATCGGATTCGCGAAGCGCTCGCCGAAGCGCGCCGCGCTGCCCAGCAGGCCGGGGTTGAGCAGGTTCATGATCGACCACAGGTCCGACAGCCGGTTCTCCACCGGCGTGCCCGACAGCGCGAGCCGGAACCCGGCCTGCAGCGCCGCCACCGCCTGCACGCGCTGGGTGGCGGCGTTCTTCAGTGCCTGTGCCTCGTCGAGGACCAGGGTGGCCCAGTCGCGTGCGCCGAAGGCGGCGGCGTCGCGCAGCAGCAGGGCATAGGACACGACGAGCACCTCGCCCGCCGCCGCGGTCTCGATCTGTGCCGCGCGCTCGCCCTGTCCCCCCTGCACCTGGCCGTAGACGCTGCAGCGCAGGCCGGGTGCGAAGCGCGCGCACTCGGCGGCCCAGTTGCCGCACACCGAAGTCGGCGCCACCACCAGCGCCGGGCCGTCGGCGGCGCGCGCGAGCAGCAGGGCCAGCGTCTGCACCGTCTTCCCGAGCCCCATGTCGTCGGCCAGGACGGCGCCGAAGCCGGCGGCCGCCAAGCGCGACATCCAGACATAGCCTTCGTGCTGATAAGGCCGCAGCGTGGCCTGCAGGCCGTGCGGCAGCGCAGGATCGAGGGCGGCGGCGCGCTCCAGATCGGCGGCGCGCTGACGCCAGGCGGCGTCGCCCTTGGCACCGAGCTCGGGCGCGGCGTCGGCCAGCCAGGCGGCGGCGGTGGCGGCCACCTTGAGCTTGGCGCCGTCGGCCTGCGCCAGCGCATCCAGCTCGGCCAGGCGCTGGCGCAGCTGGTCGGCCAGCGCCAGGTACTCGCCTTCGCCCAGCGCCACGTAGCGGCTGCCGCGCGCCTCGCGCAGCAAGACAAGAAGCTGCTGCAGCGAGAGCACGCGCTGTTCGTCCAGGCGCAGCTCGCCTTGCAGGGCGAACCAGTCGCGCCCGCTGCCCAGGCTGGTGGCGAAGGCCTTGGCGCCGGGCTCGATCACGCGCAGCGGCTTGCCCTTGGGCCATTCGATCGCCCGCAGCGCCTGCCCCTGGCCGGCCAGGCGGCCGAGCTCGTGCACCGCCGCCAGCGCGTGCTCGGGCTCCTCCAGCAGCCAGCTGGCGTCGGGGGGCAGTTCGTCGCCGGCCAGGAAGGGCAGGCGCTCGAGCGCAACCTGCAGGTGCGCGGCCTCGGCGTCGAGCGCGCGCTCGGTGGCCAGGCTGACGCCGGCGCGCAGGGTGATCAGGCGCGCCCTGCCGTGGCCCGGCACCAGCAGGGGACCGAAGTCGCCGAAGGGCCGCACCGCCAGCGTGAGCTGCATCGCGTCGCCGCGCGGCTGCAGCTGGGCCACCAGCCGCGCATCGCTGGCCACCGGCTCGCCGGCCGCGGCGTCGCTGTGCAGGACGAAGTGGCCGCTGAGCACGCGCAGCGCGGCGTCGAGCTCGGCGGCGGCGTCCACCGGCACCGTCCAGCGCTGCGCCACCAGCTCGGCGACGCGGCGCTGCGCCGGGGTGATGCGGATCAGGCGCGCGCGTTCGGGCGCGTCGCGCAGCACGCGCATGGCGTTGCGGCGCTCGATCTCGGCCTCGCGCTGGCCGTATTCCAGCGGGCCGTGGTTCACCAGCTCGGGCTCGTCGTCGGCGAGCAGCTCATCGTGCAGGCGGAACACGAAATGCTCGGCGCCCGATCCGACGCCCGATCCGACGCCCGCTTCGGCACTGCCATTGGCGGCTTCACTGCCACCTTTCCCGCCGCCGGCCCTGGCACCCGTCCTGCCCGCACCCGCCACGCTGCTGCGCTCGCGCCGCACCTCCAGTACCGGCAGGCTCTCGACCAGCTCGACCGTCACCCCGGGGGCGTCGAACAGCTCCAGCGCCGGGTGGCCGACGAGGGCGACGGCGGCCTGCGTGAGGTCGAAGCAGACCTCGTTGGCGCGGTAGCGGTCCTGGCGCAGCGCGCGTGCCACCGCCGCGTCGCGCGGGTCGAGCCGGGTGCGCTTCTTGATCTGCAGCGGCGTCAGCGGCTTGGCCTTGCCACGCGCGGTGGCCGGCGGCTCGAAGGCCTGCAGGTCGTGCACGCGGCCGGACTTGTCCAGCCGCAACCGCCAGCGCAGCGTCGTCATCGGCTGCGCCGCCGTGCCAGCGGCTCCGGCGCCGAGCGCGGTGATGGCGGCCAGCGCGTCGCGCCAGGCATCCTGCCGGCGCCCGAAAAAGCTCGCCTGCCAGGGCGGCAGGGCCTGCGCCGGGCGCGCCGGCTCGGGCCAGCCGAGCTGCAGCGCCGCCTGCGCCATCAGGTCGGCCTTCCAGGGCAGACCGCTGTGGTGCAGCCGCTGCACCAGGTCGGCCAGCAGCGCCGCGTCCCAGCCCGGGGGCGACTTGCCCAGCCAGGCCGCCAGCAGCAGCCGGTCGGCGAAGGCATCGGCGTCCGCCAGCTCCAGGCGCGCGTGGCGCGCGGCCGAGAAGGCCTCGATCTGCAGCCGCTCGTCGCCCAGGCGCACCGCCAGAGCGTGCGCCCAGCGGCCCCAGCGGTCGAAGGGCGAGGGCGTGCGCGATCCGGACATCGCGACGCAGAACTTGCGCGCCGTGGTCCAGGCCGCAACCTCGTGCTGCGCCAGCAGCGCCAGCGGATACCACTGCAGCAGGACGTCGGGCGCGAAGCCGCGCTTCCTGCCCAGCAGCGCGCACAAGGTCTTCCAGGCCGGCGGGAATGCGTCCACCGTGGCGGCGAAACGCCCTTCGCGCGCCGGCACCAGGGCCTGCAGCACGGGCAGGAAGGGCAAGGCGTGCGCATCGTGGGCGAGCAGCGCGTCGATCGCGGCGACCTCACCCCGCTGCAGCCGGCGCTGCGCCACCCCCAGGCGCAGGGCGCTCGCGCCTTTCACCGGCGCCTGGTCTATGCGTGCCTCGGCCCAGGCCTGCAGCGCGGGCCCGTGCGTGAGCCGGCCGACCTGCTCAAGCGCGTCCAGCAGCTGCCAGCGCAGCTGCGCGTCGACGCGCTCCAGCAGCTCCAGCCGCTGCAGCTGAGCCAGGGTGCGCAGCATCACGCCATCGGTGTTCACGCTCGCCAGCGAGACGCCGGCGAGCTGTGCGTAGGCCTGGGTGTCTATCCCGTCCAGCAGCAGCAGCCGCAGCACCGCCTGTGCTTCGTCCTCGCTGCGCGGCGCGTAATAGAAGTGCGTGCGCGCCATGTCGCCGATCGCGCCGCCGGCCACCCAGACCAGGGTGCGCCAGGCGCCGCGGATGCGCGGCTCGGTCAGCAGCGTGGCCAGTCGCGCCTCGGCCAGCGCCGCCGGCACCATCCAGCCCTCGCCTTCGCCCACCTGCACGCGCTCAAGCTGGCGCAGCCCGTGCAGCGCCGCCGTCACCTCGGCCTGACCGAAGGCACGGTCGTCGGCACGCCGCCACTGCAGCGCACGCAGCAGCGTCAGCAGCGCCGTCTTGCCGCGCCGCCAGCCGGCCAGCACCAGGGCGTCGAACACCGCTTCCAGATCGGCCGGCGCGAGCGCGGCGCCGGCTTGCTCGGCCTGCCTTGGGTCCGCTTCCTCCCTGGCGCTGCGCTTGACCTGGGCACTGCGGCCGAGCAGCTCGCCGTGGATGTTGACGTACTCGATGGGCGTGCGACGGCTGGGCATGGACGGATTGTGGCCGCCCGTCCTTACGCTGCGACGAAGGCCTGGCGCAGCCCGGTCCCGGGCTTGCTCAGAACCCTTCTTCGACCAGCTCGGCGGCGCGGATCAGGGCGCGCGCCTTGACCTCGATCTCCTGCCACTCGAGCGCCGGAACCGAGTCGGCGACGACGCCGGCCGCGGCCTGCACGTACAGGGTCTGGCGCTGCACGATGCCGGTGCGGATGGCGATCGCGAGGTCCATGTCGCCGGCGTAGCTGAGGTAGCCGACGGCGCCGCCGTAGATGCCGCGCTTGACCGGCTCGAGCTCGTCGATGATCTCCATCGCGCGGATCTTGGGCGCCCCGCTGAGGGTGCCGGCCGGAAAGCTGGCGCGCAGCACGGCCAGGTTGTCCACCCCATCGGCGAGCAGGCCCTCGACATTGCTGACCAGGTGCATGACGTGCGAGTAGCGCTCGACGGCGAAGGCCTCGGTGACCTTCACGCTGCCGGTGCGCGCGATGCGGCCGATGTCGTTGCGCGCGAGGTCGATCAGCATCAGGTGCTCGGCGCGCTCCTTGGGGTCGGCCTGCAGCTCCGCGGCGAGCTCGGCATCGCGCTCGGGCGTGGCGCCGCGCGGGCGGGTGCCGGCGAGCGGCCGGATCGTCACCTTGGCGCCCTCGGCGCCTTGCTCCTGGCGCACCAGGATCTCCGGGCTGGCGCCGACGATCTGGAACTCCCCCATGTCGTAGTAGTACATGTAGGGGCTGGGGTTGAGCGAGCGCAGCGCGCGGTACAGCGACAGCGGACTCTCGGTGTAGCGCTTGCGCATGCGCTGGCCGATCACCACCTGCATGCAGTCGCCGGCGGCGATGTAGTCCTTGGCACGCTGCACCGCCGCCTCCAGTTCTGCGCGCCCAAGCTCGCGTTCGACCGCATAGCTCGCGCTGCGCCGCACCTGCGGCGCGCTCACCGAGTAGCGCAGCGCGTCGCTGAGCTCGCCCAGGCGGCGCTTGGCCCGGAAGTAGGCCTCGGGCTGGCCGGGGTCGGCCCACACCATGAGGTAGAGCCGACCGCTGAGGTTGTCGATGACGGCCAGCTCCTCGGTCTGCAGGAGCAGGATGTCGGGCGTGTCCAGCCCACCTTGCTTGAACGTGGCGGCCAGCCGCGGCTCGATGCAGCGCACCGTGTCGTAGCCGAAGTAGCCGGCCAGGCCGCCGCAAAAACGCGGCAGGCCGGGGCGCAGCGCCGGTCGCAGCCGCTGCTGGTAGGCGGCGATGAAGTCCAGCGGGTTGCCCTCGAACCGCTCGGTCACCACGCCGTCGGTGACCACCTCGGTGACGAAGCCGGTGGCGCGCAGCAGGGTGCGCGCCGGCAGCCCGATGAATGAGTAGCGGCCGAAGCGCTCGCCGCCGACCACCGATTCGAGCAGAAAGCTGTTCGGCTTGCCGCCGGCGAGCTTGAGGTACAGCGAGAGCGGGGTCTCGAGGTCGGCGAAGGCCTCGGCGATGAGGGCGATGCGGTTGTAGCCTTGCGTCGCAAGGCTGCGGAATTCGAGTTCGGTGATCATCGGTCGGGTCCTGCGTCCGCCCATGGCGGGCGGCTCCGGTGTTCAGCAGGCCGGCCGCGGCAAGCGCGTTCGATGCGTGCCGCGGCGGCGCGTTCTCAGGCCAGCGGCCGACGCCAAGGCCAGGCTCCCCGGTCGGAAGACCTCTGGCTGGCTGCACGCGCGATGAACATGGGGGCAGTGTAGCCCAGGGCATCCCGACCACCCACCCGACCACCCGACCACCCGACCATCCCGGGTGGCGCCCATCCTGCGCAGCGCGCCGCCGGCGCTCAGTCGAACAACTGATCCAGGCGGTCGAGCACCAGGTCCGCGCCCGCGCCGTCCACCGGCAGGCCATGGTTGAAGCCGTAGCGCAGCAGCGCCACCGGGCAGCCGGCGGCGCGCGCCGCCTGCAGGTCGTTGCCCGAGTCGCCCACCATCAGGGTGCGCGCCGGCGCCGTGGCGAGCGCACGGAAGGTCTCGATCAGCGGCAGCGGGTCGGGCTTGCTGCGCGCGAAGGCATCGCCGCCGAACACCTGCTCGAAGAAACCCGAGAGCCCCTTGGCCTGCAGCAGCTCGCGCGCGAAGTCGCCCGGCTTGTTGGTCACGCAGGCCAGTCGCCAGCCAGCGCCGCGCATCCGCGCCAGGCCCTCGGCGACGCCGGGGTAGACGGTCGACGCGCGGCCATTGACGAGCCGGTAGTGGCGCTGGTAGGACGCCCACAGCGCGTCCAGCGCCTGCGCCGGCTGGCCGAGCTGCTGCAGCACCGCCAGCAGCAGGTGGCGCGAGCCCTTGCCCACCGTGCGCGCGATGAAGTCGCGCCCCACCGGCGGCAGGCCCAGCTCGGCAAGGGCGGCGACTATGGCGAGCTCGAAATCGCCCAGGGTGTCGACCAGGGTGCCGTCGAGGTCGACGATGGCGGCGTCGAAGTCGCTGCGCTTCATGTCGTTGCGCGCACCAGCGGCGCTGCCGGCGGGGATCGCTTCATGGCAGCGCTCGGCGCGGCTGCCATGCCGCGAGCAGCGCGGCGCCGACGATC
>CAUJJP010000109.1 GCA_963205525.1 Pseudomonadota bacterium | reverse complement strand
ACCAGCCGCCCCACCAGCGGCATGAGCTTGAACGAGTACAGGTCGTACAGCGGCGCCAGCGGCGGTGCGACCTTGGAGAACTCCAGCACCAGCAGCCGCCCGCCGGGACGCAGGACGCGGCACATCTCGGCCAGCGCCTTGTCCTTGTGCGTCATGTTGCGCAGCCCGAAGGCGACGCTGACAAGGTCGAAGCGGCCATCGGGCCAGGGCAGGTGCTCGGCGTCGCAGGCCAGCGTGGGCAGGTTCAGGCCGGCGTCGAGCAGGCGGTCGCGGCCGACGCGCAGCATGGCCTCGTTGATGTCGGTCAGGATGACCTCGCCGGTCTCGCCCGCGCGGCGCGCAAAGGCGCGCGCCAGGTCGCCGGTGCCGCCCGCGATGTCCAGCACCTTGTGGCCGGGCCGGACGTCGGCCACCGCCACCGCGTAGGCCTTCCAGGCGCGGTGCAGGCCGCCGGACAGCAGGTCGTTCATGAGGTCGTACTTCTGCGCCACGGAATCGAACACGCCGCGCACGCGCTGCGCCTTGTCGGCTTCATCGACCGTCTCGTAGCCGAAATGGGTCTGTCCCATCGTGCGCGCCTTCAGTGACAGCCGCCGCCCTTGCTGCGGCTGATCTGGAACTTGGCCGGCATCGCGTCATCACGGCTGCGGCCGGCGGCGACGAGGCGCTGCTCGTAGTTCTGCCACAGCCGCTCCTGGTCGGCGCCCAGGCGGTAGAGGTAGTCCCAGCTGAAGATGCCGCTTTCGTGGCCGTCGCTGAACTGCGGCTGCACCGCGTAGTGGCCCACGGTCTCGATCGCCTCGATGGTGACGTTGCGTTTGCCGGTGATCAGCGTCTCCTGCCCGGGGCCGTGGCCGCGCACCTCGGCCGAGGGCGAGTACACGCGCATGAGCTCGAAGGGAATGCGGAACACGGCGCCGTCGTCGAAGGAGACTTCGAGCTGGCGCGAGGCCTGGTGCACGGTGAGCCCGGTGGGCTTGGGGGTGTGGTCTGACATCGCGGGAAGCGGCTGGGCGTGGGCAATGCGTGGAAGTCTAGCCCCCGGGCAGACCCCTTGCCGACGGCATGGGGCAGCCCGCGGCACCGCGCCGGTGGCTACACCAGCACGCGCTCGATGCCGCCGGCGTTGGCCTGCTGCACGTACTGCGGCATCCAGTCCTCGCCGAGGATCTTGCGCGCCATCTCGATGACGATGTAGTCGGCCTCCAGCAGCCCGCTTTGCAGGTCGTCGCGGTAGCGGTGCAGGCCTTGCAGACAGCTCGGGCAGCTGGTGAGCAGCTTGACGTTGGCACCCGCCGCCACCGCACCGCTGGCGCGCAGCGCGGCCTCGCCCTTGCGGATTTCCTGCTCCTTGCGAAAGCGCACCTGGGTCGCGACGTCCGGCCGCGAGACCGCCAGGGTGCCGCTCTCGCCGCAGCAGCGATCGCTCTTGATGACGGCGTCGCCGAGCAAGGCCTTCACGGTCTTCAGCGAGTCCTGCTGCTTCATCGGGTTGTGGCAGGGCTCGTGGTAGAGGTAGCCGCCGGCGCCGGGCAGGCTGATGCCTTTCTCCAGCAGGTACTCGTGGATGTCGAGGATGCGCGAGCCGGGGAAGATAACGTCGAAGCGGTAGCTCTGCAGCTGGTCGAAGCAGGTGCCGCAACTCACCACCACGGTCTTAATGTCCAGGTAGTTCAGCGTCGTGGCGACGCGGTGGAACAGGACCCGGTTGTCGGTGATCATCTGCTCGGCCTTGTCCTGCAGGCCGTTGCCGCGCTGCGGGTAGCCGCAGCACAGGTAGCCCGGCGGCAGCACGGTCTGCACCCCGGCGTGCCAGAGCATGGCCTGGGTGGCGAGGCCGACCTGGCTGAACAGGCGCTCGCTGCCGCAGCCGGGGAAATAGAACACCGCCTCCGAATCGGCATTGGTGCGTTGCGGGTCGCGGATGATGGGGACGTAGGCCTTGTCCTCGATGTCCAGCAGCGCGCGCGCGGTCTTCTTGGGCAGGCCGCCGGGCATCTTCTTGTTGATGAAGTGGACGACCTGCTCCTTCACCGAGGCCGGACCCAGGGTGGCCGGCGGCGCGCTCGTCTGCGCGCGCGCCAGCGGCTTGAGCAGATCGTTGGCCAGGCGCTGCGCCGGGTAGCCGACGCCCACCATCGCCTTGCGCACCAGCTTGATGGTCTGCGGGCTGGTGGCGTTGAGGAACAGCATCGCCGCCGCGCTGCCGGGGCGCCAGCTCTTGCGGCCCATCTTGCGCAGCAGGCCACGCATGGCCATGCTGACGTCGCCGAAGTCGATGTCCACCGGGCACGGCGCCAGGCACTTGTGGCAGATCGTGCAGTGGTCGGCCACGTCCTCGAACTCCTGCCAGTGCTGCAGGCTGACGCCGCGCCGGGTCTGCTCCTCGTAGAGAAAGGCCTCCACCAGCAGCGAGGTGGCGAGGATCTTGTTGCGCGGGCTGTACAGCAGGTTGGCGCGCGGCACGTGGGTCGAGCACACCGGCTTGCACTTGCCGCAGCGCAGGCAGTCCTTGATGCTGTCGGCGATGGCACCGATGTCGCTGCGCTGCATGATGAGCGACTCGTGCCCCATGAGGCCGAAGCTCGGCGTGTAGGCGGCGCTGAGGTCGGCCGGCCATACGGTGGCGGTTTCGGGGGCGGTTTCGGTTGCGGTTTCGGCGCCGGCCTCACCCGCGCCGCCTCCCGGTGCCAGGCTGGCACGCAACAGTTTGCCGCGGTTGAAGTGGCCCTTGGGGTCGATGCGCCGCTTGTAGGCGGCGAAGTTGGCCAACTCGGCGTCGTCCAGGAACTCGAGCTTGGTGATGCCTATGCCGTGCTCGCCGCTGATCACGCCACCGAGCGAGCGCGCCAGCACCATGATGCGCGCCACCGCCTCGTGGGCGGTCTGCAGCATGGCGTAGTTGTCGCTGTTGACCGGGATGTTGGTGTGCACGTTGCCGTCGCCCGCGTGCATGTGCAGCGCGACCCAGGTGCGCCCGCGCAACACCTCCTGGTGGATGGCGCGACACTGCTCCAGGATGGGCGTGAAGGCGGCGCCGGCAAACACCTGCTGCAGCGGCTTGAAGATCTGCTGCTTCCAGGACGCGCGCAGGCGGTGGTCCTGCAGCTGCGCAAACCAGGTCTCGCCGCTGTCCGCGTCCACCAGGTCCAGCCGGTCGTGCCAGCCCTGCCACAGCGCGCGCACCTCGGCGAGCAGCTTCAGCGCCTGCTGCACCCGGCCCTGCAGCAGCTCGGCGCCGGGGATCTGGCCGGCGTCGTCGCTCTTGCCCAGCGGCAGCGCGCCGCCGGCCAGAAACTCGTGCAGGCGGTCGGCGAGCTCGAGCTTGTTGCGCAGGCTCAGTTCGACGTTGATGCGCTCTATGCCCTCGGTGTACTCGCCCATCCGGTGCAGCGGGATGACGACGTCCTCGTTGATCTTGAACGCGTTGGTGTGGCGCGCGATCGCCGCCGTGCGCTTGCGGTCGAGCCAGAAGCGCTTGCGCGCGTCGGCGCCGACGGCGACGAAACCCTCGCCGCTGCGGCCGTTGGCCAGCCGCACCACCTCGCTGGCGGCGCGCGCCACCGCGTCCGCCTCGGCACCGACGATGTCGCCGATGAGCACCATCTTGGGCAGGCCGCCGCGCTTGCTCTTGGTGGCGTAGCCCACCGCCTTGAGGTAGCGGTCGTCCATGTGCTCCAGACCGGCGAGCAGCACCGGGGCCTGGCCAGCGGCGCCGCCCGCGGCCGACAGCGAGAACAGGTAGTCCTTGATCTCGACGATGCTGGGCACCGCGTGGCTGGCCTGGCCGAAGAACTCCAGGCACACCGTGCGCACCTGCTCGGGCATGCGGTGCACGACCCAGCGCGCGCTCGTGATGAGGCCGTCGCAGCCCTCCTTCTGCACCCCGGGCAGGCCGGCGAGGAACTTGTCGGTGACGTCCTTGCCCAGGCCCTCCTTGCGGAACACGCGACCAGGGATCTCGAGCAGCTCGCTGCGCAGCAGTTTCTTGCCGCTGGCGTCGAAGTGGCGCAGCTCGAAGCGCGCGAGCTCGATGTCGTGGATCTTGCCCAGGTTGTGGTCCAGCCGCACCACTTCCAGCCAGGTGGCCTGCGGCGTGACCATGCGCCAGCTCGCCAGGTTGTCCAGCGCCGTGCCCCACAGCACCGCCTTCTTGCCGCCGGCGTTCATGGCGATGTTGCCGCCCACGCAGCTCGCCTCGGCGCTGGTGGGGTCGACCGCGAAGACGTGGCCGGCGCGCTCGGCGGCGTCGGCCACGCGCTGGGTGACGACGCCGGCCTCGGTGTGGACGGTGGGCACCCGGTGCCCCACGCCGGGCAGCTCGACCCACTCGACCTCGCTCATCGCCTCCAGCTTCTCGGTGTTGATGACCGCGCTCATCCAGGTCAGCGGCACCGCGCCGCCGGTGTAGCCGGTGCCGCCGCCGCGCGGGATGATGGTCAGCCCGAGCTCGATGCAGCCCGCCACCAGCGCCGCCATCTCGGCCTCGCTGTCGGGGGTGAGGACGACGAAGGGCATCTCCACCCGCCAGTCGGTGGCGTCGGTGACGTGCGAGACCCGGCTCAGGCCGTCGAACTTGATGTTGTCCTTGGCGGTCGCGCGTCCGAGCACGCGGCGCGCGCGCTGGCGCAGCCGGTCCACGGCGTCGAAGTGGGCAGCGAACCCCTGCACCGCGGCGTGCGCCGCCGCCAGCAGCTCGCCGACGTGGCCGTCACGCAGCGCATCGGTGTGCGGGGTGCGGCGCTTGTCGATCTCGCGCAGCCGGTGCTGCAAGGCCTCGATCAGCAGGCCGCGGCGCTTCGGGCTGGCGAGCAGGTCGTCTTCCAGATAGGGGTTGCGCTGCACGACCCAGATGTCGCCCAGCACCTCGTAGAGCATGCGTGCCGAACGGCCGGTGTCGCGCTCGGCGCGCAGCCGGTCCAGCAGCTCCCAGGCGCGCGCGCCGAGCAGGCGCAGCACGATCTCGCGGTCCGACAGCGAGGTGTAGTTGTAGGGGATCTCGCGCAGCCGGCTGGGGGGCTCGCCGGGCAGATCGAGAGGCACGACGGCGGCGCTGGACGCCGCGACAGCAGGAAGGGATTGCGGCGCATTCATGGCAGGCGTGGCATCGTAGCGCAGCGCAGCATTGTCCTCGCCGTGGCCAGCGGGGTTTGTCCGTATGGCCGGCCACCGGCGGTCCGTGACAGAAACGCCGCTGTCATAAAACATCGTCACACTGCAGCCCCGACGCGGCAGTGTCCGCACCCTGGAGAAGCCTCCCATGTCCTTCAAACCCCTGTTGCTGGCGGCCGCGGCCGCCGCCTCGCTGCCGGCGGCGGCACAGACCCAGATCCAGTTGTGGCACGCCATGAGCGGCCCGCTCGGCGAATGGGTGTCCGACCTGGCCAAGGAGTTCAACGCCAGCCAGAAGGACTACGTCGTCGTGCCCACCTACAAGGGCACCTACGGCGAGACGCTGACCGCCGGCATCGCCGCGTTTCGCGCCGGCACGGCACCCGACATCCTGCAGGTGTACGAGGTCGGCACCGCGACCATGATGTCGGCCAAGGGCGCGATCAAGCCGGTGGCCGAGGTGATGACGATGGGCGGCGCGAAGTTCGACCCCAAGGTCTACATCCCCGCCGTGGCCGGCTACTACACCGCGCCCAACGGCCAGATGCTGTCGCTGCCCTTCAACAGCTCGACCACCGTCTTCTACTACAACAAGGACGCCTTCAAGGCCGCCGGCATCGACGCCCAGACCCCGCCCAAGACCTGGCCCGAGGTGGTGCTGGCCGCGGCCAAGCTCAAGGCCAGCGGCCACAAGTGCCCGTTCACCACGAGCTGGATCAGCTGGACCCAGCTCGAGAGCTTCTCGACCTGGCACAACGTGCTGTTCGCGACCAAGAACAACGGCTTCGGCGGCACCGATGCGCGCCTGGCGTTCAACTCGCCGCTGCACATGCGCCACTTCGAGAACCTGGCCAACATGGCCAAGCAGGGCCTGTTCGTCTACAAAGGGCGCGACAACAAGGCTGACGTGAGCTTCCCCTCGGGCGAGTGCGCGATGATGACCGGCTCCTCGGGCCTGTACGCGCGGGTGTCCAAGGAAGCCAAGTTCGCCTACGGCATCTCCACCCTGCCCTACTACCCCGACGTGCCCGGCGCGCCGCAGAACACCATCATCGGCGGCGCCAGCCTCTGGGTGATGGCCGGCAAGAAGCCCGACACCTACAAGGGCGTGGCCTCGTTCTTCAAGTTCCTCTCGCGGCCCGAGGTGCAGTCGGCCAGCCACAAGCGCACCGGCTACCTGCCGATCACCACCGCCGCCTACGAGCTGACCGACAAGTCGGGCTTCTACAAGGAGCGCCCCGGCACCGACGTCGCGGTGACGCAGATGATCCGCAAGACGACCGACAAGTCGCGCGGCATCCGGCTGGGCAACTTCAACCAGATCCGCACCATCGTCGACGAGGAGACCGAGCAGATCTGGACCGGCAAGAAGGCGCCCAAGGAAGCACTGGATGCCGCCATCCAGCGCGGCAACGAGCAGCTCGCGCGCTTCCAGGCCGCGAACAAGCGCTGATTCAAGGGGCACGGCCGGCGGCGGCGTCCGTCGCCCTGCTTGCCGTGCCACACCCTCGACGACCACCCCCCTTGACCCATCACCGGCACTGACGATGGCGGTCGAGAAGCGCGTCCTGTTCCGCTCCCGCTGGCTGCCCTGGCTGCTGCTGGCGCCGCAGGCGCTCGTCATCGGCGTGTTCTTCTACTGGCCGGCGGTGCAGGCGCTGCTGCAGTCCTTCCAGCTGCAGGACGCCTTCGGCCTGGCGACCGAGTGGGTCGGCCTGGACAACTTCCGCACCCTGTTCGCCGACCCGTCTTACCTCGGATCCTTCCGCATCACGGCGCTGTTCTCGCTCGCGGTGGCCTTCTCGGGCATCGCGATCTCGCTCGCGCTGGCGGTGTTTGCCGACCGCATCGTGCACGGCGCCCTGTTCTACAAGACGCTGCTGATCGTGCCCTACGCGGTGGCGCCTGCGGTGGCCGGCGTGCTGTGGCTGTTCATGTTCTCGCCCACCCTGGGCGTGGTGGCCTGGGCGCTGGGCCGGCTGGGCCTGGACTGGAACCCGCTGCTGGACTCCGACCACGCGATGGCGCTGATCGTGATGGCCGCGGTGTGGAAGCAGATCTCCTACAACTTCCTGTTCTTCCTCGCCGGGCTGCAGAGCATCCCCAAGAGCCTGATCGAGGCCGCGGCGATCGACGGCGCCGGGCCCTGGCGGCGCTTCTGGAGCGTGCAGTTCCCGCTCCTGTCGCCGACCACCTTCTTCCTGCTGGTGATCAACATCGTCTACGCCTTCTTCGACACCTTCGCCATCATCGACGCCACCACCCAGGGCGGGCCCGGCCAGGAC
>CAUJJP010000108.1 GCA_963205525.1 Pseudomonadota bacterium | reverse complement strand
CTGCAGGCCTATCGGGCGAGCGGGCCGGTCGACACGAGCTGGGGCATGCGCGCGCGCATGGTCCAGGTCACGGCAGGCCTCGTGCTCGAGCACCCGCTCATCGGCCACGGCGTGGGCAGCTGGGCCACGCTGTGGCGCGAGCGCGTGCACGGGGAACCGATCCTCACCGGCCAGACGACACCGCACAACGAATACCTGCTGCTGGCGCAGCAGGGCGGCGCGGTCGCGCTGCTGCTGGCCTTCGCGCTCTGGCAGCAGGCCTTGCGCGGCATACGCCGACGCGGCGCGCCCGCGCTGCCGGCGCTGCTGGTATTGGCCGCGATCACCTGGGCCGGAGCCTTCAACGTCGTGCTGCGCGATGCCAAGTTCGCGCTCGCGCTGCTGGCACTGGCGATGCTGTCGTGGGCGGCGGCGCGGGCTCAGGGCCTCGACAAGGAAGCCGGATAGCGCGCCTGCAAACGCCGCGAAAGCTCCGCGCGGATGCCGTCCAAGCCTTCGCGCCAACACCTGCGCGCAACACTCTGGAAGGCCTCGGCATGGCTGACCGACGGACCCAGGGTGTAGGCGCGATAGCGGTTCAAGCCCAGCAGCTGCTCGCCATAAGCCTGCACGGCCAGCTGCGAGGCGAAGCAGTCGATCGCACGGCGTTTGAGGACGAGCCAGGCCGTGATGTCGACCAGGCGATCCGCCTGCAGCGGGTGACCGACTTCGTAGAAGAGCAGCTCACCACGCCAGTCGAGTGTACGCGCGGCCTCGATGCCGGCTAGGCACAGGCCGCGGTGATCGGGATGGATCTCGAACGGCGAAGGCAGGAGCAGAAGCTCGGCCTGCGTACAGGCAAGCGCCTCGATGACCCGTGCTTCAAGCTGCGCATGACCCGCGAGCGAACGATCCGGCAGGCGCCAGAAGAAGAGTCGCAGCGTCCCTTCGCCAGCGCTCGACAGCACGCGTGCGGCGTCCGTCGACTCCGCCTCACGCACGCCGGGATCGCCACCCAGCCCGCCGTCGCTCGCGACGATCACGTCCACATGCGAGCCCTCGGCGAGGCTTGCTGCGATGCTTCCCCCGCACCCAAGCACCTCGTCGTCAGGATGCGGCGCCAGCACGAGCAGATGACGAGCCGGCAGCGCCTTCCAGGCCGCATAGGGATAGAGCGTGGGCTCATCGGCCCAGGTGGCGTCGGAGGAAGGCGTCGTCATGGCTCAACGGGCGTCGGTGTCGCCGGCCATCAGGAACCAGCGGTCGCGCAGTGCCTCGGCCGTGGGCCCCGACGTGTGCGCGCAGGTAGGCACGATGACGTTGATGGGCTGTTCGACGGCCCCCGGGGCAGCGCGCTCGAGCAGCGTCCGGTGCGAGGCGCTCACCCAGGTGTGCAGCGGCTTCTGCCCTGCATCCCGGCGAGCCGCGCGCAACAGGCGATGCCAGTCGGATGGTGGGCCGATCAGGTCGATGAGTTCCATGAAGGCCCCATGATCGCGCAGCACGTAGGCTCCAGCCGGGCGGCGGCCGATGCGACTCTCGCACAGGCGGACGCGGTAGGCGACCTCGGGACGCTGCGCATAGCGGTAGCGCAGCCAGGCGAGGTCTCGCTCGGGCAGAAGGCTGCGCGGCAGCGCCTTCGCCATGCGCTCCCAGGCGCGCCCGAGGGCACGGGCATCGGCCTCGTCATCGCGCAAGCGATCCAGCTCGATCGTGCGTTGCCGCCACAGTTTCTCGCGCCAGTCCTCGGCTTCATTCAAGGCTGACCAGCGCAGTTCGACCACCGCATCGACCGGCGCATAGAGGCCGAGGCGCGCGGCCACCTTCATCGCACGCGCGTTCGGGAAGCCGAAGCCCAGCAGGTGCGGACGCCCCCAGCCGATCTGCGCCTCGAGCAGCGTTGCGCTCACCTGGTGCAGCGCGCCCTCGCGGGCAAGGCCCGCATTGGCCTGGGCACTGACCATCACGTCACCGATCTGGCAGGCAAGCTCCGTACGGCCGTCGATGCGAACCCGCCGTGACATCGCCCCGTAGTGCGCGAGCAGCGTATCGCCCTTCCACAAGCCGACGGCGTGCCCGCGCCCTGCCCCGTACTTCCACGTCCACGCGGTCTCGCTCATGGCGACGCCGAACGTCCGCTCGAACAGCGCCCGCATGGCCGGCGCATGGCCGGCGTGGATGGCCGCAAGCCGCCGCGCCGGTCGTCTCGGCCGATGCAGGCGCAGCAAGCGGTAAGCGTAGACGCCGCAAGCGTAGAGCTCGGTGCAGCGCGCAGCCGCATCCAGCAGATCCTGCAGAGCGCCATCGCCCAGCGCGAGGTTGCGGCGCAGCGTCTGGCGCTGGCGCCGCAGCAGGCGCTCGATGGCCCGCACGGTTCCGGTCGCCTCGACCGACAGATCCAAGTCGTGCTCGATGGTCCAACCCAGGCGGCACGCCAGCGCCTTGAAGGCCGGCAGATCGTGCAGACCGGTATCGCCTGCACTCCGACGCTGCAGCGCGAACTCGCCCATCACCACCATCTGCGCGCCGTCGGAGACCAGCAGGCGGTCGGCGGCTTCGAAGAGCGTCAGCGGCGCGATGGAATGGGCGCTTTCCTGAACCAGCAACAAGTCCCAGGGGCCGCCCGCACCGTCGAAGGTTTCCAGCGTACTGATCCGAAGGTCCAGCGCCTCACCGTGTCGCACCAGCGCCTCGGTCGCCTGCCTTGCCTTCGGCGTCAGACCGACGGCTTGATAGCCGGCCTGGACCAGCCGGCACAAGGTCGAGCCCGAGCCAATTCCCACCTGCAGGGTTCGGCAGGGGCCCGGAAGCGTCGACCAGAGATGCCGATTCGCACGCTCCTGCGCGCGCCAGAGGAGTTCGTCGTCCTGCTCGGGGAGGCCATGGCGCGGGTGGTCGACCCGGCCCTCGGCCAGCGCCAGCAGATGTGCATGAAGATCAGCGGGCAGCAACGACCGTCCCGGCCTCATGGCAGCTCCTCAGGGAGCCGGAGCCCCATCCGCTGTCGACCAGACGTGCGCAATCGATACCACGCCCTGCTCGACGTGATCCTGGACGACCTCGAAGCCGAACGCATGCTCGGCCGCAGCCCAGATGTTGATGGCGCGCCCGCAGAGGACGTAGACCGACACCGTGTAGTGCCCCTTCAGCAACGGCAATCTGGACCATTGCAGCATCACCGCCGAGCGGCCCTGCGCGTCGCGCTCCAGGGTATAGCGGTCCAGCCAGCTCCCCGCGCTGCTGATCGAGCGACCGTCCGCCCCGTGCAGCACCACGCCCAGGGTCGGAATCGCCGCGTCCGGTCGCGACTGGACGACGAGCTGCAACGCGAGGCTGTCGCAGCCGCTGCGGATGGGCTCTTCGTCCTGCGGTGCGAGCCGCTTGAGTTCCACGATGCTAGCCTGCTCCGAATCGAAGCGCGTGGCCTGCACGCCACCGTCGGCAGCGTGCTGTTCGCTGCGCTGCAGCCACTCGCTGTACTCGACCGTCACCTGATGCGACGGACCATCGGCACGGATGCGCCCTCCCTCGATCCAGATCGCCCGCGTGCACAGCGATTCCACCTGGAACATCGAGTGCGAGCAGAAGAGGATCGTCGCCCCACGCTCCTTGAGCGCCATGATGCGCTCGAAGCTCTTGTGCGCGAAGGCGCCGTCGCCCACCGACAAGGCCTCGTCGATGACCAGGATGTCGGGTTCGACCGCGGTCGCCATCGAAAACGCCAGCCGCACGAACATGCCGCTCGAGTAGGAGCGCACCGGCTGGTCGATGAAGGCGCCGATGCCGGCGAACTCGATGATCTCCGGCAGTTGCGCGTCGATCTGCGCCGGCGCGAGGCCCAGCAGCGGACCGTTCAGGCGCACGTTCTCGCGCCCGGTGAGCTCTGGGTTGAAGCCCGCGCCCAGCTCCAGCAGCGCGGCCACGCGGCCGTTCACGCACCGCTGCCCCGTCGTCGGGGCAAGCACGCCGCAAACGATCTGCAGCAGGGTCGACTTGCCGGCTCCATTGCGTCCGACCACGCCCACGACCTCGCCGCGGCGCACGCGCAGGTTGACGTTGCGCAGCGCATGGTGCTGCGCGCCCGTCGCCGCCCGACCGCTCAGCTGCTGCCACAGCCGCCGCCACGGGCGCGATTCGAGCGAGTAGCACTTGCCGACATCGAGCAACGCGATGACGGTGTCGTCGACCGTTGCCACCTCGGCCCTCACACCAGATCGGCAAAGCCCGGTCGCAGCCGTTCGAACAGCCAGGCCGAACCCGACAGAAAGACCAGCAGGACCAGGCACTGCGCCAGCGCGCCCAGCCAATCGAAGCCGTCGCCGAACCAGGCTGCACGCACCAGTTCGATCGGCGCGGTGAGCGGATTCAGCTGCAGCAGCCACTGCAGCGCTTCGGGTGCGGACGCGCGCGGGTAGAACACCGGCGACAGGAAGAGCACCCCCGTCATGACCAACGGCACCAGGTGCTGCAGATCTCTCACGTAACAACCCAGCGCAGCCAACGCCAGCCCCAGGGCAAGCTGCAGCAGCAACACCCAGGCCACGGCAAGCGGCAACAGGAGCCAGGTACTGCGAACGCCCTCGCCCGCGACCGACAACGCAAGGCCCAGCACCGCGAACTGCACCAGCAGGTGCACCGCCACCTGCATCACCAGGGCCAGGACCAGCGTGCCCAGCGGGAACACGACGCGCTTGACAAGGTTCGCGTTGTCCTGGATCAGCCGCGTCGCTCGGGTGGCCGTCTCGGACAAGGCATTGAACACGATCAGGCCCGCGAACAGCCGCAGCGCGTAGTCCGCGCCGCCCTCCCCGCCTCCGGTCCAGCGCGCCTTGAAGATCCCCTGGAAGACCAGCGCATAGATCAGCACCATCGCCAGCGGCGCAATGAGCGCCCAGGCCAGCCCCGCAACGCTGCCGCGATAACGCGCCTGCAGGTCGCGCCGTGCCAGTGGCCAGGCCAGGGACCACGCATGCCGAAGCCGCTCGATCATCAAGCCACCCACATCGGCAGGCGTCGCCAAGCGAACATCACGCCGACCCCAACCCCAACCTCAACCCCAACCCAAAGCGATCGGATCTCATCGAATCTGGACGATGGACGTGATGCTCACCGTGTTCACCGGCAGCGCGCCCAGCCCCAGCACCAGGTCGGGCCGCACCTCGACCGCGGAGATTGCGTCCACCACGTCCATTCCGCTGCTGACGCGGCCGAAGACGACGAACCCCGGGTTCGCGCTGTCGACGTAATTCAGGTCCGGGTTGGCCGCCGTGTCGACGAACCAGCGGAACTTGCCGGAGTCCGTAGCGGCCTCGCGCATCAGGCCCACCGCCCCGCGGACATGCTCGAGTCCATTGTTGGACTCCAGCTCCACGCCGGGCCGAGTCGAAGTCTTGGCAGTCAACAGCCCGGTGCTGACATTGGGCGCATAGTAGCCGCCGATGAAGCCCCGGCCCTCGAGCACGGTGTCGATCACGGTCGAGGCATAGAAGTTGGCGTTGACGTAGACGAGGAAATTCAGGACGGTCTTGGGCGCACGCTCGAAGTCGAGGTCGATGATGAAATTGCCAAGCGTCGTGTTGACGCTGACGCGCGGCGCGAGGATCTGCGCCGAGAGATCGCCGATCGAGCCCTCGCTCGCATCCAGCACCGTCACCCGCAGCAAGCCGAGTCCCTGCACCGAACAGCTGTACTGAAGCACTTCGTCGGTGCTCGCACCCGACCGCGTGAGCCCCGTGCAGGGACCGTCCACCGTCATCTTCGCAGCGAGCAGGTTGCGTCCCTGCGCCGAGATCGTCGCCACGCCGCCGATGCGCAGGTTGTTGGCGACCAGGTTGCTCACGCTGCTGCTGCCGCCACCCCCACCGCAGGCCGTCGCGAGCAGCAGGCCGAGCAGCGACAGTGCCAGGCGAAAGATGCGGCATCGTCCTTCGTTCATCGTGTTCCTCCCGCGTTGCGACTGGCCGACGCCAAGTCCTCCAGCGTCACCGCTTGCGTCAGTTGCCGATCGATCTCGCCGATTGCTTCGGCGATCGGCGTACCGCTCTGCAGGCTCAGCCGCAGTCGGGCCGCCAGGTATTCGTAACGCGCCTGCGCCAGGTCCCGTCGGGACGCGAAGACGCGCGTCTGCGCATCCAGCACGTCGGCAGAGGTCGCCATGCCGGCCAAGACGGCGCGCGTCATCCCTTGCAGCGTGAGTTCGCTGGCCTGAACGGCCCGCAGGAAACCGTCTACCTTGCCGTGCCCGTTGCGCGCCAACAGGAACTGGCGCTGGATTTCGAACTGCACCGACTCGCGCTCGTTGCGAAGCTCCTCCTGGATGCGCTCACCGTCGGCGACCGTCTGCTTCACCGTGGCATCGATTCCGCCTCCGCTGTAGATGGGCACGCTCAGCTGCAGACCCACGGAACGCAGCGACGAGGTCTGGTTCAGGCTGCTGATCGACTCGTTCTTCGAGTGGCTGAGGCTGGCGACCAGGTCCAGCCGAGGAAGATGGCTGGCGCGCGCTCGCTGCGTCGCCAAACGCGCCATGTCCACATTCTGCGCGCGCACGCGCAGCAACGGATTGCGCTGCTCGGCCAAGGCCTGCCAGGCGTCGAGCTCCGGGGGCTCGAGCTCTGCTGGGCGATAGTCGTTGGCCAGTGCCTCGAGCTGCAGCGGGGCCTGCCCGATGAAGCGCTGCAAACCGCGGCGGGCGATGCCCGACTGATCCAGGGCCTCGACCAGCCGCACTCGAGCCAGCTCCAGTTGCGCCTGGGTCTGCGCCACCTCGGTGCGCGTGCCCTCACCGGCGTCCAGCCGGCGGCGGCTGCGATCGAGTTGCCCTTCGAGCTGAACGATCTCGGCGCGCGCGAGCTTCACCCCCTCGGTCGAAAGCAGCACCTGCAGGTACGCCGTGCCCAGGCGATCGGCCAGCTCGAGCTCGCGGATCTCGTACATCGTCTGCGCGCTGTCGGCCTGCGCGCGCGCCATGCGAAGGCGCAACAGCGCCTCGTAGTTCAGCAGAGGCGCACGCAATTGCAGTGCCGCCTGCGGTGCCGAGTAGTCCATCGGCAGCCGCACTTCCTGGTTCAGGCTGTTGCCAAAGCGTCGATGCCCCTCAACCTCGGTCGACGAAGCGCTCAGCGAAATGCTCGGCAGGAGGTAGGAGCGCGCGATCGGCACCCCCAGACGCGCCGAATCCCGCTCGTGGCCGGCCGCGCGGTATTGCGCGTCATAGCTTCGGGCCGCGTCGAAGGCCTCGGCGAAGCCCATGGCTTGCGCAACCGGCGCCTGCAGCACCAGCCAGGGCACGACCAGGAGGGCGGCGAGGGCAGGCAAGCGTCGCATGCTCACTCCTCGGTCATCGCCGCGGCGATGCGCTTGGTGAGTGGGTGCAGCAAGTACGTCAGCAGCGGGCGCTCACCGGTCTTGATCAGGACTTCGGCGGGCATGCCCGGCTGCATGCTGCGCTGGCCGAGCGCCTTCATGCCTTCGGGCGTCAGCTCGACGCGTGCGAGGTAGTAGGAAATCACGCCGTTGCCCATCTGTTCCGTGAGTGCATCGTGCGCCAGCGACATCACGCGGCCGTGCACCACCAAGGTGGGCGTGTTGGCGAAGGCGTTGAAGCGCACGTCGACGGCGTCGCCCGAACGCACGCGATCGATCACCTGCGGCGGCACACGGGCATCCAGCAGCAAGGGCTCGTCCTTGGGCGAGATGTCCATCAGGCGTTGACCCGGCGTGACGATGCCGCCTCCGCGCTGCGCCAGCGCCAGGCCCACCACCTGGCCGTCCACCGGCGCGCGCAGCACCATGCGCGAGAGATCGGCCGAGATCGCGGCCAGCCGCTCCTGGTTGGCCTGCACCTCGCGGCGTACGTCGGCCAATTGCGAGGAAACCTCCTTCACGTACTCCTGCTTGCGCTGGGCCACGCGCTGCTTGATCTCGAGAATGGCGTTGCCGGCACGCGCGATGTTGGTCTCGAGATCATTCATCGACGCGCGCAGGTCGGCCTGCTGCTGCTCGAGCTGCAGCGCCTGGTTTCGCGGAGCGAAGCCCTCCTCCGCCAGCCCCTTGACGTTGTCGAGCTGGCGTGACTGCAGCGCAGCCTGCTGGCGGCGGTTCTCGAGGATCCGCCGCAGGCCGGCGATCTGCGTCTCGTAGCCGGCGATCGACTGATCGGCGGCCGCGAACTCGGCACTCTGCGCAGCGTGCCTGGCCGCAAGGACCTGCTGCTGCACCGCCATCAGCTGTTGCGCCACCGCGTCCGGATGCTCGAGGAGGTCCGGGTGGAAGGTGATCGTGGACGTATTCGTCGCCTCGGCGATCAGGCGACTTTCCAGCGCACGTTGCGAGAGATAGTTCTGCCGGATCGCTTCGTAGGTTGCCCGCACCGCGCTGTCGTCCAGCACGACGAGCGGGTCGCCTTCGTGGACCTCCTGCCCTTCCTTGACCTCGACGCTCTTGATGACCCCCCCCTGCAGGTGCTGGATCGGCTTGCGACGCGTCTCGACGGAGACGGTGGCCGGCGCGGCCACGCCCTCGTCCAGCGGCGCCCAGGCCGCCCAGGCCATGAACAGTCCGAAACCCACGACCAGCACCCAGAAACCCAGGCGAATCACGGGTCGCGTGTCGGTCTTGGGGCGCGCGTCCTCGACGTCGGTGGCGTCGCGCGCGGCAGGCGCGGGGGGCGTAAGGCTTCGTGACATGGGATGCGTCGTACTCATGATGAGGTCTGCCCGGCAGGGGCTTCGGTCTTGATCACCACCGGCAGGATGCGGGTGATGCGTCCGGCTTCGAGGATCAGCACGCGGTCGGCGGCCGCCAGCAGGTGCTGCTGGTGCACGATCATGAACACGGTTCGTCCTCGGGCCTTGAGGTCGCGCACAGTGCGCAAGAGCGCGGCCTCACCGGCGTCGTCGAGGTTGGCGTTGGGCTCGTCCAGCACGACGAGTTCGGGGTCTCCGAGGATCGCGCGGGCCAGCCCGATGCGCTGGCGCTGGCCGCCCGAGAGCAGGCCGCCGGCCTCACCCATGGGCGTGTCGTAGCCCTTGGGCAGGCGCAGAACCATCTCGTGGATGCCGGTGCGCTCGGCCGCCTCGACGATGCGTTCGGGAGGCGCCTGCGAAAAGCGGGCGATGTTCTCGGCGATCGTGCCGTCGAACAGCTCGATGTCCTGCGGCAGGTAGCCGATGTGCGGCCCGAGCGCCGGCCGCGACCACTCCTGGATCGGGTGGCCGTCCAGCAGCATGCGACCCGTGGTGTGCGGCCAGATGCCGACGATGCAGCGGGCCAGCGTCGACTTCCCCGCGCCGGAAGGCCCGACCACGGCGATCACCTCGCCAGCGGTGAACTCGGCGTCGAGCGCGTCCAGGATCGGCGCCTGCCGGCCCGGCGCCGTGGCCGTGAGCGCTTGCAGCGTGATCTGTCCCTTGACCTCCTCGCCGACGTGCGAAGCCTCGCGCTCGGGCTGTTCCTGCAGCAGCTTCTCGAGCCGCGCATACGAGTGACGCGTATCGATGAACTGGCGCCACGCCGCCACCACGACGCCCACGGGCCGCAGCGCGTTGCCCATCAGCGAGTTGCAGACGATCATCGCGCCCACGCTGATGTCGCCCTTGACCGCAAGCAGGCCGCCCATCGCCAGCATCAGCGACTGCTGGGTGTACTGCACGTACTTGGTCAGCGCCTGCAGGCGATGCGCGCGCTCCTGAGCATGTTCGTGCAGTCCCATGTGGCGTTCGTGCAGGGCCAGCCAATGCCGACGCAGGTTGCCGAGCATCCCCAGCGCGTGCACGGTCTCGGCGTTGCGCAGCTTGCCCTGCAGGTAGGTGTTGGCTTCCACCAGGCTCTCCTGGGCCCGCGTGTGCCCCGGCGTCGTCAGGCGATGGCCGGCGAAGGCCAGCACGAGCATCAGCACGCCGAAGAACACCGCCGTCCAGCCCAGCCACGGGTGGATCATGAAGAGCACGCCGATGTAGACGATAGACCAGGGAATGTCCATCACCGCGAAAGCCGCGTTGCCGCTCAGGAACTGCCGCAGCGCCGTCAGGTCGCTGAAGGCCTGCGTCGGATTGCGCACGCCGCCGCCCAGGCTGGCCTCGAAGCTCGAGGCGAAGACATCGGCATTGAGCGCCTGGTCGAAGGCCGCGCCGGCACGCACCAGTAGGCGCGAGCGCAACCACTCCGCGAAGGCCAGCGTGAGGAAGAAGAGGACCATGATGATCGTGAGCGCGGCCAGCGTGTAGTCGTTGCCGCTGGCCATCACGCGGTCGAAGACCTGCATCATGTAGAGCGTGGGCGTCAGCATCAGCACATTGGCAAAGAAGCTGAAGATCGCCACCCAGACGAGCTCGCGCCGAAAACGCAGCAACGTCCGCCCGAGCGCGCTGCGCTGGAAGAAGCCCGCTCCGTGCGTCGTGGCGGCGGGCGTCGTCGCATCGGCCGCGCCGGAAGGCGCGAGAGCCAGCGAGGAGGAGGCGGGATGTCTCATGCGGTGCGTCCCTGCAGGGCCGGCGCAGCCGCCGACGGTTTGGGTGCAGCCTGCGCGGCCGCCTGCGTGCGCGCCTGGTCGGCCGCGTTCTTGAGCGCGGCCAGGACCTCGTCGCGCGGGCCGAAGAGCGCCACCTGACCCTCGCGCAGCATGAGCAGCCGGTCGGTCACCGGGAGCATGCCCGTTCGGTGGGTGATCGCCACCACCGCAGCGCCGCGCGACTTCAAGGCCGCGAGCATCTGCAGCAAGGCTGTCTCCCCGTGTTCGTCCAGGCTCGAATTGGGTTCGTCGAGCACGACGAGCCGCGGGTTGCCGTAGACCGCCCGCGCCAGCGCGATGCGCTGGCGCTGCCCGCCCGAGAGCACGGCGCCGTCGACCCCGATGCGCGTATCGAAGCCTTCGGGCAGGGCCGCGACGATCGAGCCGATTCCGGCCAGGTCCGCCGCCGCCCTGACCTTGTCCATGTCGACATCGCCGAAGCGGGCGATGTTCTCGGCCACGGTGCCGTCGAAGAGTTCGACCGTCTGCGGCAGATAGCCCAGGTGCGGCCCGAGTTCGGCCTTGTTCCAGGCGTAGACATCCGCGCCGTCCAGCCGGACAGCGCCGCCGGCCGCGGGCCAGATCCCCATCAACAGCCGCGCCAGCGTACTCTTGCCGCAGGCCGAAGGGCCGATCACGCCCAGCACCTCGCCGGGCCGGGCCGCAAAGCTCACGTTCTTCAGGATGGGCAGCGTGCTGCCCGGCGCCGCCGCGGTGACGGACTCGACCGTCAGCAGTCCCTTGGGTGGGGGCAAGGGCATGGCCGGCGGCCGATCGTCGGGCTTGCCGAGCAGCGCGTCCAGGCGCCCGTAGGCGTCGCGTGCGCCGACGACCAGGCGCCACTGCCCCACCAGCTGCGCCAGCGGCTGCAGGATCTTGCCGCCGAGGATGGAGGCCACGATGACCATGCCGCCGCCGCCCCAGAGCTTGCCGTAGAGCATCAGCCAACAGGCCGCGCCCAGCAGCAGCGAGCTCTGCATCAGTTGCACGACGCGTGCGGCAGTGGCGTTGAGGCCGCCGTAGTCGGAAGCCTCGGCCTGGCGCGCGAGGAAGCGGTCCTGCAAGCGCGTCCAGCGGGCGTGCAAGGCCGGCAGCATGCCCATCGATTCGATGACCTGCGCGTTGCGCGACGTGCTGGCGGCGTAGGTCTGCGCCTGAATCGACGTGCGGGAAGCCTCGGTCAGCAGCGGCATCGTACGCCGCTCGGTCAGGTAGGCCAGGAGCACCTGAATGCCCGCTCCGACCAGCGCGAGCGCGCCCAGCCACGGGCTCAGAGCGAACAGCAGCGCCAGACAGATCAGCGCGGTCGGTGCGTCGAGAACCGACGTGACGGCCGGGGTCGAAATGAAATCGCGCAGCGTCTTCAAGTCGCTGAAGGGCTGGATCGACCCCGCCGCCTGCCGACGCAGGTTGGCCTCGAAGACGAGCTCGAAGAGCCGTGAACGAAGCTGCTCGTCCAGCGTCTCCCCGACCCGATGGAACAGGCGTGCGCGCACGAGCTCGAGCAGTTCGAGCATCACATAGACGCCCAGCACCATGAGCACGAGCCAGCCCAGGGTCGTGAGGTTGCGGCTGTCCTGCACCCGGCCGTAGACCTCGAACATGAACCAGGTCGAGATCAAGGACAGCAGTCCAGTGACGACGCTCAGACGCGCCGCGCGCATGAAAGCCGGGCGTTGGGCCAAGACCGTCTGGCGCAGCAGCGAGGCGGGCTGCGCGTGGATGGAGGGAGAGCTCATGGGGTGGGGGGCGCAAACGGCTGGCCGGGCAGCGCCGAGGCCAGGGCCGGCAGGGACAAGTCCGATTCCGCCGGGCTCGGGGAATCGGTGATCAGGATGTACTCGGGCAGCTCGGCGTCGACGCCGCCGTCGACGGGCGAATCTCGACTTTCGGCAAACGCGCGGTCGGCAGCTTGCACAGGCTCGTCGCGCACGCGCGCGGGTCTGACCTTCGCGCCCGGCGCGTCGGACGATCCGCTGGGTGCTGCGAAGGAGAAATCCAGCCGAAACACGCCGTTCTTGGACAGCAGGGCGATCTCGCGCAGGCGCTCCGCGCGAAAGCGCTGCTCCTGCGTCGGCGTGAGCCCGAGTTGAAAGCGCATGCGGCCGTCGAGGGTGAACATCGACACTTGGCCATCCTTGATGCTGAGCGTGTGGCGGTCGAAGTAGACCGGCGAATCCGGCAGGAAGCGCACCAGCGGCAAGGGCTTGTCGCCCAGCCGCGTGAGGTGAAAGGGGCTTTGCGGGTGCTGGTAGACGAGCCTGCAGGTGCGGCTGACCGAGTAGATCGCATTGCAAACCATCTGCGAACCCAGCTGCGGAAAGCGCTCACGCATCTGCCGGTAGGCCATGTGATGCAAGGCCACCCGGTTCCAGCAGCGCGTCTGCTGCGCCAGCGGCGCCAGCGCGTTGCACGCGGCCGCGAAAGTGCGCTGCAGCAAGGCCAGTCGCTGCGCCTGGGCCGCAGTGGCCGAGAGCGCGATTCGCAGCGGAGAACTCATATAGGAGGCGGATGGTAGCGGCATCCTATATGAAGTCAAGCAAAAGTTGCGATGCGGGATCTCGCGTCGATGGCCCCCGCTGATCGATCAGTGAAGTCCGGGTGTCGGCGTGGTCGGTGTGCTCGGCGCAGGCTCACGCTCGTGGGGCAAGGACGCAAGCGCCCACTGCGCCGCCTGCACGCGCTTGGACAAGGCATGGACCAGCGCGTGCAGCGTGCTGCCCGACAGCAGCATCGACAGCGCAGGCGTGTCGGCGCCGAATTCGAAACGCAGCACCCAGCGCTGATCCGCACGCCGACGCCCGCAGATCGCCTGCCGCACCAGCCGCGGCCGCCCTGCGGCGGGCGGGAGTGCCATCGCCGGCTCGTTGCGAACCGGCACCAAGCTCGCCATCGCCTGGTGGTGCGCCGTGGAAACGGCCACACGCGCCGCGCGGTCCAGGCTTGCCGGCACTTCGGCCGAGAGATCGAGCACCGCCTGCAGGTCCGGGCGCAGGGCCGCGCAGACGCGTCGCGTCAGATGCAGCAGGTGCTCGGTCATACCCGCCCCCTCATCCAGCACCGTCAGGCGCAGGACGATGCGATCCTCGAGCGGGTCGTAAGCGACCGCGATGTTCTTCAGCATGGGCGAACGAACCCCGCCGACATATCGAGACGCCCGGGCCTTCGCGGTCCCGGCGTCCGGGCTCAGGCCTTGGCCGCTTCGGCTGCCGCCTCCGCCGGCTTAGCCTGCGCGGCCAACTGCTGCTGGCGGTTCACGACCTCCTGCACAAGCTTCTGCTGGGCGCTCACCCCGGCGACGAAGGCATCCAGCGGCATCACGAGCTGATGCGTGATGTCCATGCGCACGCCTTCCTTGCCGTCCTTGTTCTTGGCCTGGCCGCCAAAGGTGGCGAGGTCGACGCGCACGAGGCCGTTGTGCAGGGAGAGACCGACAATGCGATCCGAAAAGACGACTTCCTTGGTAGCCATGACGTTGCTCTGGGTTCTCGGGTGAAGATGAGGCGGGACGGACGGTCGTTCGGCTTCGGCGCGTGCCGCGCGACCAAAAACGGCGGATTCTATCGCAGGCGCCACACCTGGGGTCGCCCGGGATCGGCGGCCCGGGATCGGCGAGAGGGCGACGGGGGCTCCGCGCGAGGCCCGAATCAAAGCCCGGCTTCGCGCAAACGCTGCAGGAACTCGCTGTGGCGTCGATCCATCGGCACGAAGGCGCGCGCGGGCGCAGGGTCGATTCCCAAGGCCGCGGGAACGTCGGGCACGATCGCTCGGGTCGGCGCAGGCGCCGACCTTGCGAAGGAGGAGCGCCCGATCGGCCGACGGGGCAGGAGAGGCAGGGCAGGCAGCAGCGACATGCCGCCATTCTGCGAGGCAGGTGGGCGAAGCGATGTGATGGCGGTCACTCCGGCGGCGGCCTTCGGCGCCAGACCTCGCATGACGCCGCATGACACCGCATGACGGCGCATGACGGCGCATGCCCTCGCATGCCCTCGCATGCCCCAACATGGCCTCGCTTGACCACGCTGCAGCGGCGCCAGCGCCAAGGCCCCGGCCTTGGACCAAGCGCAAGCGAAGAACCGCACGAAATCCGAGCGCGCCGGGCGCACGCATCCCCTCGGCGAGGGTCGTGGCCGCTTTACCCTTGCAATCGCGAAGACTACGATGGCACGGAGCCGCGTCCGGGCCGCCCGTGTCGCCGGACATCGTCCAACACCATCCAGGGGAGCACGGGTGTCGAAGCTGTCGGTGAGCTTGTCGATGAACGGCGGGACGCTTCGCCCCTGGCATCTCGGCTTGGGCCGGACTGCCACGGCATGCATGGCGACAGTCGCGCTGGCGCTGGGCCTGGCCGCCTGCGGCGGTGGCGACAGTGGCGACAAAGAAGCCATCCCGCAAGCCGCGGTCGAACTCGCGCAGGCCGCAGGTGCCGTCGCAACGCCAGCCGACCCCGAAACCACCGCCAAGGTGCACCGTGTCGTGCAGGCCAGCGCCTCCGATGCGGGCGGCGCACTGCCTTCGGCCATCAGCCGGCTGTTCGATCTCGGCGAGAGCGCCTACGCCGTCCACTTCGCCCCCTCGGGCCAGGCCGATCGCTCGGCTGGCGCGCTGGCCTATCGCTACTACCCGGCCACGCGCAGCTACCTGCTGGTGCATCGCAGCACCCTGCAGGTCTACGTGCTCGGCGGCGATTTCGGACCGCGCCTGACCGCCGTGGGGCATGTTCACGACTTTCTCGCAGCGCCCACGCTCGCGGTCGTCGCCAGCGGCTCGGGCAGCGGAACGGTTCGCAGCAGCCCCGCAGGCATCGACTGCGGCGCCGCCTGCAGCTTCGGCGGCTTTGGCTGGGACCGTGTCGTCACCCTCTCGGCGTCAGCCGACCGGGGCGCGCTCTTCGTCGGCTGGAGCGGCGGCTGCGCCGGGAGCGCGGCGAGCTGCACGCTGACGCTCGACGACTCGCGCAGCGTCACGGCGGCCTTCGAGATCCCGCTCCTGCGCGTGGACGTAAGCGGCAGCGGCACCGTGTCGGCGCCGGGCGTCGGCATCGAATGCGGCACGCGCTGCGAGAGTCGCGTTGCCGCGGGCAGCCTCGTCGCCCTGAGTGCCGCGGCGGCGCCGGGCTGGGTCTTCGCCGGCTGGTCGGGGGCCTGCAGCGGCACGGGGGCGACTTGCCTCGTCCTGATGAACGCAGCGCATCGACCGCTTGCGGCCCTGTTCAAGCGGGCCGGCTGAGCCGCGGCACGCGCCCTGCCCCGGCAAGTTCCTGCGACCACGAAAAGACCGCTGCCGTGCCCCTCTGCGCCCCGCCCCGACACCCACGCCCACGTTCCGAGTCGACGCGACTGCGCCGCATGTCGGAGGACTCCACGGGCCGACGTCTGCGCGCGCTGCTGATGCCGCTGCTGATGCCGCTGCTGGCGCCGCTGACGCCGCTGGCGCCGCGGTTGGCGGCAATGCTGATGCCGCTGCTCCTGCCGCTGCTGCTCGTTGGCTGCGGCGGCGGCGCGGAACCGCGCCCGAGCGAGGCCGCGTTTGCCCTGGCCGAGCAGGTCGGGCGCTCCCCGCAGCTGGCCGAACGCGACCTGAGCGTGCTCATGCGCAAACGCGGGCTGCAGTCCCAGGACGCCGTCCAGGTACGCCGCGCCGCGCTCGAGCTCTTCGAGGCCGGGGAACGCGACTTCGCCCAATTCTTCCCGAGCCGTCAACCCGACCAGCTCGCCGGCCCCTTCGCCTTTCGCTATTACCCCGAGACCGCGGCCTTCCTCGTCGTCGACCAGGTCGCGCTGCAGGTCTACGTGATCGGCGGACCCTTCGGCGAAGCGGTCACCTTCGTCGGCGACGTGATCGACTTCGTCAAGTGCGTCAACGTGAGCGTCGGCTATCCCGAGGCGCAGTTCGATCTTCCGGGCGGCGGCGATGGCCCCGGGGGCAGCGACGGCCCCGGCAGCGACGGCGGCGTTGGAGGAACGAGCGCCGACGGGGCGATCCGCAACGCCGACGTGAGGCTCTACGACGGACGCGGCCTGCTGCTCGGGCAGGCCCGCTCCGACGACAAGGGCACCGTCCGCCTGAAGGCCTGCGGCTCGCGCACCGGTCCCTACCGCATCGAGTACCGCGGCAACGCCCAGGCGATGTACTTCGACGAATCCATCGTCACCGAGAGCTATCAGGGTGCGTGGCGGCCCTTCCCCGCCAGCGAGACGCTGGAGAGCTACGTGCCCGACCTCACGCAGCACGCAACGGTTTCCGCGCTGACCCAGGCTGCGGTCTACCTCGCCGAAGGGCTGCAGGCGCAAGGTCTGGCCAACACACCCCAGCGCGCGCGCGCGAGCTTCGTCGACCTCGACGGACGGGTGCGGACGCTGCCCACGGTCGATCGCGTCCGCGCCGCCCATGCCCGCATCCGCGACCTGATCAACACGCAGTTCGCCACGAGTGGGCTGCGCGTCAGCGACATCGCCCGCCCGCCACGCCTGGCCTACAGCCCGCAATCGCTGTTCGAACTCGGCGACGACGACCGCGGCCGCTACGCCCAGCTGCTGATCGCGCTGGCCAAGGCCGCGGCGGCCTACAACCCGACGCTGGCGTCGCCTGCCCGCGCGATGAGCCGGCAGCTCGCGCTGGACCTCGGCGACGGCGTGATCGATGGCCGGGATGCCCGCGGCGCGCAAGTCGCCGCGCCGCAGGACCAAGCGTACCGCCCCTCCGATTTCGCCCCTGCTGCGAGTGAGCAGACCCGAGGCCGCCTGCTCACGTCGATCAGCGGCAACGGCAGCATCGCCGTCACGCCGGCGGGCGCGCCCTGCCCGACGGGCCGGGTCGGCAGCTGCTACGTCTGGGCCGACACCGTGACGCTGGTCGCGCAGCCCAGTCCGGGCGCTCGCTTCCTGTCCTGGGACGGCGCCTGCGCGGCCACGACCGGCCCGCGCTGCGAGCTGCGGATGACCGGCGACAAGTCGGCGCGCGCGCGTTTCGACGACGGCGGCGTCCGCAGCTTCGGCCTCTCCGTCGGCAAGGTCGGCGATGGCTACGTCGGCTCGGTCCCCGGCCGCATCGCCTGCGGCAGCACCTGCGTCGCCGCGTTCACGGCCGGCAGCAGCGTGACGCTCACCGCCGAGGCCGCCAAGGGCGCGGTCTTCTCGGGCTGGAGCGGCGCCTGCAGCGGCGCCGCGCCGAGTTGCACCGTCACGATGAGCGAAGCGCGCACGGTCGTTGCCAACTTCACGCCCGCGGCCTATCCGGTGGGCGGCAGCATCTTCGGCCTGACGGCCTCGGGGCTGCGCCTGGCGCTGGCCGGCAGCATCATCGAACCGCCGCCCGGCGCGCGCAGCTTCCGGTTCCCCGGCAGCCTGGCCGACGGCAGCCCTTACGAGGTCACGCTTGCTGCGCAGCCTGCCGGCCAGAGCTGCGCCGTCAGCGGCGGCAAGGGCGTGATCGCCGGTGCGCCGGTCAGCGAAATCGTCGTCACCTGCAGCAACGACGCCTTCACCGTCTCCGGCACCGTGAGCGGCCTGAGCGGCACCGGCCTGCAACTCGCCCTCGGGCGCGGCGGTGCCGAGCACGATTGCTGCCTGAACATCGCAGCCGGTGCCGGCAGCTTCACCTTCCCCGGGGCGCTTGCCGACGGCGGCGCGTACGAAGTCGTCGTCTGGAGCCAGCCCGGCGGCCAGACCTGCACCGTGCACAACGGCAGCGGCGTGATTCGAGCCGCGTCAGTGACCAACGTGGCGGTTCGGTGCAGCGCTTCCTCGTACAGCGTGGGCGGCACCATCGGCGGGCTGACGGCCAGCGGCCTACGCCTGGCGCTGGACTTCGGCAGCACCTACTGCTGCGTCGCGCCGGGGCCGGGGGTCACGGAATTCGGCTTTCCTGTCGGCCTGCCCGACGGCGCACCCTACAACGTCTACGTGCAAAGCCTGCCCACCGGCCAGTCCTGCTCGGTCAGCCAAGGCAACGGCACGATCCGCGGCGCCTCGGTGGGCAACGTGCGGGTCGATTGCTGGGCAGGCGCTGCACCGCCCGCACTCGAGATCCGGACCTATGGCCTGGCGAGCGCCTCGCTGATGATCAGGGTCTGGCGAAACGGCAGCTTTCCGCTCGGCTTCTATGCAATGGCGCCGGGAAGCGTCGTGAGGCTCGATACCGCGTTCGCCTACGGGGACAGCTATCTGATCGAGCTCGTCTCGGTGCCGAACTTCTACTCCTGCATGCTGGGCGACGACAGCTCCGGAACGCTGACCGGCGACCGGGTGGTCTGGATCAACTGCACTCCCGATTGAGAATCAACCCGAAGTGAAGGCGCAAGGCAACACCGCCGCAAAGCCTGTCGCAGGGCACGGGTTCATCGCGTTCATGCAGCGCGCCAGCGTTGCCGCGCGGACTGCTGCGCGCGCCCTCGCTGCTCTTTGCGCGATCGGAGCCGTCGCAGGCCTCGCGCCTGCGTCCGGCGCGCGCGCGGCGGCGGCTCCGTCGCCCGCCCCATCCCCGACCCTCGTCCTCGACGCGGGCACGCACACCGGCGCGATCCGGCGCCTGGCCGTCAGCCCCGACCAGACGCGGCTCGTCACGGTCGGCGACGACAAGGCGGCCCGCGTCTGGGAAATCGGCACGCGCCGACTGCTGATGACGCTGCGCTGGCCGGTCGGCGGCGGCGACCTCGGACGCATGTACGGCGCGGCCTTCTCGCCGGACGGCCGCGAGATCGCCATCGGGGGCACAAGCGGCAGCACAAGCGGCAGCACAAGCAGTGACGCTGCCGGGGGCGCAAGCGGTGCCGCGCCCGGCCATCGGCTCGAAGTCTTCTCGGCCATCGACGGGCACCTGCTGCGCCGCCTGCCGCTGGACGCCGGCCACGTCGTGCGGCTGCTGTGGAGCCGCTCGGGCAGGCATCTGGCCGCCTGTCTCTCGGGGACGAACGGAATCCGCATCCTGGCGGCAGACGGCAGCACGCGCTTTGCGGACAGCTTCGACGCCCCCTGCTTCGGCCTGGCCGAGTTGCCGGACGGCAGCATCCTCGCCTCGGGCTACGACGCCCGCATCCGCCACTACCGCCCGCAGCCCGGCGGCGGCTGGGCGCTCGAACGCCAGGTCGGCACCGAGGCCCCCGAGCCGCGCTCGCTGGCGGTCTCGCCCGACGGGCGCTTCGTCGCCGTCGGCTACAACGCGCGCCCAGCCAGCGGCGAGGCGCTCGTCGACGTGCTCGACAGCGCAACGCTCGCCCTCGCGCGCCGCATCACCTTGCCCGGCCTTCATCGCAACCAGGCCGGCGTCGGCAGCGTCGCCTGGTCGGCCGATGGCCGCACGATCGCCGCCGCGGGGCGAGCCACCTCCAACAAGGACGTGCGCGCCCAGGTCGTGCTGCAGCGCATCGCCTGGCCCGAAGGCAAGGTGCAGACCGACTTCGTCGCCACCGACACCGTGCAGGACCTCGCCGCCTGGGGCGGGCACGGCTTCGTGCTCGGCAGCGGCCTGGGCTCGTGGATGGCGATCGATGCCGAAGGCCCGGTGTCGCCGCTGGGCGCGGCCGTCATCGACCTGCGCGGTGCGGACAACCTCGCCATCGACGCCAACGCCCGCGTCGTCGCCTTCGCCGACAGCGGCTGGAGCGGCGCGCGGCACTTTCGCTTGGCGCGCCGTGAGTTGGCCGACGGCACCGGCGAAGGCACCGCCACCGCCTCGCACCGCGCCTGGAGCTGGACGATCCGCGACTGGCAGGACCGGCTACACCCCGTCGTCGGCGGGCGCGAGCAGCCGATGGAGCCCGCCGAGGTCTCGCGCGCGCTGGCGCTCCTGCCCGACAACAGCGCGGCCATCCTCGGAACAACGAAAACCCTGCGCCGCATCGACCGCGACGGCCAGACGCAGTGGAGCGTGCGCACGCCCTCCGAAGTGACCGCCGTGCACGCCTCGGCCGATGGCCGCCTCGTCGTCGGCACGGTGCTCGACGGCACGGTGCGTTGGTGGCGGGCCAGCGACGGCATGCTGCTGCTCTCGCTCTTCACCAGCCTGGACGGGCGCTGGGTGCTGTGGACCGAGCAAGGCTATTTCGACACCTCGATCGGCGGCGATTCGCTGGTCGGCTGGCAGCTCGAGCGCCGCGACGGGCGCGGCGTCGACTTCTTCTCGGTCGGGCGCTTTCGCGAGCGCTACCAGCGCCCCGACGTGATCGACGCCGTGCTCGAGCAGCTGGACCCCGCGCTCGCGCTGGCCAGCGCGGACGCCAGGCGCCGCGAATACGTCGATGCCGGCCCCGCGCCCTCCGGCACGGCCGGCGCAGCGCCCACGCTCGCGGCAGCGCCCCCACCCGCTGCGGCTGCGCCTGTGCCTGCCGCTGCGGCGCCCACGGCGGGCGCCCTGGCGCCGGAGCTGCTGCCGCCGGTGCTTGCGGTCCCGCACGAGCGCATCGTCGAAAGCAGCGTGACGCGGCTCGTCCTGCGCTTTGCCCTGCTCAGCCACGGTGCGCCGGCGCGGGTCGTGCGCGCACGCGTCGACGGGCGACCGGCCGAGGTCGTCCGTGCGCGGCTGCCCACGCGCCAAGACGGCGTGGCCAGCGGCGAGATCGTACTGAGCATGCCCGAGCGCGACGCCGAACTGACGCTGATCGCCGACAACGGCTTGCTGGTTTCCGAGCCCGTGCAGATCGGCTGGCGCTGGCGTCCCGCACGGTCGCCGCAGGCGCGGCTGCTGCCGACAAGCCTTGCGCTGCCTCCGGCACCGCAGGCGCCGCTTGGCGCCGGCTTGCAGCCGGTCGTCGACACGACGAGCGCGGCGCGGGTCGGGCCGGCCGCAAGCGCCGCGGCGGGGCTGGCCGCGGCACGGCGGGCAGGCGGCGAAACGGAGCACGGGCGGCTCATCCTGCTGGCCATCGGCATCTCGTCCTATGCGCGGCCCGACTACGCGCTGGACCTGCCGGCCAAGGACGCGAACGACTTCAACGCCCTGATGCGCACGCAGGAGGGCCGCTTCTACCGCGAGGTCGTCTCCCGCGTTCTGACCGATGGCCAGGCGACGCGCGCCCAGGTCCTGCAAGGCCTGGCCTGGCTGCGCGAAGTCGCGCGGTCCGAGGACACCGTGATGCTCTTCATGGCCGGGCACGGTGTCAACGATGCGCGCGGGCGCTACTTCTTCCTCCCGCACGACGCCGACATCGAGCGCCTGGGCGCCACCGGCATCGGCGAGGCCCAGCTGCGCGAGAGCCTCTCGGAGATCCGTGGCAAGGTGATGATGTTCGTCGACACCTGCCACGCCGGCAACGTCGTCGGCCGCGGCGCGGCGCTGAGCAACGAAGTCACCCGCGTCACGAACACGCTCTCCGCGGCGGAGAACGGCGTCATCGTCTTCTCGTCGAGCACGGGCCGCCAGGAGTCGATGGAGCGCCGCAGCTGGGGCAACGGCGCCTTCACCAAGGTGCTGCTCCAGGGTCTGCAGGGCGCCGCGGACTTTCGCAGGGAAGGCCTTGTCACCCACAACGCACTCGGCTTCTTCCTCGGCCGCGGGGTTTCGCTGCTCACCGGCGGGCTGCAGACGCCCGTCACGGCAGTGCCGCTGGGCGTCGTCGACTTCGCGATGGTGGCGGTGGGCGGGGGTTGAGGAGGCCGGACTACTTGGCGATGCCCAGGAAGACGGCAAGGCTGCGATCGACCGTCAGCATCACGTCGGGATCGACGTGGCCAAAGACGGGCCCGAGCTTGTCACGCTTGACGGTGATGGCTTTGTCGACCATCACCTGCGAGCGCTTTTGCAGCCCGTTGGTCTCGTCCGGGTCGAGCGTGATCCGCAGCAGTGGCGCTTGCACCAGCGCGCTGGTGATCGGCAATACCGTGACGCTCGGGTGTTCGTCAAAGAGGTCGGATTGAATCACCAGAGCCGGGCGCGGCTTGCCGAAGTCACCCGGGGTCGCGATCGTGACCAGACGGCCTCGCATCAGTCACACCAGCCCTCGACACCGTCGAGCGCTGCTTCGAGCGTGGCTTGCAGCTCATCATCACGGCTATCGGCTTGGGCCACCCGCCTGGATTGACGACGGCACTCCTCGGCAAAGTCGGGGCGGCGGGTGTCCGGCACCCATAGCTGCACCGGGCGCAAGCCAGCCTGACGCAGGGCATCACGATGCTTTTGCACGCGAATGGAAGTGGCGCTGGCCATGGCGGCGTCCCTTCGTGGTATGTCACGATCGTAGGCGATGGATATGTTACATGCAACGCGTGGATTGGCTTGCGCGCAGCGCTGTGGCTGGGATGCCCAGGCAAGTGGTCGCGCACCGGCCACGCGAGTTTGAGGGTCGTTTGAGGGTCTTCAGCTCAGGGCCCAGAGCACGTCGTTCAGGCTCAGCTCCAGGGGGCCGTCGAGCGTGGCCACGAGCATGACGGAGAGGTCGCCGAGGCCCGCCTCGGGGCCGTTCTCCGCGTAGTAGAGCGCGACGCGGGTGTTCGCCGCGTCGCCGTGCGCACCCGTCGGATCGGCGGTCACCACAACGACGCAGCGCCCGCCGTCGGCCAGCACGAACTTGCCCGGCTGCGCTGCCGCGGCGAAGTCGGCAGCCGAGATCGTGCCCCCGGCCCGGTTGTAGATGAGCTCGGCCGTCGTCGGCACGCCGGCCAGCACGCCGCCGACCGCGCCGTCGATCCACGGGCTCGCCGCCCCGACGGCCGCCCCGGCGAAGGCCGAGACGTCGATCTTGTCGGACGCAGGCGTGAAGTTCAGGAGCGTGTCGTGCCCGTTGGCGGCCGCCGTCCCCTCGAGGACGAAGGTGTCGGCGCCGCTGCCGCCATCGAGGGTGTCGTTGCCGCCACCGCCGCGCAGGCGATCGTTGCCGCTGCCCCCGGTCAGATGGTCATCCGCCGCACCGCCCCAGACGGTGGCGCCCGCGCCGGGGCCCGAGTCGACGACGGTGATGCTGAAGGGCGTGCGCGCAGGGGCGACGAGGCGATCCGCCCCGGCGCTGCCGAAGACCAGGCCGCCGGCGCTGATGACCGAGCCGCTATAGGCAAAGAGCGGCGTCGCACCGGCCTTCAGCACGCCCGCGTCCAGGTCCAGCGTCAGCGCCGTGCCCTTGTCCACCGATGCATCGTTCAAGACCAGCGCCTCGAAGCCACTCACCAGGCCAATCGACGCCAGGGCACCAAGCACGAGTTCGTCCTCGATCCCGGCCGTGCCCTGCACCTGCAGCGCACTGGCGCTCACGCCGCTCAGGTCCAGCACCTCGAAGCCGACGCCGAAGCCCGGCGCCGGGCCACTGAGCGCGGCCAGGCTGACGCTGCCCGCGACCCCGCCCACGGCCGCCGAGCCCAGGGCGTCGTTGCCGATGCGGATGCCGTCGTGGTCCACGCCTGCACCGTCGGTCAGACGCGGGCTGCCCTGTGTGGCAAGGAAGATGTTCTCGATCACGTAGAGGTCGTCGCTGGCCCCGTTGTCGCGCAGCCATTCGAAGCCGCGGGCCTGCAATGCGCTGCCCGTGGAGACTCCCGCCAGCCGCACGCTGAAACCGTCGCCGCCGTCCACCGCCTGCCCGAGCGTGACCTGCTTGGGGAAGGCCGTGCCGGCGAGGTCGAGCGCATCCTCGGCATCCTGCGAGCCCACGATCGTCAACATCCCGGGCGCGACTCCGTGGTCCGGCGTGTGCGCCGTGATGACGTTCGTGTTCCCCGAGAGCGGCGTCACGCCGTCACCGTTCGTGAAGACGACCGTGGCCGTCGTCAGGCCCGTGGCGTTCGTGTCGTCTGCCGGGTCGCTGCTGGGAACCCAGGGCGTGATCGCCACGTCGACGAGGATGCTGCGCGTCAGCTCGTTGAACTTGACGGCGTTGGAACCGCCGCGCAGGACGTTGCTGCGCGCCTCCGTCGACTGCGCGGAGGTGAAGACCAGAGTCTCGTCGCGGTCGCTGCCCTGCACACTCGTCCAGGCGGCGGTGGCCTGGGTCACGGCGGCGTTGCCGCCGGCATCGCGGTACTCCAGGAAGACCTGCCCGTGCGGGCTGCCGCTGGCGGCGTCCACCAGCAGCAGCCGGTGCGTCGCGCGGTCAAGGGGCGCGTCGACGTCGGCGGCCGCATCGAAGCCGCGGCTGAACTCGACGCGCCAATCGCGGCCGGAGTGGGTGAGGTCGATGACGCCGCCCCCGGCGCTGGCCACCACTTCCTCGACGTGCACGAGGGTGTCGACGCGGCCAGTCGGTCCGGCGTAGTCGTCGTCGACGCCGTCGTCGTTGACCAGCACCCACAGCGTTTCGGGCGGCGCCGCGGCGCTCAGGACGGCAGCGATGCGACCGCTCTCGGCGCTGTAGTCGACGCGGTCGGTCTGCAGTCCCAGGTCGAAGGTGAAGAGCTGCGGGTTGCTGACCTGCGGAACGTTGCCGCGGTCCGCGCTCGAGTTCGTCGCGTCCAGCGGCGCGCCGGCGACGGGATGGGTGGCCTGCAGGTCGGCGACGCTCATGCGCTTGGCCACGGCCCCGCTCTGGTTCAGGAGGTCGAAGCTGAGGTAACTGTCGAAACGGATCTCCCCCTCGGCGGGCGAGGCCGGAGGGTGCGCGCGGCCGTTGGGCATCTGGTCCGCGACGATCAGCGTGTCCGGAGCACCGACCGGAGGCGGGCTGAGGCTGGTGTCGTTGATCTGCAGTTCCAGGCTCCCGCGATGGTCTTCCAGGGTCAGGCGCAGCGTTTCGGTCCCCTCGGTGATCCGGTCGGCGGCGGGCCCGAGCGTGAGCGTGGCCAGGCCGGCGGCATCGACGACGAAGCGGCCGGCCAAGGGTGCGCCACAGAAGTCCGCGGCGTCGATCCCGGCGCCGGAAAGCTCGTAGCCGACCGACGACCCGGCCGGGAGGTTGCGGGTGGACAAGGTGATCGTGACGCTGCCGCCTTCGTCGACCGCAGAAGCGCTGGCCGAGAGCGCATACGTCGGCGGGGATGGAGGCGCAGGGGTGGTGCTGCTGTCGTTGACCGTCACCTCCGCGTGGACGGGAAGGCCGTCCAGCGCCAGCCGCAGGATCTCGGCGCCCTCGGTGGTCGCGTCCGCACGCAGGCGGATGCTCACGCTGGCGCGGCCGTCGCTGTCGAGCACGAGGTCGCCGCGCAAGGGGGCGCCGTCCAGATCGCCCGCGTCCAGGCCACTGCCCGAAAGGCTGTAGGCCAGCCGCGTGCCGGCGGGCAGGCCGGTCGTGTGCAGGCTGAAGACGACGCTGTCACCCTCGTCGACGGTGGACGCGCTCGCGGAGAGGCCGTAGGTGGGAGCCGCCGGGGGCGGCGGCGGCAGGAGTGGCGCGAGCAGTTGCGCGTAGCCCTGCCCCTCCCAGATCGCGCCTTCGGGTGACTGCGCGAACCCGGCGGCGCGCTCGAGGCGCTGGGCAAGTGCCGCCTGCAGTGCAAGCAGGTCGGCGTCCCCGCCCCGATAGTCCTCGACCAGCGCCCCCACCCACAGCGCAAAGTCGCCGCGCGAGGGCTGGCCTGGGACGAGCGGCAGCAGTTCCGCAATCCAGCGCGCCTTGGTCTCGGCAGGGATCGCCGCGTCGAAGCAGAAGTTCTCGACCAGCGCCGCGCAGAAGGCCTGGTCCGTGGCATCGGCGGCGTAGGCGGTGAAGGGGGACTCGGGAATCGGCAGCTCGAAGATGCCGCTGAGCACCTCGCCCGCGCTGCGGCCGTGCTGGAGTTCGGCAGTCCCCCAGGCGACGAGGTCGGCCGTGGGCGCCGAGCGCAGCGGGTACGCGAAGAGCCGCACGATGGCGACGGCATCCGGGGTGAGGGTGTCGAGCGTGGGCATGGCAGGCCTCCGTCGGAGGAGCGGTCAAGGGGCGGGCCGGCGACTGCGAACGCGGTGACCGGGTGGGTCACGCCGGGAGACGCCGACCAAAGGGGTGATGATGCGGCAAGGCCGGGCCACGCTGGTGTGGCAGGCGTCGCGCTTGCTGACCCGTAGGGAGGGTATCAAGCAAGCTGCCGCCTATGGTTCCGCACCTGGCGGCTCTGGACAGGCGGATCACCCGGCTTGTCGAAGGTAGGCCTCTGAACTACAGTCATCGCATGGATTTCGAATGGGATGAGACGAAGAGCGATGCGTGCTTTGAAGAGCGCGGCTTCGATTTTGCCTACGCTGCGCACGCCTTCTTCGATCCCGGGCGCCTGATCCAGCCGGATACTCGGCACAGCAGCGGCGAGGCACGCTATCGACTGATGGGCAGGATCGAACAACGCCTATTCGTGGTGGTTTACACCCCGAGGGGCGACGTCATCCGCATCATCTCGGCCCGCAAAGCCAATCTACGAGAGGTCAAAGACCATGAAAACCGTACGCATGACGATTGACTCCGCCGCAGCGGCAACACGCACCTCGGGCCGTATCGATGCAGCGCGTGTCGACGCGACGACGGACGCCGAGCTTGCCCGGCAAGCGGCCACCGATGAAGCGCAAGCCATGCAGGACGCCGCGAAGTTCGCGCGCCGTGTCCGCAAGCGCCTGGGTCTGAGCCAAGCCGAGTTCTCGCAGCGCATCGACGTTTCGCTCGACACCATTCGCAATTGGGAGCAAGGCAAGCGCAGCCCTACTGGCGCCGCCAAGGCATTGCTCAAGGTGCTGGACAAGGCCCCCGAGGCTGCACTCGCGGCACTGCACTGAAGCTGGACCTACGCGCACTGCTGCGATCAGGAGCAAAGCGGGGACAGAGCAAAGCGGGGACAGACCACAGTTTCAGGCTTGCTCGAACAACTCCCTCGACGCGGGTTCCAGCAGTTTTCGCGGTCTTCCTGATTTGCCCGGTATAACTCGCCGGCCCAAGGCCGCCGCAATCTCATCGGCAAAGCGGGAGTTTCCCAACGCGAAATTCCCATTGGTCACCTGACGGATCTGATCCACCAAGCCCGGCTCCAGTTCGAGACGGAACAGTTCGCGATACTCTGCCTGGCGGCAAACCGCCTCCTGCCCGAGTCCGAGATAGAGCGCATGTGGCGTCACCAGGGCATCCGCTTCACCCTGTGCATTGGCCCGATAACTCGACCACCGATAGTCTGCCGGGTGCGGCACCATTCCAGCGCGGACCGGATTGAGTTCGATATAGCGCTGGCAGGTCAGAAGATATTCGTCGGCGTGTATGAGGCAAGAGCGATAACGCCCTTCCCAAAGCGTGCCACTGCGGCGGTACGTGCGGTTGTAATACTGCACATAGCGTTGGCCGAGCGCCTTCATCAGCTCACCAGCTGACTCAGCGCGCTCGGCACTTGCCAACAGATGCACGTGGTTGGTCATCAAGACATAGGCATGAATACGGCATCCCGTTTTGCCGGCGTAGTCTTTCAACCAATCCAGATAAGACCGGTAATCCTCATCGGCAACGAAACAAATTTGCCGATTGTTGCCGCGCTGAATCAAATGCAAGGGCACATTGGGCAACACCAGACGGGGACGGCGAGGCATGCAGACTCCAACGGTACAAGACCCAAGACCGACTGGAGTTTAACTGCAAACCGTGGTCTGTCCCCTGTTTTTACTATTTCTCCCACTTCGGCCAGGTTGAACATCTTCTGCGGCACGCCACAGGCGTTGCGCAAGAAGGGAAAAGGGCCGCCCCACTGCGCGAAGGGCGGCCCTCGATTACGGCCCGTTGGGATCGGGCGCAGGATCCTATTGGACCCCGCGCGCCTCCTCCAAGTCGAGCTTAGGCGAACAGAACCGCGCCCGCACCGACTTCCACAGCACTATTGACCGTACCGACCAGCGTCACGACCCAGGTCTGGCCCGCGCCAGGATCGGTGTCCTCGATGTAATAGGCCTTGTAGCCCTCGACCGTGACATCCGCTCCACCTCCAAGTCCGTCGGCATCCGCGGTCACCAACACCACCGCCTTGCTGTTGTTCTCGACGGCAATCTTGTTGGCGGTCCCCGCAACGGTCGTGATGTCAGCTGCGGACAGCGAGGCCTTATTCCAGACCACCCCGGCATTGTCCGCAGCTCCTGTCAGGTCCAGGCCTGCTGCGAACGCGGCAGCAGCAACAACGCCAGCCGCACCACCCAAGAAGGCAGTGAAGTCGAGCTTATCGGTCGCGTCGAAGTTGTTGATGGTGTCGACGCCGTTAAGTGCGGCAGTCGCTTCGAACACGTAGGTATCGGCGCTTTCTGCACGCGCGGCGTAGGCGACCGAGTCACCGGCGCCGTTTTCAAACACGACCCCGGTAAGGGTGCCGCCCACCATACCGGCATTGATGACAGTGACGGTACCGCCCGCCACATCACCAGCCTGGGCGGTGAAGTTGAAGCGGATGTTGTTTGTCACGGCGTCGTAGCTGGCAGAGCCGAAATCGCCGGCGTTCAGACCCAGGTTCGCCTCGATCACCGCCTTGTTGGCGTTGGCGTAGGCCGCAAAGGCCGCGCCCACTTGGTCAGCGTCCGCGCCAGCGACGACTTCGACGTCCTCGCCGCTGCCCGTGTCGCCGATGCTCACGCCTGCGATGATGAGAACGTCGCCCGCTTGGAGATCAGCGGCACCTCCGTTCAGGGTCACGACCACGGACTCGGCGACTTCGGCCGTGAAGCCGCCGTCAATGACGTCGTTGCCGCCACCGCCGCGGATCGTGTCGTTGCCGCCAGCCGTGGTGATGGTGTCGTTGCCGGCACCGCCCCAGATCGTGACAGCTTCGTTGCCGGTTGCGGAGACCGTCACCCCCGTCGTCGCAGTCGGCGCGCCGGTACCGCCCTTGGTCGTGCCGTTGAAGCTGAGCACGTTCATATTGTTGTTGAACGTGATCGTCTTGGCACCCGCCGTCAGCGTGTTCGCCGTGGTATCCAACACGAAGGTCGTGCCGGTCTCGGCGATGGTCGCATCGGTCGCAACCACGGCTTCGAAGTCGTTGACGTTGGCGATGTTACGGATCTTGCCGATCACGAGCTCGTCATCAGCATCCGCGGTTCCCAGAATGGTCGTCACGACCGCGCTGTCGACACGCGTGATGTCGAGCACATCGAAGTCGAAGCCGATGCCCGCCTCCCCGAAGGTATCGCGCAAGGCATCCAGACTGATCGCGTCCGCAGCAACCACGATCGCGCCGCCGCCCAGGGTATTCAAGCCATTCCGGCCGATCGCATCGTTGCCGACCATGATCGTGTCATGGTCGCCGGCAGCGGCGTCGACGAGCGTGAGGTTGCCAGCGACGTTCGCCAGCACCCGCATGTCGTAGACATCGTCCGACCCACCCGCATCAAGGAGGAACTCGAAGCCCGTCAGGATGATGGAGTTCGAATCGTCGGTACCGACCGTCACCTCGATCAGGTTGTCGGTCGTGCCGCTCACGCCCAGGATGAACAGCTTGTCGTTACCCGTGGCGAAAGTCACGCTGTCTTCGGCGTCTTGCGAGGCCGCCACACGCAGCGTGCCGCCGGCGATGCCGTTGCCATTGGTGTAGCTGGTGAAGGTGTGCGCGCCGCCGTTGGGAAGCGGGTTGCCGGAGCCGTCCTGGAAGGCGACCGCGCCCTGGATGAAGCCGCTGGTGAGCGCGTTGTCGGCATCCCACTCGAAGACGTCGAGGGTCAGCTCGATGCTGCGGGTCAGCTCGTTGTACTTCACCTCGTTGGCGCCGCCACGCAGGTTCAGCGCGACGTTCTCGGTCGACTGCACGCTGGCCATGATGACGCGCTCGCCCTGGTCGCCGCCTTCGATGCGGTTCCAGGTCGCGCCGGCCTGCACCGGATCGGGATCCGGGCCGGGGGAGACGACGCCGTCATCGCGGTACTCGAGGAAG
>CAUJJP010000107.1 GCA_963205525.1 Pseudomonadota bacterium | reverse complement strand
GCTGCTCAAGGACCACCTGCTGGGCAACGTGTTCTTCGACACCTGCGTCTACCACCAGCCGGGCATCGACCTGCTCACCCGCGTGATCCCGGTGGACAACATCCTGTTCGCCAGCGAGATGATCGGCGCCGTGCGCGGCATCGACCCCGAGACGGGCCACCCCTACGACGACACCCGGCGCTACATCGAGGCCAGCACCCAGCTCAGTGCGGCGCAGAAGCAGCAGATCTATGAAGGCAACGCGCGGCGTGTCTACCCGCGGCTGGACGCCGCATTGAAGAGAAAGGGGTTGTGAGATGTACGAACTCGGGGTCGTCCACCGCAGGATCAGCCGCACGCCGCTGCACCTGGCGGACCAGCTCGCGCACTTCGGCAGCGCCACCGTGCACGAGGCGATGGGCCGCGTCGGCCTGCTCAAGCCCTACATGCGGCCGATCTACCCCGGCGCCCAGGTTGCCGGCTGCGCGGTGACGGTGCTGCTGCAGCCGGGCGACAACTGGATGCTGCACGTGGCGGCCGAGCAGATCCAGCCCGGCGACATCGTCGTCGCCGCCGTCACCGCCGAGTGCAGCGACGGCTACTTCGGTGACCTCCTGGCCACCAGCTTCCAGGCGCGCGGCGCGCGCGCGCTGGTCATAGACGCCGGCGTGCGCGACGTGAGGACGCTGCAGCAGATGGGCTTCCCGGTCTGGAGCAAGGCGATCAGCGCCAAGGGCACGATCAAAGCCACCCTCGGGTCGGTGAACATCCCGCTCGTCTGCGCCGGGGCCTGGGTGACGCCGGGCGACGTCATCGTGGCCGACGACGACGGCGTCGTCTGCGTGCCGCAGGCGATGGCGCAGGCCGCGCTCGACGCCGCCGCCAAGCGTGAGGCGCTGGAGGGCGAGAAGCGCGCCAAGCTGGCGTCCGGCGTGCTGGGGCTGGACATGTACAAGATGCGCGAGCCGCTGGCCCAGGCCGGGCTGCGCTACGTCGATTGACGCGGCGATGCAGGCGATCACCCTGATCGGCTACGGCGAGGTCGGCCGCATCCTGGCCGAGGACTTGCGCGCGCAGGGGCTGGCCGTCAGCGCCTGCGACCTCAAGTTCGGCGGCAACGGCGACGGCATTGGCGACGCCGCCGCATCCCTGCGGGCGCACGCGCAGCAGCACGGCGTGACCTTGCAGCCGGCACACGCGCTGGCGGTGCGCGGCGCGGATCTCGTCATCTCTGCGGTCACCGCCAGCCAGGCGGTGCCGGTGGCGCAGGCCTGTGCCGCCGGACTGGGCGCGGGCAGCTTCTTCCTCGACCTGAACAGCGCCTCGCCGGGAGCCAAGCAGCGCGCCGCGCAGATCGTCGACGGCGCCGGCGCGCGCTACGTCGAAGGCGCGGTCATGACCTCGGTACCGCCCTACCGCAGCCGGGTGCCGCTGCTGCTGGGCGGACCGCACGCCGTGCAGCTGCTGCAGCCCTTGAACGCGATCGGCTTCGCGGCCCGCGTGCACGACGCGCGGCTGGGCGTGGCGAGTGCGACCAAGATGTGCCGCAGCGTCATGATCAAGGGCCTGGAGGCCATGGTCATCGAGAGCTTCAGCGCCGCCCGCCACTACGGGGTGGAGGACGCGCTGATCGCCAGCCTGCAGGAGACCTTCCCCGGCATCGACTGGGAGAAGCAGGCGAGCTACTTCTTCCAGCGCGTGATCGAGCACGGCCGCAGGCGCGCCGAGGAAGTGCGCGAAGTCGCCGCCACCGTGCGCGAGGCCGGCCTCGAACCCTGGAGCGCCGCCGGCACCGCCGAGCGCCAGGCCTGGGTGGCCGACCTCGCCGACGCCGGCTGCTTCGGCGCCCGCGGCACATCCGGCTTCGCGCGCAGCGCGGACTGGCGCATGGAGGCCGACCGCATCCTGGCGGCTGTGCGGGCCGACCGCACACCTGCGGCTGTGCAGGGCGACCGCACACCTGCGGCTGCGGTGCCGACCATTCCCCCCGTTCGACGAGCAGACCACGCATGAGCTTCGAGAAGACCCCCGGCTGGCTGGACTGGTATGCCGGCCCGAGCAAGCCGCGCTTCGTGCTGCCTCCCGGCAGCGTGGACGCACACTGCCACGTCTTCGGCCCCGGCGCCGAGTTCCCGTTCGCCCCCGAGCGCAAGTACACCCCCTGCGACGCCGGCAAGGCGCAGCTCTTTGCGCTGCGTGACCACCTGGGCTTCGCGCGCAACGTGATCGTGCAGGCCACCTGCCACGGCGCCGACAACCGGGCGATGGTCGACGCCTGCATCGCCAGCGGCGGACGCGCGCGCGGCGTGGCCACCGTGCGGCGCAGCGTCAGCGATGCCGAGCTGCAGGCGCTGCACGCCGCCGGCGTGCGCGGCGTGCGCTTCAATTTCGTCAAGCGGCTGGTGGACTTCACGCCCAGGGACGAGCTGCTCGAGATCGCGGCGCGCATCCGGCCGCTGGGCTGGCACGTGGTGATCTACTTCGAGGCCGTGGACCTGCCCGAGCTGTGGGACTTATTCAGCACCATCGCTGGCGATTTGGCGACCACCGTGGTGGTCGACCACATGGGCCGCCCCGACGTGTCCAAGCCGGTGGACGGGCCCGAGTTCGCGCTCTTTCTGAAGTTCATGCGCGAGCACGCCAAGGTCTGGAGCAAGGTCAGCTGTCCGGAGCGGCTGTCGGTCACCGGGCCGCGCGCGCTGGCCGGCGAGCAGGCCGCCTACCGCGACGTCGTGCCCTTTGCGCGCCGGGTGGTGGAGAGCTTTCCCGACCGCGTGCTGTGGGGCACCGACTGGCCGCACCCCAACCTGAAGGACCACATGCCCGACGACGGCCTGCTGGTGGACTTCATTGAGCACATCGCGCCCACCCCCGAGCTGCAGCGCCGGCTGCTGGTGGACAACCCGATGCGCCTGTACTGGCCCGAAGAACTGTGAACCCCCGCTGAGGAGGCTGCGATGGCACTGGACAAACCCTATCTCGACGTTCCCGGCACGACGATCTTCGACGCCGACCAGAGCCGCAAGGGTTACTGGCTGAACCAGTTCTGCATGAGCCTGATGAAGGCCGACAACCGCAGCCGATTCAAGGCCGACGAGGACGCCTACCTCGCCGAATGGCCGATGAGCGACGAGCAGCGCGCCGCGGTGCGCGCGCGCGACCTGAACTGGATGATGCGCACCGGCGGCAACATCTACTTCCTGTCCAAGCTGGGGGCCACCGACGGACTGTCCTTCCAGCAGATGGCCGGCAGCATGACCGGCATGACCGAGGCCCAGTACCGCGCGATGATGATTGCCGGCGGCCGCAGCCCGCAGGGCAACCGCGTGGTCGGCGAGCACGGCGACGCGCAGGGGCCGATGGCGCAGTCCGCCGCCTGGCAGGCCTGGCAGGCGCAGCATCCCGAAGCTGCGACGCAGAAGCTGGCGGCGCAGGTGCAGGCCGCGGCCAGCTCGGCGCCGGCCGCCGGGCGGGCACGCATCACGGCATCGGTCTACAGCTCGCACGTGCCGGCGATCGGCGCCGCGGTCGACCACGGACGCACCGGCGAACCCTACTGGGCGCCGATGTTCAAGGGCTTCGAGCGCTCCAAGCAGTGGATGCGCGAGCACACGCCGGACGTCATCTTCCTCGTCTACAACGACCACGCGACCAACTTCGACCTCGGCATCATTCCCACCTTCGCGATCGGCACCGCCGCCGAGTTCGAGCCCGCCGACGAGGGCTACGGGCCGCGCCCGGTACCCAAGGTGATCGGTCATCCGCAGCTCGCCTCGCACATCGCGCAGTCGGTCATCCAGCAGGATTTCGACCTCACCATCGTCAACGAGCTGCGCGTGGACCACGGCCTGACGGTGCCGCTGAACCTGATGTTCGGCAGCCCCGCGGCCTGGCCCTGCAAGGTGATTCCGTTCGCGGTCAACGTGGTGCAGTACCCGGTGCCCTCGGGGCGGCGCTGCTTTGCCCTCGGGCAGGCGATACGGCGTGCGGTGGAGAGCTACGACGAGCCGCTGAAGGTCCAGGTCTGGGGCACCGGCGGCATGAGCCACCAGTTGCAGGGACCGCGCGCCGGGCTCATCAACGCCGAGTGGGACAAGCGCTTCCTGGACCGCCTGATCGCCGATCCGGCCGAGCTGGCGCAGATGCCGCACATCGACTACGTGCGCGAGGCCGGCAGCGAAGGCATCGAACTCGTGATGTGGCTGATCGCGCGCGGCGCCATGGCCGACGTCGCCGGCGGTGCCTCGCCCACGGTGGCGCACCGTTTCTTCCACGTGCCGGCGTCCAACACCGCGGTCGGCCACCTGATCCTGGAGAACCACGCATGACCATCCACGTCGCCCTTGCCGGCGCCGGCGCCTTCGGCCAGAAGCACCTGGACGCGATCAAGCTCATCGACGACGTCAAGGTCGTCTCGGTGGTCGGCCGCGAGCTCGACAAGACGCAGGAGGTGGCCGCCCGCTACGGCATCCCGCACGCCTGCACCGAGCTCGCCGAGAGCCTGCAGCTCCCGCAGCTCGACGCCGTGATCCTGGCCACGCCGACCCAGCTGCACGCCGCGCAGACCCTGCAGTGCCTGGACGCCGGCAAGCACGTGCAGGTCGAGATCCCCTTGTGCGACGTGCTCGCCGAGGGCGAGGCGGTCGTGCGGCGCCAGCGCGAGACCGGGCTGGTGGCGATGTGCGGCCACACCCGGCGCTTCAACCCCAGCCACCAGTGGGTGCACCGCCGCATTGGCGCCGGCGAACTGCAGATCCAGCAGATGGATGTGCAGACCTATTTCTTCCGCCGCAGCAACATGAACGCGCTCGGCCAGCCGCGCAGCTGGACCGACCACCTGCTGTGGCACCACGCCGCGCACACGGTGGACTTGTTCGCCTACCAGGCCGGCAGCCCGGTCGTGCAGGCCAACGCCGTGCAAGGCCCCATCCACCCGCAGCTCGGCATCGCGATGGACATGTCCATCCAGCTGCGTGCGGCCAACGGCGCGATCTGCACGCTCAGCCTGAGCTTCAACAACGACGGGCCGCTGGGCACCTTCTTCCGCTACATCGGCGACACCGGCACCTATCTCGCGCGCTACGACGATCTGTTCACCGGCAAGGAGGAGAAGATCGACGTCTCGCAGGTGGCGGTGTCGACGAACGGCATCGAACTGCAGGACCGCGAGTTCTTCGCCGCCATCCGCGAAGGCCGCGAACCCAACGCCAGCGTGGCCCAGGTCCTGCCCTGCTACCAGGTGCTGCACCGGCTGGAGCAGCAGCTCGCGGGGTGAGCGTCATGGCCTTACCGGCGCGCCGCCTGGGCCCCTTCACCGTCCGGCCGATCGGCCTGGGCTGCATGAACCTCAGCCACGCCTATGGCCAGCCGCCCGCGCCGGCCGATGCCGAGCGGCTGCTCAGGCAGGCGCTGGACCTGGGGGTGGACCACTTCGACACCGCGGCGCTGTACGGCTTCGGCGCCAACGAGACCCTGGTCGGGCGCGTGCTGGCCGGGCAGCGCTCGCGCGTGCTGCTCGCCAGCAAAGGCGGCATGGCGGGGCAGACGGGTGCGGACGGCGTGATGCGCCGCGTCATCGACGGCAGCCGGCAGGCGATCCGGCGCCACTGCGAGGACAGCCTCAGGCGCCTGGGCACCGACCACATCGACCTGTACTACCTGCACCGCTGGGACAAGCGGCTGCCGGTGGAGGAATCGGTGGCCGAGCTGGCGCGCCTGGTCGATCAGGGCAAGCTGCGCGCGATCGGCCTGTCCGAGGTCTCGGCGCAGACGCTGCGTCGCGCCCACGCGGTGCACCCCATCGCCGCCGTGCAGACCGAGTACTCGCTGTGGACGCGCAACCCGGAGATCGCCGTGCTCGATGCCTGCCGCGAGATCGGCGCCAGCTTCGTCGCCTTCAGCCCGCTGGCGCGCGGCTTCCTCACCGGTCGCCTGCGCGACCCGTCGACGCTGGACGCCGGCGACATCCGCCGCCAGATGCCGCGCTTCGCGCCCGAGGCCTGGGCGCACAACGCCGCCCTGCTGCCGGCCTACGAAGCGCTGGCAGCCGAGGCCGGCTGCACCCCGGGGCAACTGGCGCTGGCCTGGCTGCTGGCGCGCACGCCCCAGCTGGTCGCCATTCCCGGCACGACCCGGATCGAGCACCTGCGCGAGAACATGGCGGCGCTGGATCTGGCGCTGCCGCAGGCGGTGCTGGACCGCGCCGGCGAGCTCATCCGCCCGGCGGCGGTGCTCGGCAATCGCTACGCGCTTGCTGCGCAGGGCGAGGTCGATACCGAGCCCTGCCCCTGGAGCTCTCAAGGAAACGCCGGGCCGTCCCAAGTTTCCTTGACCCCCGCGGGGGGTGGGCTGGGCGCAGCCCGGTCCTGGGGGCGCTCATAGCGGCCGGCGGAGGACGCGCAAGCGCGGCTGTCTTGCGGGAAAACGCCGAGACCGACCACCAGAAAACGATTGGTTGACGCCAGAAAAGTGCATCGCAAAGCCGCCGGTGACGCTGCACCATCTCGGCACGACAGCTTCAAACCCGGACCTGCGATGCCTGACGTCAAACTCCTGATCGGCGACCGAGACTGCGCGGCCAGCGACGGCCGTGTCTTCGAACGCCTGGACCCGGTGCGCGGCGAGGTGGCCACCCGGGCCGCCGCCGCCAGCGTGGCCGATGCGGTGGCCGCCGCCGATGCCGCCGCCGCCGCCTTCCCCGCCTGGTCTGCGCTGCCGCCCAAGGACCGCCGTGCCCTGCTCAACCAGGCCGCGGACGCGCTCGCCGCACGCACGCCCGAGTTCGTCAAGGCCATGGCCGCCGAGACCGGTGCCGCGCCGATGTGGGCCGGCTTCAACTGCCAGCTCGCCGCCGGCATGCTGCGCGAGGCCGCTGCGCTGGTGACGCAGATCGGCGGCGAGGTGATTCCTTCGGACAAGCCCGGTCTGCTGGCGATGGGGCTGCGCCAGCCGGCCGGCGTGGTGCTGGGCATCGCGCCGTGGAACGCACCGGTGATCCTGGGCACGCGCGCCATCGCCGCCCCGCTGGCCTGCGGCAACACGGTGGTGCTCAAGTCCAGCGAGATCTGCCCGCGCACGCACTGGCTGATCGCCGACGCGCTGCGCAGCGCCGGTCTGCCGCCGGGCGTCATCAACGTCGTCAGCAATGCGCCGGCCGACGCCGCCACCGTGGTCGAGGCGCTGATCGCCCACCCGGCGGTGCGGCGCGTCAACTTCACCGGTTCCACGCGTGTGGGCCGGCTGGTCGCCCAGGCCTGCGCACGCCACCTCAAGCGCGCGCTGCTGGAGCTCGGCGGCAAGGCGCCCATGCTGGTGCTGGACGACGCCGACCTCGACGAGGCGGTGGCGGCGGCGGCCATCGGCGCCAACATGAACCAGGGCCAGATCAGCATGAGCACCGTGCGCGTGGTGGTGGACGAGGCGGTGGCCGACGAGTTCGTCGAGCGTCTGGGCCGCAAGGCGGGCTCGCTGCGCGCCGGCGTGCCCGGTACCGAAGGCTGCGTGCTCGGCGCCATGGTCGGGCGCGAGGCCGCCGAGCGCGTGCGCGGGCTGATCGACGATGCGCTGGCCAAGGGCGCGACGCTGGTCGCCGGCGGCGAGATCGAGGGCACCATCATGCAGCCGGCGCTGCTGGACCACGTGACGCCGGCGATGCGCATCTACCGCGAGGAGTCCTTCGGCCCGCTGGTGGCGGTGGTGCGCGTGCGCTCGGTGGACGAGGCGGTGACGGTGGCCAACGACAACGAGTACGGCCTGTCCTCGGCCGTCTTCGGGCGCGACGTGAACCGCGCCCTGGCGGTGGCGCGGCGCATCGATGCCGGCATCTGCCACGTCAACTCCGCCACCGTGCAGGACGAGGCGCAGATGCCATTCGGCGGCATGAAGCACAGCGGCTGGGGCCGTTTCGGCGGCCGCGCCGGGATCGAGGAATTCACCGAGCTGCGCTGGGTGACGCTGCAGACCACGCCGGCGCACTACCCGTTCTGAGCACCGCCGCGCGCACGACTCACCCCCCAAGCACGGCCGGCCGCCACGCGCTGCCGGCCGCCGCAGCACAGCCGTCACAGCCGCCGGAGGTGCTGCTGCAACGAAGCAGGCGGCCGCTTCTGTCAACCCTGGAGACATCACACCATGAGCCAGCAAGTTTCACGACGCACGGTCATCGGCACCCTCGGTGCAGCGGCCCTGGCCGCGCCCGGCTGGGTGAGCGCCCAGCGCAGCTCGATCAAGGTCGGCTGGGCGATCTCCAAGACCGGCCCCTTCGCCGGCGGTGCGGCCGCCACCCAGTGGCCGAACTATCTGCTGTGGATCAAGGACACCAACGACGCCGGTGGCCTCAGCGTGGACGGGCGCAAGCTCAAGCTCGAGCACATCGAGTACGACGACCGCAGCCAGTCCGAGGAGGCGGTGCGTGCGGTCGAGCGCCTGATCAGCCAGGACAAGGTCGACATCCTGCTGCCGCCCTGGGGCACCGGGCAGAACCTGGCGGTGGCGCCCATCTTCGCGCGCGCCGGCTACCCGATGATGGCGCCCAGCATGGCCAGCGACCGCACGGCCGAGATCGTCAAGCGCTGGCCCAACGTGTTCTCGCTGTTGAATACCTCGAGCACCTATGCCGAGGCGCTGGTGGCGGTGCTCAGCCAGGCGCGCGCGGCCGGTCAGATCAACGACCGCGTGGCCATCGCCCACGCCACCGAGCAGTTCGGCATCGAGCTGGCCAACGCGGCGCGCAAGGCGCTCAAGGCGGCCAACTTCAACATCGTCTACGACGGCGGCTACCCGCTGAGCTCGCAGGACTTCACGCCCGTGATCAGCGAGGCCCAGCG
>CAUJJP010000106.1 GCA_963205525.1 Pseudomonadota bacterium | reverse complement strand
GGCCAGGCCGGCCAGGCGCTCGCGCGCCGACTGCACGGCGGCAAGCACGCTGCGGCGATCCAGGCCCAGGGCCGGTGCGTAGCTGTCGGCCAGGCGATGGATGCGCTCATCGACAGAGGCCGGATCCGCGCCAAGCATCGTGTCGGTGATCTCGTTGGCGACGCGACCCAGCCAGCGCTGGCGCTCCACGCCCTTGTCCAGGCCCTTGGCCGGCAGGTCGCCGCCGGGCTGGAGCATGCTGCGCTGCAGCGCCTCGGGCAGGCCCCAGGCCTTGGCAATGCCCACCCCCAGCGCCTGGTAGCCCAGGCCGAGCACCGCCAGCGCGGCCTTGTCCTGCGCCGCCATGCCACCGTCCTTGGCGTCCTGGCGGATGCGCTGCGCCTCCTCCGGGAAGTAGTACTGGGCCAGCATGCGGCCGAGGTTCTGGAACAGGGCAGCGATGAAGGTTTCCTCGCCCTCGCGCGCGCTGGGGCAGAGCTCGGACGCCAGGGTTCCGGCCATCAGCCCGCGCAGGAACTCCTCGCGGATCTGCTGCATGTGCTCGCGGTCCTGCATGTGGTCGAGCAGGATGACCGACAAGGCCATGTTGCGGATGCCGGCAAAGCCGATCAGCGCCACCGCACGCGAGACGGTGCTGATGCTGCCCGCACCCGCGTTCGCGAAGTGCACGGTGTTGACCATGCGCAGCAGCTTGTTGGTGAGGGCGACGTCCTTGAGCACCTCCGAGGCCAGGCTGCCCAGGCTCTCGGTCTCGGAGTTGGTGACCTGCTGGATGCGCACCACCGACTGCCCCAGGGCCGGGAAGTCGCGCTTGTGCTTCATCCGCCGCAGCAGGAACTCCAGCGTGCCGTGGCCGCCGCCGGCATCGTCGCCGGCATCCTCCTGCGGCTGCAGCCAGGCGCCGAGCGCATCGCGCAGCGAGGCCGCGGCGTCGTAGCGCTGGCGTGGGTCGCGCGCGAGTGCGCGCGCCACGATGGCGCGCAGTCCATCATCGACCTGCAGGGCCGGCGGCAGCGCGAAGTCCTCGTGCTGCACGCGGTGGATCGCCTGGTAGGGGTCGCGCTCGCGCAGCAGCGGCGCCCCGGCGAGCAGCTCGGCGAGCACCATGCCGGCGGCAAAGACGTCCATCTGCGGTGCCGGCGGATCGCCGCGCGCGGCCTCCGGCGACATGTAGCCGGGGGTGCCGGCAATCCGGCCGTCGCCGCCGCCGGCCACGTGGGCGGCGATGCCGAAGTCCATCACGCGGGCCCGCCCGTCGGCGCTCAGCAGCAGGTTGGAAGGCTTGAGGTCGCGGTGCACGATGCCCTGGGCGTGCGCCGCGGCAAGCGCGTCCAGCACGCCCACCATCAGCGTCACCGCCTCGCGCGCGGCCATCGGCCCTTTGCCGCGGCGTGCCTCGGCCAGGGTGCCGCCGTCGACGAACTCGAACACCAGCAGCGGCTGGTCGGCCACGGTGTCGGCCTCGAACACCGGCACCACGTTCGGGTGCTGCAGGCGGCTGACCGCGCGCGCCTCGTGCAGCCACAGCTGCAGCTCGGCCGCCTGCGGGTCCAGCATCTTGATCGCGACCTCGCGCTGCAGGCGCGGGTCGTGCGCGAGCCAGACCGTGGCCTGGGCGCCGCGGCCGAGCTGGCGCAGCAGCTCGAAGCGCCCGACCCGGCGCGCGGCGGCCACCGTCATCGGCCCGCTCCCGTGCCGGGGACCACGTCGAGAGCCGCCCGGAACGGGCCGACATCACCCGGCACAGCGAGCAGGTTCACTGGGACACCTTCTGGCGTGCGTCCTCGGCCGCCGCGGGCTGCAGGTCCAGCGCCTGCTGCAAGTCCTTGAGCGTGAGCGACAGCGGCCGCGCATAGCGTTGCAGCACGCGCTGCAATGCGGGAACGACCTGCGCCGCCGGCTGCGCCAGGGCGTCCACCGCCTCGATGGCGCAGCTCGCGCTCAGGCGCAGCATGTCGTCGTCGCTGTCGGGCGTTCGCACCGCGGCGCTCAGCGGCAGGCGGCGCGCCATCTGCTGCACGGCGCCATCCAGACCCCAGTGGCGGGTGATCGCCACCCCGAGCTCGTCGATGCCGGTGCCCAGCACGGCCCAGGCCGCGGCTTCCTCGCTCATGCCCGGCTCGTCGGGTTCACCCGCCTTGGGGTTGGGCGCCGGCAGCATGAGGCGATGGATCTGCTGCGCCTCCTCGGGGAAGTGGTAGTGCACGGCGAGCCGGCCCAGGCTTTGCATCAGGGTGACGAGGTAGACCACCTCGGCGTCGTAACCGGCCGGGCGCAATCTCTGTGCGACCTGCGCGGCACGCCGCACGCGCTCGAACTGGCGCTGCAGATGGGCCGCATTGGCCTCGTCCAGCGGCCCCGGCCAGGCGCGCAGCACGAGCGCGGCCCGGCGCACGCCGTCCAGGCCGAGCATGGCGATGGCACGCCGGATGGTCAGCACCGGCCCGGTGCCGGCCACCTGGCCGGTGCGCACCTGGGCCGTGTTGACGGCGCGCAGCATCTCGAAGCTCAGCGCCATGTCCTGCAGCACGATCTCGGCGAGCTCGCTCGTGCGCTCGCGGTCCATCAGGGCCAGGCGCGCGGCGCGATCGGCGACCCCCGGCGACGCCGGCAGCAGGCCGACGCTGTGCAGCCGGTCCAGCAGCAGGGCCAGCGGCCCGCCGCCGCCCTCGGCATCGGTCTTCAACCAGCCCTGCAGGGCGCGCGCCAGGGTGCGCGCATTGCGGTAGCGCTGGCGCTCCTGGCGGTCGGTGGCGCGGTTGACGATGGCGCGCAAGGCGTCCGGCAGCGGCTGTGCGCTGGTGAAGGGAAGGCGGACGATCTCGCGCCCGCTGGGCGGCAGCTCGCGCATCGCCAGGCCGACGTCGGGCTGATCCAGCGCCGGCGCACCGGCCAGCGCGTGGTGCACGATCAGCCCCAGCGCCAGCACGTCGCGTTGTGCGGCCTCACGCTGCACCGCCAGACCGGTGGTGTCGTGCGACTGCGTGCCTTCGCCCTGGGTGGCGACCGCGGCCCCGAGCAGCCTGAGCTGGCCTTGCGCACCCGCCAGCACCAGGTAGGGCTGCAGGTCCAGGTGGGCGACGCCGGCTTCGTGCGCGAAGGCCAGGCCTTCCAGCGCCTTCACGGCGTAGGCCGCCACCTCGGCGGGCGGCTCGCCCTGGCGCGGGATGCGTTCGGCCAGCGTGACCTCGTCGCGCGGGTCGTAGGCCACGAAGGGCCAGTGGTCGACCACCCCGCTGTCGACCATCGCCGCCAGGTGCGGGTGGCTCAAGCGCCCGGCCTTGCGCACGGCGGCGATCCAGGCGTCCAGCGCGGCCGCGGTCTGCGGCTGCTGGCGCGGCAGCACCAGCACCAGCTCCTGCGCGCTGCGCGTGTCGGCCACCCGCCAGGCCATGGTGCGTTCGCTCTTGCCCAGCAGGCGCAGCAACTGGTAGTGGCCGAGCGTGCGCACCGCCTGTGCGCGCGGGGCGGCGGCGGCGGCCGAAGTGGTGGTGGGAGCGGCGCTCATGTTCCCCGATTGAAACGCGCGGCAAGCCGCACGAAGGTGCGAACAGCGACCGGATCGGCACCCAGTTCGGCCGCTGGAAAGAGGCCGGCACCAGCGCTGCGGTGCCCTGCACCGCGTCCTGCAGGCCCGTGGTGCAGGCGCGCCATGCCCCGCGGGCAGCCCTTGCGGAGGGCTTGCACCGGGCTTGTGCCATGCTCGCTGCGGACTCGCTGCGGACTCGCTGCGAGGTCGCCGCGGGCTTGCATCGGGCTGGCGGCGGGCTTGCAGGCACGCGGCGGCGGCACCCCCCGCACGCCATCGCCGGCACGCCCTTTATGTCAGAATTCCCGCCAGCAATCCGCCGCAGGCGGCATTGAATTCGCAGGCCTTGGCGGGTCATTCGCCCGCCACCCACAGGCCGCCGACCCGGGTGTGCCCGGCAGACCCTCAGGAGATTCCCCGATGAGCAGTGAGTTGATCAAGCAGGTCACCGACGCGAGCTTCGGCACCGACGTGCTGCAGTCCGACAAGCCGGTGCTGGTGGACTACTGGGCCGAGTGGTGCGGTCCGTGCAAGATGATCGCGCCCATCCTGGACGAGCTCTCCAAGCAGTACGAGGGCCGGCTGCAGATCGCCAAGATCAACGTCGACGACAACCGCGAGAAGCCGGCGCAGTACGGCATCCGCGGCATCCCGACCCTGCAGCTGTGGAAGAACGGAGAACTGGTGCGGTCGCTGGTCGGCGTCAAGCCCAAGGCCGAACTGACCGCGTTCCTCGACGCCCATCTATAATCCGGGCCGAGCCGGGCAGCCCCTGATCGGGGCCGACGCCCGGTGAACGGCCGCGCCAGCGTGCCCCGGGCCAAGACCGCAGGCCCCGCCATCCCAAGCACGCTGGCCCCACCCAACACCCACACCTCTGGTCGATCCCGACCGCCGCCCGCGCAGGGCGGTGTCTGCGGTCCAGCCACGCCGACCGGCGCCCCCGCCGAGGGCCCCCACCCATGCACCTGTCAGAACTGAAGTCCCTGCACGTCTCCGAGCTCATCCGCATGGGCGAGGAGCTGGAGATCGAGAACGTCGCCCGCCTGCGCAAGCAGGAGCTGATGTTCGCGATCATGAAGAAGCGCGCCAAGGCCGGCGAGCAGGTGTTCGGCGACGGCGTGCTGGAAGTGCTGCCCGACGGCTTCGGCTTCCTGCGCAGCATCGAGGCCAGCTACATGGCCAGCACCGACGACATCTACCTGTCGCCGAGCCAGGTGCGGCGCTTCAACCTGCACACCGGCGACATGATCGAAGGCGAGGTGCGCGTGCCCAAGGACGGCGAGCGCTACTTCGCGCTCGTCAAGGTGGACCGCGTCAACGGCGTCACCCCGGAGCAGAACAAGCACAAGATCATGTTCGAGAACCTGACCCCGCTGTTCCCGAAGGAACAGTTCAGGCTCGAGCGCGACATCAAGGCCAACGACGAGAACGTCACCTGCCGCATCATCGACCTCATCGCCCCGATCGGCAAAGGCCAGCGCGCCCTGCTCGTGAGCCAGCCCAAGAGCGGCAAGACGATGATGATGCAGCACCTGGCGCACGCCCTGGTGGCCAACTACCCGGACGTGCACCTGATCGTGCTGCTGGTGGACGAGCGGCCCGAGGAAGTGACCGAGATGCAGCGCACCGTGCGCGGCGAGGTCATCAGCTCCACCTTCGACGAGCCGGCGGCACGCCACGTGCAGGTGGCCGAGATGGTGATCGAGCGCGCCAAGCGCCTGGTGGAACTGGGCAAGGACGTGATCATCCTGCTGGACAGCATCACGCGGCTGGCGCGCGCCTACAACAACGTCCTGCCCTCCTCCGGCAAGGTGCTCACCGGTGGCGTGGACGCCAACGCGCTGCAGCGTCCGAAGCGCTTCTTCGGCGCCGCACGCAACGTCGAGGAAGGCGGCTCGCTCACCATCATCGGCACCGCGCTCATCGACACCGGCTCCAAGATGGACGAGGTGATCTACGAGGAGTTCAAGGGCACCGGCAACTGCGAGATCCACCTCGACCGCCGGATGTCCGAGAAGCGCGTCTACCCCTCCATCCTGCTCAACAAGAGCGGCACCCGGCGCGAGGAACTGCTGCTCAAGCCGGAGATCCTGCAAAAGACCTGGATCCTGCGCAAGCTGCTGTACCCGATGGACGAGATCGAGGCGATGGAGTTCATCCTCGAGAAGATGAAGGCCTCGAAGAACAACCTCGACTTCTTCGACATGATGCGAAGAGGCGGGTGAGCAAGGACGAAAAACAGTCCCTGCGGACTGTTTTTCGCCTTGCGAACGGCCCGAGCTCTGCGAGGGCCTGGGGTGCGGTGGCAAACCGCCGTCCCTGCGGACTGTTTTTCGCCTTGCGAACGGCCCGAGCTCTGCGAGGGCCTGGGGTGCGGTGGCGAACCGCCGTCCCTGCTGCCAACCCATCCACCTCCCCTATAATCCGCTGTTTTCCTCTTCGGCAAGTGCGTCGCGCGGTGCGGCGTGGCTCCCGGCTCCTTGCGAGGCTCCCATGAAAGAAGGCATCCACCCCGGCTACCGCGACGTCTGCTTCGTCGACCTGTCCAACGGCTTCCAGTTCGTCACCCGCTCCTGCGCGCAGACCAAGGAGACGATCAAGCTCGACGATGGCCGCGAACTGCCGCTGATGAAGCTGGAAACCACCAGCGAGTCGCACCCGTTCTACACCGGCACCCAAAAGAGCGTGGACAGCCTGGGTGGCCGGGTCGAGAAGTTCCGCAACAAGTTCGCCCACCTCAGCGGCAAGAAGTAAGTCGGCCGGCCGACGTCGGCCCCCGCGTCAACCGCGATCCAGGCAGCTTCGGCTGCCTTTTTCGTGTCCGTTCCGGGTGCGCCTTCGGCAATGACATCATCGCCCGCGTGAACCGTCCCAGCCCTGCCCTCGTCACGCGCCGTGGCGCCGTGCCGCTGCCACGGCTGCCCCTGCTGCTGCTGTGCGCGGCCTATCTGCTGCCCGGCCTGTTCGGGCGCGATCCCTGGCGCAACGCCGACCTCACGGCCTACGGCCTGATGGAGGCGATGGCACAGGGTCGCACCGGCTGGCTGGCACCGACGCTGGGCGGCCTGCCGGTGGACACGCCGCTGCTGCCGCACTGGCTGGGCGCGGCCAGCGTCTGGATGCTCGGTCCCTGGATCGGCGGACCGCTGGCGGCGCGGCTGCCCTTCATCCTCCTGCTCGTCGCCACCCTGGCCCTGCTGTGGTCGGCCAGCCTGCAACTCGCACGCACCGAGGCCGCGCAGCCGGTGGCCTTTGCCTTTGGCGGCGAGGCCGATCCGAAGGATTACGCGCGCGCGATCGCCGACGCCGCCCTGCTCGCCTTCATCGCCACCCTGGGGCTGCTGCAGCTCGGCCACGAGACCACGCCCGAGCTGGCCCAGCTGTGCGCGATCAGCGCCTCGCTGTGGGCGCTGGCGGCTGCACCCTGGCGGCCGCGGCGCGCGCGCGCCGCCGCGCTGCTGGCGTGGCCGATGCTGGCGCTTTGCGGCGCACCCGCGGTGGCCTTCGTGACCGGCCTGGGCGCGGTCGTCGTGTGCTGGCGCTCGGCCTATCCCGAGGTGCGGCAGACCGCGCGCTGGATCGCGGCGGCCACCTTGCTGGCGGTCACGCTGGCCGCTGCCGCCGGCACCTGGGCCTGGCGCCTGGGCACGGCCTGGCGCACCGAGGACCTGCTGTCCATCGCCCGCCAGTGGCTGTGGTTTCTGTGGCCAGCCTGGCCGGCGGTGCTGTGGACGCTGTGGCGCTGGCGGCGTCACCTCGGCCACCGCCATGTCGCGGTGCCGCTGCTGCTGCTGGCGGCCGCGCTCGCCGCCAGCCTGGCGATGCGCGGCTCCGACCGCGCCCTGCTGCTCGGGCTGCCGGGGGCGGCGGTGCTGGCCGCGTTCGCCCTGCCCACGCTGCGGCGCAGTGCCAGCGCCGCCGTCGACTGGCTGTCGATGGCCTTGTTCAGCGCCTGCGCGATCGCGGTGTGGGTGATCTACGCCGCCATGATGACCGGGGTGCCGGCCAAGCCGGCGGCCAACGTCGCCAAGCTGGCGCCCAGTTTCGTGCCGGTGTTCGATCTCGTCGACCTGCTGCCGGCCCTCGCCGCCACCCTGGCCTGGCTGTGGCTGCTGCGCTGGCGCACCGGCCGGCACCGCGAAGCGGTCTGGAAGAGCATGGTGCTGCCGGCCGGTGGCGTGGCCCTGGTCTGGCTGCTGCTGTTGACCCTGTGGCGACCCCTGCTGGACCACGCGCGCAGCGCCGCACCCTGGGTCGATGCGCTGCGACCGCAGCTGCCACAGGCGGTGGACTGCATAGATGCCGCCGGCCTGCCGCCGGCCCTGCTGGCGGCGCTGGAGGTACACGGCCGCTGGAAGGTGGATGCACGGCCCACCGCCGCCTGCGACTGGCGGCTGCGCGTGCTGCGCGAGCAACCGCGCAACGCCGCCACACCCCCCGCGCCGCCTGGCTGGCAGTGGGTGGCCAGCGTGCGGCGGCCCACCGACCGCGAGGAACTCAGCGTCCTGTGGCGTCGCTCGGCGCCGGACCGAACCCCGGGCTGAGCCCCGGGCCGGGCCCCGGATCGGGGGCTTGGATGACAGCGGCTGGCGGCGCTGGCCGCAGCCGGGCGGCCGGCAGGACGAGCGTGAAGGTCGAGCCCTTGCCTTCGTCGCTCTCGATCTCGATCGCGCCGCCGTGGCGCTGCATGACGTGCTTGACGATCGCCAGCCCGAGGCCGGTGCCGCCGGTCTCGCGTGAGCGGCTGCCGTCGATGCGGTAGAAGCGCTCGGTCAGCCGCGCCTGGTGCGCGCGCGGGATGCCGATACCGCTGTCGGCGACCGCTATCGCGCCGCTGCCGTCACCCCGCGGCAGCCAGCGCAGCCGGATCTCGCCCCCCTCGGGCGTGTAGCGCACGGCGTTGCTCAGCAGGTTGCCGACCGCACTGTGCAGCTCGGTCTCGCTGCCGGCGACCCCCCAGCCCGACACCGGTTCCAGCAGCAGCCGGTGGCGGCCGGCGGACAGGGCGCGCGCATCGGCGGCGCTGCGTTCGAGCAGGGCGCCAAGCGCGATCCAGCGATCCGGCGCCGGCCGTGGGCTGCCTTCGAGCGCGGCCAGGGTCAGCAGGTCGGCGACCAGGCTTTGCATGCGCTCGGTCTGCTGCGTCATCAACTCCAGCACGCGGTGGCGTTCGCCCTCCGACAGCGGCAGCGTGGCCATGGTTTCGACGAAGCCGGCGAGCACCGTGAGCGGGGTGCGGATCTCGTGCGACACGTTGGAGACGAAGTCGCGCCGCATCGCCTCCAGGCGCTCGCGCTCGGTGATGTCCTGCGACAGCACGAGCTTGAGCCCCTCGCCATAGGGCCGCACCAGCACCGAAAGCGTGCTGCGCCCGTCGGGGGCGACGAAGACCACGGGTTCACCCCAGCGCCCTTCGTCCAGGTAGGCCTTGAACGCCGGCGCGCGCACCAGGTTGGTCACGCGCTGGCGTCGGTCGCGGTCGGGATGGAGGTCGAAGTGCAGCGCGGCGACCGAGTTGCACCAGTCGATCTGCTCGCCGGCGTCGATCAGCAGCACGCCGTTGGGCGAGGCCTCCATCGCCGACAGGAACTGCGCCAGCCGCTGACGCTCGGCCTCGACCTGGCGCTCGCGCGCGCGCATGGCTTTCTCGACCCGGTAGCCGATCTCGCCCCAGAAGCCGGCGTCACGCGGCGCCGATCCTTGCTGCGCCCCGCGCAGCCACTTCAGCAGGCGCCGCCCGCGCCAGGCGTCCAGCCCGGTGAGCAGCCCGGTCGCGGCCGCCGCGCCGAGCGCGGCGCCGACCAGCGGCCAGTGCAGCGGCGCACCGGCCAGCAATCCCGCAACGGCACCGCCTGCGCCGGCCGCCCAGAGCGCCAGCAGCCGTGCCGCGGCCCAGCTCATGGCGCCGCCGCGTCGGCCGGCCTGGCCAGCCGGTAGCCAGCGCCGCGCACGGTCTCGACCAGGCCGGCACGGTCCACCGCCTGCAGGGCGTCGCGCAGCCGCTTGATGTGCACGTCGACCGTGCGGTCCTCGATGAACACGTGGTCGCCCCAGACGCGGTCCAGCAGCTGGGCGCGGCTGTGCACGCGCTGCGGATGCGCCATCAGGAAGTGCAGCAGGCGGAACTCGGTGGGGCCCAGACGCACCTCCACCTGCTGGCCGTCGATCTCGCGCCCGACGCGCCGGGTCGCGGGGTCCAGCCGCAGGCCGCCGACCTCGATCGCCTGCTCCAGCGCCTGCGGCGCCTTGCGCCTCAGCACGGCACGGATGCGCGCCAGCAGCTCCTTGGGCGAGAAGGGTTTGCTCAGGTAGTCGTCGGCGCCGGCGTCCAGGCCGGCGATCCGATCCGCCTCCTCGTGGCGCGCGGTGAGCATGATGAGCGCCATCTCGCGCGTGCGCGGCTGCGCGCGCCAGCGCTGCGCGAGCTGCAGCCCGGACTGGCCGGGCAGCATCCAGTCCAGCAGCACCAGGTCGGGCAGCGCGCGGTCGACCGCCGCCTGCGCCTGCTCGGCGCTCGCCGCCAGCGTCACCTCGTAGCCGCTGTGACGCAGGTTCAGCGCCACCAGCTCGGCGATCGCCGACTCGTCCTCCACCACCAGGACCCGGCTCATGTTCTGCACCCCATCATCAACGGACCGCGTCCTCGACCGCCTGCACCGAATGGTGGCGCACGTCGGTGCCCTTGACGACGTAGATCACCGCTTCGGCGAGGTTCTTGGCGTGGTCGCCGACGCGCTCGATCGCCTTCGCGACGAACACCAGGTCGATGCTCGAAGAGATGGTGCGCGGGTCCTCCATCATGTAGGTGATGAGCTTGCGCAGCAGGCCGTCGAACTCGGCGTCGATCTGGTCGTCGTGCCTGAGCACCTCCAGCGCCTGCTGGGTATCCAGGCGCGCGAAGGCGTCGAGCACGCGGCGCAGCGAGGCCACTGCCAGCTCGGCGGCAAAGCGCAGGTCGCTGATCGGCTGGCGCAGCCGCGGCGCGATGCCGGAGGCGACGAAGCGCTGCACCGCACGCGCGATGCGCGCCGCCTCGTCGCCCACACGCTCCAGGTTGCCTATGGTGCGGCTGACCGCGATCAGCAGCCGCAGGTCGCGCGCGGTGGGCTGGCGGCGCGCGATGATGGTCGACAGGTCGCGGTCGATCTCGACCTCCATCTGGTTCACCCGCTCCTCCTGGCGCAGGACCTGGGCCGCGGTCTCGTCGTTGAAGTCCGTCAGCGCCTGCATCGCCAGCGCCACCTGCGCCTCCACCAGCCCGCCCATCTCGAGCACGCGGCTGGAGATGCCGGCCAACTCGTTGTCGAACTGGGTCGACAGATGCTTCTCGCTCATCCTGGGTCTCCTTCGCTTCAGCCGAAGCGGCCGGTGATGTAGTCCTCGGTCTCGCGCCTGGCCGGCTTCATGAACAACTCGCTGGTGGCACCGAACTCGACCAGCTCGCCCAGGTACATGTAGGCCGTGTAGTCCGAGCAGCGCGCCGCCTGCTGCATGTTGTGGGTGACGATGAGCACCGTGTAGTCGTTCTTCAGCTCGCTGATCAACTCCTCGATCTTCCCGGTGGAGATCGGGTCCAGCGCCGAGCAGGGCTCGTCCAGCAGCAGCACCTCGGGCTTGATGGCGATGCCGCGCGCGATGCACAGCCGCTGCTGCTGGCCGCCCGAGAGGCCGGCGCCGCTCTGGCCGAGCTTGTCCTTCACCTCGTTCCACAGCGCCGCCTGGCGCAGCGCCCATTCGACGCGCTCGTCCATCTCGACCCGCGGCAGGCGCTCGAACAGGCGCACGCCGAAGGCGATGTTGTCGTAGATCGACATCGGGAACGGGGTCGGCTTCTGGAACACCATGCCGATGCGCGCGCGCAGCAGCGCCACGTCCTGGCCCTTGTCCAGGATGTCCTGGCCATCGACCAGGATGCGGCCGCTGGCGCGCTGCTCCGGGTAGAGCTCGTACATGCGGTTGAAGGTGCGCAGCAGGGTCGACTTGCCGCAGCCCGACGGGCCGATGAAGGCGGTCACCTTGCGGTCCGGGATGTCCAGCTCGATCTGCTTGAGGGCGTGGAAGCTCCCGTAATGGAAGTTCAGCCCACGCACCGCGATCTTCGCGGTCTCGCCTTCGGCCAGGGTCTGCAGGGCTTGCATGTCAGTCCCGCCCGGCCGTTCCGAAGGGACTGACCGTCCCCTTGGGGGGCAGCGAACGCAGTGAGCGTGGGGGCACCATCCAGTCCCGCCCGGCCGTGCCGAAGGGACTGACCGTCCCTTTGCATGATCTATGGGGCAGCGAACGCAGTGAGCGTGGGGGCACCATCCAGTCCCGCCCGGCCGTTCCGAAGGGACTGATCGCCCCTTCGCATGATCTATGGGGCAGCCGGCGAAGTGAGCGTGAGGGTGTCATTTCAGTGCTTGTTCTTGAACAGGACGCGCGCCAGGATGTTGAGCAGCAGCACGCCCAGGGTGATCAGGAAGACGCCGGCCCAGGCCAGCTTCTGCCAGTTCTCGTAGGGGCTGAGCGCGAACTTGAAGATCGTCACCGGCAGGCTGGCCATGGGCTCGCCGAGCTCGCTGCTCCAGAACTGGTTGGACAAGGCAGTGAACAGCAGCGGCGCGGTCTCGCCCGCGATGCGCGCCACCGCCAGCAGGACCCCGGTGACGACACCGGCGCGCGCCGCCTTCAGCGTCACCGAGAGGATCACCTTCCACTTCGGCGCGCCGAGCGCATAGGCCGCCTCGCGCAGCGCATTCGGGATCAGGGCGAGCATGTTCTCGGTGGTGCGGATGACGACCGGGATCACGATCAGCGCCAGCGCCAGCACTCCGGCCCAGGCCGAGAAGCCGTGCATGGGCACGACGACGACGGCGTAGATGAACAGGCCGATGACGATGGACGGCGCCGACAGCAGGATGTCGTTGATGAAACGCGTGCTCGCCGCCAGCGGACCACGGCGGCCGTACTCGGCCAGGTAGATGCCGGCCAGCACGCCCACCGGGGTGCCGATCAGGGTGGCCAGCGTCACCATCAGCAGGGAGCCGAAGATCGCGTTCGCGAGCCCGCCGGCCTCGGCCTGCGGCGGCGGCGTCATCTCGGTGAAGACCGTCAGCGCAAGCCCGCCCAGGCCCAGGCGCGCCGTCTCCACCAGGATCCAGATCAGCCAGAACACGCCGAAGCCCATCGCCGCCAGCGACAGCGCGAGCGCGAGCGCGTTCACGCGCCTGCGCCTGCGGTGCATCGCCAGACGCGCGGCGTCCAGCCCGTTGCGCGCCAGCGCGTGGGTCGCCGCCGCGGCCGACTGCGCGCCGGGGCCTGAAGACTCGTGACGGGAGCTCATGCGCGGCTGCCTTCACGCTTTTGCAGCTGCGCCAGCAGCAGCTTGGACAGCGCGAGCACGACGAAGGTGATGAAGAACAGCACCAGCCCGAGGTAGATCAGCGAGGCCTGGTGCAGGCCGGCGCTGGCCTCGGCAAATTCGTTGGCAAGCGCCGAGGTGATGCTGTTCGCCGCTTCGAACAGCGACAGCGATTCGAGCTGGTTGAAGTTGCCGATCACGAAGGTCACCGCCATCGTCTCGCCGAGCGCGCGCCCGAGGCCAAGCATGATGCCGCCGATGACACCGCTGCGGGTGTAGGGCAGCACGACCGTGAACACCACCTCCCAGGTCGTCGCCCCCAGGCCGTAGGCCGATTCCTTGAGCATCACCGGCGTGACCTGGAACACGTCGCGCATGACGGAGGCGATGAAGGGGATGACCATGATGGCGAGGATGATCCCGGCCGACAGGATGCCTATGCCCACCGGCGGACCCGACACCAGGCTGGCGAGCAGCGGCACGTCGACGAAGGCCAATTGCAGCGGCTGCTGCACCCAGCGCGCCAGCACGGGGCCGAAGACGAGCAGGCCCCACATGCCGTAGACGATGGACGGCACCGCCGCCAGCAGCTCGACCGCGATCCCCAGCGGGCGCTTGAGCCAGTTCGGCGACAGCTCGGTCAGGAACAGCGCGATGCCGAAGCTCACCGGCACCGCGATCGCCAGGGCGATGAACGAGGTCGCCAGCGTGCCGTAGATCATCGCCAGGCCGCCGAAGCGCTCCTGCACCGGATCCCACTGCGCCGTCCACAGGAAGGCGAGGCCGAACTCGCGGATCGCCGGCCAGGCGCCGATCAGCAGCGAGACGATGATGCCGGCCAGCAGCGCCAGCGTGAGCCAGGCCGCAGCGTGCGCAAGGACGGCAAACACGGTGTCTGCCCAGGGCGCACGCACGCGGCGCGCCGAAGACGCTGCGGCGTCGGGCGCCGGATCGCGAACCCCGGCGCGCGGGATCCGGGTTCGCAGGGGGGCGTTGGCAGCCATGGTCGGAATTCTCAGGGGCAGCCGGGCCGGGTGGTGGCTTGCATCGCAGGTCTGATCACGGGATGGATCACGGGTTGGTTCACGGGTCGGGCAGCCCGGATCGCGACCCTGATCGCGGCCCGCGCGGCAGAACCGCCGGCCGCTGCCGAGCGCCGCAGCGCCGGCGCGGACGGCGGGCTTGTCATTGCCAGGCGATCGCCTTGCCGGCGGCGTCCTTCAGTACTTCGGTCCACTGCCTGCGGGCGAGCGCCTTCACCGACTCCGGCAGCGCCACGTAGTCCAGCTCGGCGGCGGTGGCGTCGCCGTTGACGTAGGCCCACTGGAAGAACTTGAGCGAAGCGACCGCCGGCGCCGGCTCCTGCTGCGCCTTGTGCATCAGGATGAAGGTGGCGCCGGTGATGGGCCAGCTCTGCTTGCCCGGCTGGTCGGTCAGGACCTGGTAGAAGCTGCGCGCCCAGTCGGCGCCGGCAGCGGCGGCCTTGAAGCTGTCCTCGTCGGGGGCGACGAACTGGCCTTCCCGGTTCTGCAGCAGCACATGGGCCATCTTGTTTTGCTTGGCGTAGGCGTACTCGACGTAGCCGATCGCCCCCGGCAGACGCTGGACAAAGGTGGAGACGCCTTCGTTGCCCTTGCCGCCGGCACCCACCGGCCACTTGACCGCCGTGCCCTCGCCGACCTGCGCCTTCCACTCGGCGTTCACCTTCGAGAGGTAGTGGGTGAAGATGAAACTGGTGCCGGAGCCGTCGGCGCGCCGCACCGGCGCGATGGCGGCGTCGGGCAACTTCAGGCCCGGGTTCAAGGCGGCGATGGCGGCGTCGTTCCAGCGCGTGATCTTGCCGAGGTAGATGTCACCCAGCAGCTTGCCGCTGAGTTTCATCTGCCCAGGCGCCACCCCCTGGACGTTGACCACCGGCACCACGCCGCCGATCACGGTCGGGAACTGGATCAGGCCCGCCTCGCTCAGCTCGGCGTCGGTGAGCGGTGCATCGGTGGCGCCGAAGGCCACTGTGCCTGCCTTGATCTGGCGGATGCCGGCGCCCGATCCGACCGACTGGTAGTTGATGCGCGCGCCGGTGGCCTTGTGGTAGCTGTCGGCCCACTTGGCGTAGATGGGTGCCGGAAACGAGGCGCCCGCACCCGTGACGACCTGCGCACGCAGCGGCGCGGCGGCCAGCACACCCGCGGCGAAGGCGCCGCAGAGCGCGGCACGCAGCAGTTTCTGTGTCATCTGAGACCCTTTCAGTCATTCACCTGTGGAACTGCCGCGCATGCTAGGCAGCCACTGTGACCGTCATATGACAGCCGTCATCCGTGAACGACCGTGCCGCGGGCGCCCTGCGCAGCGGACACCGGGTCTGGCCGGGAACTTCAGCCCTGCTGCAAGCTCGCCGCCAGGCGCTCGGCGCAGCGCCGTGCGAGCGCGGCGTCGCGTGCCTCGACCATCACGCGCAGCACCGGCTCGGTGCCCGAGGCGCGTATCAGCACGCGGCCGGCGCCGTCGAGCTCACGTTCGACCGCCGCGCGCTCGCGCGCCAGGCCACCGTGCTGCTGCCAGCCGTCCAGGCGCGGCAGGCGCACATTGATCATGGTCTGCGGGAACAGGTCCACGCTGTGCAGCCACTGCGCCAAGCTGCGGCCGCTGTGCTGGATCGCGTACAAGACCTGCAGGGCGCTCACGATGCCGTCGCCGGTGGTGTGGCGGTCCAGCGCCAGCAGGTGGCCCGAGCCCTCGCCGCCGAGCTGCCAGCCGCGCGCGCTGAGTTCTTCGAGCACGTAACGGTCGCCGACCTTGGCGCGCACCAGCGGCACTGCGCGCGACTGCAGCGCGAGCTCGACCGCCATGTTGGTCATCAGGGTGCCCACCACCCCCGGCACCGGCCGTTGGCGGTCCAGCCGGTCGGCGGCCAGCACATAGAGCAGCTCGTCGCCGTTGTACAGGCGGCCATCGGCGTCGACCAGCTGCAGGCGGTCGGCGTCGCCGTCGAGCGCGATGCCGTAGTCCGCACCGTGCTGGCGCACCGCCTCGACCGCCGCCTGCGGCGCAGTCGCGCCCACGCCCTGGTTGATGTTGACGCCGTCGGGCTCGCAGCCGACGCGCACGACCTGGGCGCCGAGCTCGTGGAACACCTCGGGCGCGATGTGATAGGCCGCGCCGTGGGCGGCGTCGACCACCAGCTTGAGGCCGCGCAGCGACATCGTGTGCGGCACCGTGCTCTTGCAGAACTCGATGTAGCGCCCGCCCGCGTCGGCAAGCCGGCGCGCCTTGCCCAGCGCCGCCGAATGCACCCAGGACGGCTCCTCGTCGAGCGCCGCCTCCACCTCCAGCTCCCAGTCGTCGGGCAGCTTGGTGCCGGCGGCGGAGAAGAACTTGATGCCGTTGTCGTCGAAGGGGTTGTGCGAGGCGCTGATGACGATCCCGAGGTCCAGGCGCAGCGCGCGCACCAGGTAGGCCACACCGGGTGTCGGCAGCGGTCCGCTGAGCAGCACGTCGACGCCGGCCGAGGCCAGGCCGGCCTCCAGCGCGGACTCGATCATGTAGCCCGACAAGCGGGTATCCTTGCCGATCAGCACCGTCGGCCGCTCGTGCGTGCGCCGCAGGACACGGCCCACCGCGTGCCCGAGGCGGAGCATGAAGTCGGGCGTGATGGGCGGCGTGCCGACCGTGCCGCGTATGCCATCGGTGCCAAAGAAGCGTCTGCTCATCGAGGTTCCTCGTCCCTGCTCATCGCTGGTCGTCGCTGTTCGTCGCTGCTTGTCGCTGTCCGCTGCCATCCTGGGCCTGGTAGACGGCCTGCCAGAGCTTGAGCGCGTCCACCGTCTCGGCCACGTCGTGCACGCGCACGATGCGTGCCCCCTCGTGCACCGCCAGCAGCGCCGCCGCCACGCTGGCCGCCTGGCGCTGCGCGGGCTCGCGGCCGGTGAGCAGGCCGAGGGTGGACTTGCGCGACCATCCCGCCAGCAGCGGCCGGCCCAGCACCAGCAGCTCGCGCTGGCGGCGCAGCAGCGCCAGATTGTGCGCCGGCGTCTTGCCGAAGCCGATGCCGGGGTCGAGCACGATGCGCGACTCGGCGATGCCCGCCGCCGCTGCCGCCGACATGCGCGCGCGCAGGAACTCGCCCACCTCGGCCAGCACGTCGGCATAGGCCGGCACCTGCTGCTGCATGGTCGCCGGCTCGCCCTGCATGTGCATCAGGCACAGCCCCGCCTGCGGGTGCGCGGCCAGTGCGGCCAGCGCTGCCGGCCGGGTCAGCGCGCGCACGTCGTTGATGATGTCGGCACCGAGGTCGAGCACCGCGCGCATGACCTCGGCCTCGCTGGTGTCGACCGACACCGGAACCCCGAGCGACAGCGCCTCGCGCAGCACCGGCCGCAGGCGCGCGAGCTGTTCGTCGGCGTCGGCGCTCGCCGCCCCCGGGCGGGTGGATTCGGCACCGAGGTCCAGGATGTCGGCCCCCCGGCTGACGAGCAGCTCGGCGTGCGCGATCGCGGCCCGCGGGGCCAGGAACTGCCCGCCGTCGGAGAAGGAGTCGGGCGTGACGTTGACGATGCCCATCACGCGCGGGCGCGCGAGGTCGATGCGGTGGCGGGCGGTTTGCCAGTACACGAGGGGCGGCAATGGATGGCCAGGGGCCGCAGGGACGGCGAACGGGGCCAGGACGGCCCCGGTTCGCAGAGTCAGGCGGTGGCGGGTGCGCCGTCGGGCTTCACCGGCGGGCTGGCGTCGCCGCCCGGCTTGGACGTCGGCGGCACCCAGTCCTTGGGCGGGCGCGGCGGCTTGCCGGCCATGATGTCGTCGATCTGCTCGGCGTCTATGGTTTCCCACTCGAGCAGGGCCTGCGCCATCGCGTGCATGCGGTCCTGGTTGCCCTCGATCAGCGCGCGCGCGGTGGCGTACTGCTCGTCGATGATGCGGCGCACCTCGCGGTCGACCTTCTGCATCGTCGCCTCGGACATGTTGGTCGTCTTGGTGACGCTGCGGCCGAGGAAGACCTCGCCCTCGTTCTCGGCGTAGACCATGGGGCCGAGCTCGTCGGTCATGCCGTAGCGCATCACCATGTCGCGCGCGATCTGGGTCGCGCGCTCGAAGTCGTTGGACGCGCCGGTGGTCATCTGGTGCATGAACACCTCTTCCGCGATCCGGCCGCCGAACAGCACGCTGATGGTGGACAGCATGCGCTCCTTATCCATGCTGTAGCGGTCGGTCTCGGGCAGCTGCATCGTCACCCCGAGGGCACGCCCGCGCGGGATCACGGTGACCTTGTGCACGGGGTCGGTCTTGGGCATCAGCCGCGCCACCAGCGCGTGGCCGGCCTCGTGGTAGGCGGTGTTGCGGCGCTCCTCCTCGGGCATGACCATGGACTTGCGCTCGGGGCCCATCATGATCTTGTCCTTGGCGCGCTCGAAGTCGACCATCTCGACCACCCGCCCGTTGCGCCGGGCCGCGAACAGCGCCGCCTCGTTGACCAGGTTGGCGAGGTCGGCACCGCTGAAGCCGGGCGTGCCGCGGGCCAGGATGTCGGCCCGGATGTCGGCCCCGACCGGCACCTTGCGCATGTGCACGCCCAGGATCTGCTCGCGCCCGCGCACGTCGGGCAGGGTGACGTAGACCTGGCGGTCGAAGCGCCCCGGCCGCAGCAGCGCCGGAGCGAGGATGTCGGGCCGGTTGGTCGCCGCCATCACGATCACGCCCAGGTTGGTCTCGAAGCCGTCCATCTCGACCAGCATCTGGTTGAGCGTCTGTTCGCGCTCGTCGTTGCCGCCGCCCAGGCCGGCGCCGCGGTGGCGACCGACGGCGTCGATCTCGTCGACGAAGATGATGCAGGGCGCGCTCTTCTTGGCCTGCTCGAACATGTCGCGCACGCGCGCCGCGCCGACGCCGACGAACATCTCGACGAAATCGGAGCCGCTGATGCTGAAGAACGGCACCTTGGCCTCGCCCGCGATGGCCTTGGCGAGCAGGGTCTTGCCGGTGCCCGGCGGGCCCACGAGCAGCACGCCGCGCGGAATGCGGCCGCCGAGCTTCTGGAACTTCTGCGGGTCCTTCAGGAAGTCGACCAGTTCCTTGACCTCTTCCTTGGCCTCGTCGCAGCCGGCGACGTCGGCAAAGGTGGTGGAGTTGTTGTTCTCGTCGAGCATGCGCGCCTTGCTCTTGCCGAAGCTGAAGGCGCCGCCCTTGCCGCCGCCCTGCATCTGGCGCATGAAGTAGATCCAGACCCCGATCAGCAGCAGCATGGGCCCCCAGCTGACGAGGATGCTCATGAGCAGCGAGGGCTCCTCGCGCGGACGCACGTCGAACTTGACGCCGCTGTTGATGAGGTCGCCGATCAGGCCGCGATCGAGATAGGTGGCGGTGCTGCGCAGCCGGCGGTCGTCGCTGGTCAGGGCCAGGATCTCGGTGCCGCCATTGCCTTCTTGCAGGGTCACCGACTTGATGCGCCCGGCCCGCACTTCATCGAGGAAGTCGGAATAGGCGATCTGGTTGCCGGCGGTCGTCGTGCGGTCGAACTGCTTGAACACGGTGAACAGCACGAGTGCGATCACCAGCCAGACAGCGACCTTCGAAAACCATTGATTGTTCACCGGGACTCCTTGACGACGGTGGCGACCCGTGCAGGGGCACGGGGTCTTGCACGTCCGGCAGATGGGGCCGATTCTAGTTCAGGCAAGGCCTGGCACGCCTTCGCCCGGAGCGCCGGAAACATCGGCAAACACAGGGCTAATTCGCAGCTCAGGGCTTCAGACCCAGGCCGACGAGGAAGGTTTCCGCCGAGCGGTCGCGCGAGGCCTTGGGCTTGATCGGCTTGACGCTGCGAAACCGCTGCTTGAAGAGCTCCACCAGCTGGCTGTAGCCGCTGCCGTGGAAGACCTTGCACACCAGCGCCCCCTGCGGCCGCAGGTGGCGGGCGGAGAACTCCAGCGCCAGCTCCACCAGGTGCGAGATGCGCGCCGAATCCGACACCGCCACGCCAGAGAGGTTGGGCGCCATGTCGGAGACCACCAGGTCCACGGCCCGCCCGCCGAGCTCGGCCTCCAGCTGCGCCAGCACCTGCTCGTCGCGGAAGTCGCCCTGCAGGAAGCGCACCCCGTCCACCGGCTCGAAGTCCAGCATGTCCAGCGCGATGATGGTGCCGCTGGCGCCGAGCTGGCGGCGCAGGTACTGGCTCCAGGCGCCGGGGGCGGCGCCGAGGTCGACCACCACCTGGCCCGGACGGACCAGCTTCAGGGTCTCGTCGATCTCCGCCAGCTTGTAGGCGGCGCGCGCCCGGTAGCCGTCCTTCTGCGCACGCTTGACGTAGGGGTCGTTCAGGTGATCGTGCAGCCAGGCGCGGTTGACCTTCTTGGACTTCGACGACTTCATCGCTTCACCTTCCTCGGCACCGGGATAATAGGCAGATGACCGCGATCGTCCTGACCCCGGCGCAGCGCAAGGAACACCGCGCCGCCGCCCACCACCTCGACCCGGTCGTGATGATCGGCGCCGATGGCCTCACCGACGCCGTCCTGCGCGAGGCCGACCTGGCCCTGAAGGCGCACGGCCTGATCAAGCTGCGCGTCTTCGGCGACGACCGCGCCGCACGCGAGGCCCTGCTGCTGACGCTGGCCGAGCGGCTGCACGCCGCCCCGGTCCAGCACATCGGCAAGCTGCTCGTGCTGTGGCGGCCGCTGCCGCCCAAGGCCGCGGCCGAGCCGGCGCCGCGCGGCGCGGCGCCCAGGGTGGTGAAGATCGTCAAGTTCTCCAAGAGCGGAAACCACCGGGCCACGGTGAAGAAGGTGAAGGTGCTGGGCAACGAGCGCCTCACTGCCGGCGGCCTGATCAAGCGCGCCAAACCGCGCGCAACCAGCGGCGGCAAGAAGAAGGCAGCGGGCTGAACCGGGCTGCCCTGGCTCAGCGCAGCGACGCCGCACGCCAGGCCAGCGCCAGCACCAGGACCAGCTTGACGCCGAAGAAGGCGACGCTGATCGCATGCAGCTGGCCGAAGCCGAGTCCGCCCTGCCCGGCGCGCGCCGCCTCCATCATCGGCTGCATGCCGAACCAGCCCGCGACGGTGCAGAACAGCGCGCCGATGGCGAGCGCCATGCCGGCGCTGAACTGGCTGCCCGAGCCGCGCTCGGCGGCGTCGCGTGCCGCCACCCGTTCCAGCATCAGCAGCAGCAGGCCGACGGCCAGGCTGAGGTAGGCCTCCTGCGCCAGCACGCGCGTGGCCACCTGGCCCGCGAGGCCACGATCGAGGACGGCAAACGGTGCCGGCGTGGCGAGCACCGCCACCCCCAGCAGCACGCCGGCCCACAGGCCGGGCAACAGTTGGCGCAGCCTCTGGGCGCCCTGGGCCATCACGCGCGACCGGTTCAGACGTAGCGCACGCCGACGATTTCCCAGTGCTTGAGCCCGCCCGGGGCCTGCACCTCGGCCACGTCGCCGGACTCCTTGCCGATCAGCGCGCGCGCGATCGGGCTGCTGATGGAGATCAGGCCGAGCTTGAGGTCGGCCTCGTCGTCGCCGACGATCTGGTAGGTCGCCTTGACCCCGCTGTCCTCGTCCTCCAGGTCGACGGTGGCGCCGAACACGACGCGGCCACCGGCGTCCAGCGCCGCCGGGTCTATCACCTGCGCCGCCGCGAGCTTGCCTTCCAGTTCCTGGATCCGGCCCTCGATGAAGCCCTGCTTGTCCTTGGCGGCGTCGTACTCGGCGTTCTCCGACAGGTCTCCCTGGGCGCGCGCCTCGGCGATCGCCTGGATCACGGCGTGCCGCTCCACCGTCTTCAGCCGGTGCAGTTCCGCCTTCAGCTGTTCGGCGCCGCGGGTGGTCAGGGGAATGGTGGGCATGGCGAATCCTGGATGGCCAAAAGCAAGGCCGCCGCGTGCGGCCTGGCGATGGTCTCGCCCAGCCCGCCCCGCGGCGGCATGGCGCGTGATTTTACGTCAGTTCGGCGTGCAGTTCCTGCAGCGAGGCGACCACCAGATCGTCCTCGTGCTTGAGCGCCTCGGTCGCCGCCTCGCAGCCCGCCATCGTCGTGTAGTAGGTGACGCGGTTGGCCAGCGCGGCGGTGCGGATGTAGCGCGAATCGGCGATCGCGGTGCGCGTTTCGTCGACGGTGGTGAAGACGAGCTGGATGTCGCCGGCCTTGATCAGGTCGGCGATGTGCGGCCGGCCGTCCTTGACCTTGTTCACCAGCGTCACCGGGATGCCGGCGGCGGCGATGGCGGCTGCCGTGCCCTTGGTGGCGACGACCCGAAAGCCCAGGTCGACCAGGTCGCCCGCCACCTTGACCGCGCGCGCCTTGTCGGCGCTCTTGACCGTGATGACCACCGTGCCCTCGTCGGGCAGCCGCGAGCCGGCGCCGAGCTGGCTCTTGAGCATGGCCTCGCCGAAGCTGCGGCCCACGCCCATGACCTCGCCGGTGGAGCGCATCTCAGGGCCGAGGACCGGGTCCACGCCGGGGAACTTGTTGAACGGGAACACCGCCTCCTTGATGCTGAAGTAAGGCGGGATCACCTCGCGCGGCGGCCTGCCGCGGCGGTCGCGCTGGTCGGCCAGCCGGGTGCCGGCCATGCAGCGGGCGGCGATCTTGGCCAGCGGCTGGCCGGTGGCCTTGCTGACGAAGGGCACGGTGCGGCTGGCGCGCGGGTTGACCTCGAGGACGTAGACCTGGGCCTCGTCGCCCTCGCCCTGGATCGCGAACTGCACGTTCATGAGTCCGACCACGCCCAGCGCCCTGGCCATGAGCGCGGTCTGGCGCCGCAACTCGTCCTGCAGCGGCCCCGACAGCGAGTACGGCGGCAGCGAGCAGGCCGAGTCGCCGCTGTGGATGCCGGCGGCCTCCACATGCTCCATGATGCCGCCGATCATCACCTCCTGGCCGTCGGAGATGCAGTCGACGTCGACCTCCACCGCGTCGTCGAGGAAGCGGTCGAGCAGGACCGGGCTCTTCTCGGACACCCGCACCGCCTCGCGCATGTAGCGCTCGAGGTCGCGGTCGCCGTGCACGATCTCCATCGCCCGGCCGCCGAGCACGTAGCTCGGCCGCACGACCAGCGGATAGCCGATCTCCTGCGCCATCAGCAGGGCCGCTTCCTCGGTGCGCGCGGTGCGGTTGGGCGGCTGCCTCAGGCCGAGCTCGTGCAGCAGCTTCTGGAAGCGCTCGCGGTCCTCGGCGATGTCTATGCTGTCCGGCGTGGTGCCGATGATGGGAACGCCCGCGCGCTCGAGGTCCAGCGCCAGCTTCAGCGGGGTCTGGCCGCCGTACTGGACGATGACCCCGGTGGGCTTTTCCTTGTCGACGATCTCGAGCACGTCCTCCAGCGTCACCGGCTCGAAGTACAGGCGGTCGCTGGTGTCGTAGTCGGTGGAGACGGTCTCCGGGTTGCAGTTGACCATGATGGTCTCGTAGCCGTCCTCGCGCATCGCCAGCGCCGCGTGCACGCAGCAGTAGTCGAACTCGATGCCCTGGCCGATCCGGTTCGGCCCGCCGCCCAGGACCATGATCTTCCTGCGCGTGCTCGGCTCGGCCTCGCACTCCTCGTCGTAGCTCGAGTACAGGTAGGCGGTCTCGGTGGCGAACTCGGCGGCGCAGGTGTCGACCCGCTTGTAGACCGGGCGCACGCCGGCGGCGTGGCGCGCCGCACGCACCGCGTGCTGGTGGGTGGACAGCAGCGCCGCGAGCCGCTTGTCCGAGAATCCCATGCGCTTGAGGTGGCGCAGCTCGGCGGCGCTCAGGCTCGCCAGGGTGCGCGCCTTGAGCTGGCCCTCGGTGGCCACGATCTGCTCGATCTGGGCCAGGAACCAGGGGTCGATCGCCGATTCCTCGTGGATCTCGGCGAGCGTCATGCCGACGCGAAAGGCGTCGGCGACGAACAGCAGCCGCTCCGGCCCCGGTTCGCCGATCTCCTCGACGATCTCCTCGCGGTCACGGCTGCGCTCGTCGAGCCCGCAGATGCCGGTCTCCAGCCCGCGCAGCGCCTTCTGCAGGCTCTCCTGGAAGGTGCGGCCGATCGCCATCACCTCGCCGACCGACTTCATCTGCGTCGTCAGGTGGGGGTCGGCCTCGCGGAACTTCTCGAAGGCGAAGCGCGGCACCTTGGTCACGACGTAGTCGATGCTGGACTCGAAGCTGGCCGGCGTGGCGCCGCCGGTGATGTCGTTGCCCAGCTCGTCCAGCGTGTAACCGACCGCCAGCTTGGCCGCGATCTTGGCGATCGGGAAACCGGTGGCCTTGGACGCCAGCGCCGAGCTGCGGCTCACGCGCGGGTTCATCTCGATGACGATCATGCGCCCGCTCTGCGGGTCGGTCGCGAACTGGACGTTGGAGCCGCCGGTGTCGACGCCGATCTCGCGCAGGATGGCGATCGATGCGTCGCGCATGAGCTGGTATTCCTTGTCGGTCAGCGTCTGCGCGGGGGCCACGGTGATCGAGTCGCCGGTGTGCACGCCCATCGGGTCAAGGTTCTCGATCGAGCACACGATGATGCAGTTGTCCGCGCGGTCGCGGACCACTTCCATCTCGAACTCCTTCCAGCCGATCAGACTCTCCTCGATCAGCAGCTCCTTGGTCGGGCTCAGGTCCAGCCCGCGCTTGCAGATCTCGTCGAACTCCTCGGGGTTGTAGGCGATGCCGCCGCCGGTGCCGCCGAGCGTGAAGCTGGGCCGGATCACGCTCGGAAAACCGGTGCCGCCGGTCTCCGCGGCGATGCGCTTGTGCACCGCCCAGGCCTCTTCCATGCTGTGCGCGATGCCGCTCTTGGCCGAGCCAAGGCCGATCTTGGTCATCGCGTCCTTGAACTTGAGGCGGTCCTCGGCCTTCTCGATCGCGTGCTCGTTGGCGCCTATCATCTCCACGCCGTACTTCGCCAGCACGCCGTGGCGGTGCAGGTCCAGGGCGCAGTTCAGCGCCGTCTGGCCGCCCATCGTCGGCAGCACCGCATCCGGGCGCTCCTTGGCGATGATGCGCTCCACCACCTGCCAGGTGATGGGCTCGATGTAGGTCGCGTCGGCGGTGCCCGGGTCGGTCATGATCGTCGCCGGGTTGCTGTTCACGAGGATGACGCGGTAGCCCTCCTCGCGCAGCGCCTTGCAGGCCTGGGCGCCGGAGTAGTCGAACTCGCAGGCCTGGCCGATGACGATGGGGCCGGCGCCGATGATCAGGACGCTGCGGATGTCGGTGCGCTTGGGCATCTCAGTCCCGCCCGGCCGCTTCGAAGGGACTGAGCACCCCCGCGGGGGGCAGCGAGCGCAGTGAGCGTGGGGGTTTCATCTCAGCGTTGCTCCATCAGGTTCACGAAACGGTCGAACAGCTCGGCGATGTCGCGCGGCCCGGGGCTCGCCTCCGGGTGACCCTGAAAGCTGAACGCCGGCCGGTCGGTGCGTGCCATGCCCTGCAGGCTGCCGTCGAACAGGCTGACATGGGTGGCGCGCAGACTGGCCGGCAGCGTGGCCATGTCGACCGCGAAGCCGTGGTTCTGGCTCGTGATGCTGACCCGGCCGGTCTGCAGGTCCTTCACCGGATGGTTGGCGCCGTGGTGGCCGAACTTCATCTTGTAGGTCCTGGCCCCCGATGCCAGCGCCATGATCTGGTGGCCCAGGCAGATGCCGAAGGTCGGCAGACCGCTGTCCAGCAGCTCGCGCACGGCCTCGATCGCATAGCCGCAGGCCTGCGGATCGCCGGGGCCGTTGGACAGGAAGATGCCGTCCGGCGCCAGCGCCAGCACCTCGGCCGCCGGCGTCGTCGCCGGCACCACGGTGAGCCGGCAGCCGCGGCTGGCCAGCATGCGCAGGATGTTGTGCTTGACGCCGAAGTCGTAGGCCACGACGTGCCAGCGCGGCTTCGCCTGGCTGCCGCTGCCCTGGCCGAGCGCCCATTCGGTGGCCGTCCATTCGTGGCGCTGGGGGGTGGTGACGACGCGCGCCAGGTCCAGCCCGACCATGCTGGGCGCCGAGCGCGCCGCCGCCAGCGCATCGGCGATCTCGGCTTCGCCCACCACCGTGCCCGGCGCGTGGGCGACGATGCAGCCGTTCTGTGCCCCGCTGCTGCGCAGCAGCCGGGTCAGGCGGCGGGTGTCGATGCCGGCGATCGCCACCGTGCCCTCGTCCTGCAGGTACTGCCCGAGGCTGCGCGAGGCGCGGAAGCTCGAAGCCCGCAGCGGCAGGTCGCGCATCACGAGGCCGGCCGCGTGCACGTGCCGGCCCTCGACGTCTTCATCGTTGACGCCGTAGTTGCCGATGTGCGGATAGGTCAGGGTGACGATCTGGCGGCAGTAGGAGGCATCGGTGAGGATCTCCTGGTAGCCGGTCAGCGCGGTGTTGAAGACCACCTCGCCGACGGTGCGACCGGCGGCGCCGATCGAGTGGCCCAGAAAAGTCGAGCCGTCTGCAAGTGCCAGGACGGCGGGGGGCAGGACAGGCAGCAAGGGCGTAGGCTCCGGTGTGCGCAGGCCCCGAGCCGGCGCCCGGTTCCGACCGTGGCGTCGGCACAGGCCGGGGATCGGCCATCCAGGGAGTCGACGGGCCGAGCGAGGCTCGGCCATTCAGTCGGCACGGTCGGCGCGGGGCTGCGTGTGATGCCAGTTTCCTGGCAGGTAAACCTGCGGAGTATAGCCCGCGAACCGCCAATCCCCGGGTCAACTCCGAGTCCTGCGCGCCGGCTGCGCCATGCATCATGGACCACCGGCTCGGCACAAACATCGGCCCGGAACTAGAATCGCCCGCAACAAGTCCTAGTCGAGACTCGTGTTTTTCAATCCCTAACTTGGAGGCCACCCGATGACCGACCACGTGCAAACCTTCCCCGGCAGGGCCGCTGCAGGCGCCCTCGCCTCGCAGCGCAACCGCGTCCTGCGCAACACCTACTGGCTGCTGGCGCTGTCGATGGTGCCCACCGTGCTCGGCGCCTGGCTGGGCGTGAGCACCGGGCTGGCCGCGGCGATGACGCCCGGCATCGGCCTGATCGTGTTCATGGTCGGCGCCTTCGGCTTCATGTTCGCGATCGAGAAGACGAAGAACTCGGCTGCCGGCGTGCCGGTGCTGCTGGCCTTCACCTTCTTCATGGGCATCATGCTGGCGCGCCTGATCGGCGTCGTGCTGGGCCTGGCCAACGGCATGAGCCTGATCATGACCGCCTTCGCGGGCACGGCAGCGGTCTTCTTCGCCATGGCTTCGCTGAGCACGGTGATCAAGCGCGACCTCAGCGCGATGGGCAAGTGGCTGATGATCGGCGCCGTGATGGTGCTGGTGATGGGCATCGCCAACTTCTTCATCCAGTCCAGCGCGCTCATGATCACGCTGTCGGTGCTGGTGATCGGCATCTTCTCGGCCTTCATCCTGCACGACCTCAAGCGTGTGCAGGACGGCTACGAGACCAACTACATCACCGCCACCCTGGGCGTCTACCTGAGCATCTACAACGTGTTCCAGGCCCTGCTGTCGCTGCTGGGCATCTTCGGCGGCAACAGCGACTGATCGCTGCGCACTGCAACGCAAAAGGGGCCCGCGGGCCCCTTTTTCACGCCGGTCGCCGGCAGCGGGACATGTCCCGGATTGCCGGCGCCCCGCCCTAAGCCGCGTCCGCGCGGTCGAACACCGCCAGGCTCTCCACGTGCGCGGTGTGCGGGAACATGTTGACGACGCCGGCGGCACTGCAGCGGTAGCCCGCCTGGTGCACCAGCAAGCCGGCATCGCGCGCCAGCGTCGCCGGGTTGCAGCTCACGTAGACGATGCGCCGCGGCGGCTGCCAGTCGGCGCCCGCCTGCACGAGGTCGGCCGTCGCCTTCGCGAGTGCGAAAGCACCTTCGCGTGGCGGGTCGATCAGCCAGCGGTCCACCCCACCCAGCGCCTGCAGGTCGGCCGCGCCGAGCTCGAACAGGTTGCGCGCCTCGAACTCGGCCTGCAGGCCGTTCAGGCGCGCGTTGTCGGCCGCGCGCTGCACCAGCGCCGGGCTGCCCTCGATGCCCAGCACCCGGGCGCCGACGCGCGCGATCGGGAGCGTGAAGTTGCCCAGGCCGCAGAACCAGTCGATCACCCGCTCGCCGGGCTGCACCGCCAGCCGCGCCAGCGCGCGCTGCACCAGCACGCGGTTGATCTGAGGGTTCACCTGCGTGAAGTCGGTCGGCTTGAAGGGCATGCGCAGGTCGAACTCGGGCAGCGCGTATGCCAGCTCGGGCCCGCCTTCGTCGAGCAGCCGAACGCTGTCCGGGCCCTTGGGCTGCAGCCACCACTGGACGCCGTGCATGCGCGCGAAGTCGCGCAGGCGCTGCAGGTCGGCGTCCGGCAGCGGCGCCAGATGGCGCAGCACGAGGGCGACCACGGCGTCACCCATCGCGAGCTCGATCTGCGGCAGCCGGTCGCGCTCGTCCATCTGCGCGATCAGCTCGCGCAGCGCCGGCAGCATGGCGCTCACCGCCGCCGGCAGCACCGGGCAGACCTGCATGTCGGCCACGTAGCGCGACTTGCGCTCGTGAAACCCGACCAGCACCACGCCCTTGCGCGCCACATGGCGCACCGACAGCCGCGCGCGCTGCCGGTAGCCCCAGGCCGGGCCTTCGATGGGCCGCAGGCACTGCTCGGCGCGTACCTTGCCCAGGTGCCAGAGCTGGTCTTCCAGTGCGCGCTGCTTGATCGCCACCTGGGCTGCCGGATGCAGGTGCTGGATCTTGCAGCCACCGCAGGCCTCGCGGTGGAGGCCGAAGTGCGGGCAGCCGGGGCGCACGCGCTGCGCGCTCTCGCGTGCCAGCGCGCTGAGCTGGCCCTGCTCCCACTGGTTCTTGCGCCGGCTGATGCTGGCCTGCACCCGCTCGCCGGGAAGCGCGCCCTCGATGAAGACCACCTTGCCGTCGGCGCGGTGCGCCACGCCCTGCCCTTCGAGGTCGAGCGACTCGACCTCCAGCCATTCGTCATTTGATTCCGACATCGGCCGGATTATCCGGGCGCCGGCCGGCGACCCGGGCGACACGCGCCCGCAGGCCAGCGCGCCGCGCGCTCAGCGCGGCGGCAGGTAGCGCGTCGGGTCGACCGGCTTGCCCAGGCGCCGGATCTCGAAGTGCAGCTGCACCCGGTCGGCGTCGCTGGCCCCCATCTCGGCGATCTTCTGCCCGCGCCGCACAGCCTGGTCCTCCTTCACCAGCAAGGTCTGGTTGTGCGCGTAGGCGCTGAGGAAGGTGGCGTTGTGCTTGACGATCACGAGGTTGCCGTAACCCCTCAGACCCGAACCGGCATAGACCACCCGGCCATCGGCCGCCGCCAGCACCGGCTCGCCGGCCTGGCCCCCGATGGCCACGCCCTTGCTGCGCGCCTCGTCGAAGCCGCGTATCACGGGGCCGCTGGCCGGCCACTGCCAGCTCAGGTCATCGTCGCCGTCCTTCGGTGCCGGATTCGCCGCCGTGCTGGCCGTGCTGGCCGTGCTGGCGGTGGCGGCCGGCGCCGCCGCCGCCGTGGCGGGCCCGGCCGCGCTGCTGGCAGGCAGCGGCTTGCTGTCGTTGCGCGCCACCGGTGCCACCGGCTGCGCCACCGCCGCCCCGGCCACCGGCTCGGGCGGCAGCACGCGCAGCACCTGCCCGACTTCCAGCTGGTTCGGGTTCTCGATTCCGCTCCAGCGCGCGATGTCGCGCCAGTTCTGCCCGTTCTCCAGGCCGATCCGGATCAGGGTGTCGCCGGCCTTGACGACATAGCTGCCAGGCGCCAGGGGGCGCACGGGCGTGGCGTCGGCCGCGGTCGCTTCGGGTGCGGGGCCGGTCGGTGCCTTGGCCACGACGGCCGGTCGCGCGGCGCTGCCGCGCTGTTCGACCGGTGCCCGATGCTGGGTCGAGGAGCAGGCGGCGAGCAGCAGGGCTGCCGCGCCCAGGGCAAGGGATGCGAGTCTCATTCGACGCCGGATTTTAGAGGGACGAACAACACGGCTTCGAGCCGCTGGCGCAGCAGGCGCTCGCCATCGCGGTCCACCACCAGCAAGGCCTGCTGCGCGCCCTCCTGCACCGGTGCGACCAGACGGCCGCCGTCGGCGAGCTGGCTCAGCCAGGCCGGCGGCAGGTCCTCGCCGCCGGCGGCGGCGATGAGGGTGTCGTAAGGCGCGTTCGGCGGGTGGCCCAGGCGGCCATCGCCCCAGACCAGGCGGATCGCCGAGCGCCGGCCGTCGTCGGCCAGGTTGGCGCGCGCCTTCTCGTGCAGCGGCTGCAGGCGCTCGATGGACAGCACCTGCTGCCCGAGCCGCGCCAGCAGCGCGGTCTGGTAGCCGCAGCCGCTGCCGATCTCGAGCACGCGCCCGAGGCCGCCACGGCGCTGCGCCGCCGGAGCCGCCGCCGCCAGTGCCAGCATGCGCGCCACCACCGAAGGCTTGGAGATGGTCTGGCCGAGCCCGATCGGCAGGCTCGTGTCCTCGTAGGCCTGGGTGGCCAGGGCGCTGTCGACGAAGCGGTGGCGCGCCACCTCGGCAAACGCCGCCAGCACGCGCTCGTCGGCGATGCCGTCGCCACGCAGGCGCTGCACCATGCGCGCGCGCACCGCGGTCGAGTCCAGGCCCAGCCCGGTCGGCGCACTGCGCCGCGCCGCCTCGCGTGCGGCGTCCGCCAGCGGTCGCTGCGGGCGCGCGAGGGCGGTGCCGGCAGGCGGCGCGCTGGCGCTCAGCGTGGCCGGGAATCGCGGGCGCCGCGGCGCTGCGCTCACGCGCGGCTCCGTGCCAGGCGTGCCGCCCAGTTCGTCAGCCGGGCGTGGTCGGTGAGGTCCACCTGCAGCGGCGTGATCGACACCTGGCCCGCCGCCACTGCGTGGAAGTCGGTGCCCGGGCCGGCCTCTTTCGCGTCACCCGCGGGACCGATCCAGTACAGAGGCTCGCCTCCCGGGCTGTCCTGGCGTATGACGGGCGCGCTGGCGTGGCGGCGGCCGAGCCGGGTGACGTGGCGCGGCAGGCGATCGGCGTCGGCCTGGTTGGGGATGTTGACGTTGAGCAACCAGGGCGCATCGGGCAGACCGCGGGCGAGGATCTCGTCGATCAGGGCGCGCGCCGTGCGCGCCGCCGCGTCCAGGTGGGTCCAGCCCTTGTCGACGAGCGAGAAGGCGACCGCCGGCACGCCGAACAGATAGCCTTCCATCGCCGCCGCCACGGTGCCCGAGTACAGGGTGTCGTCGCCCATGTTGGCGCCGTTGTTGATGCCCGACAGCAGCAGATCCGGGCGCCGCGGCAGCAGCCCGGTGAGCGCGACGTGCACGCAGTCCGAGGGCGTGCCGCTGACGACGCGCCAGCCGACGGCGTTCTCGAACACCGACAGCGGACGACCCAGGGTGAGCGCGTTGGACGTGCCGCTGGCGTTGCGCTCCGGCGCCACCACGTCGACCGTGCCCAACCCCTCGCAGGCCGCCACCAGGGCCGCGATGCCAGGCGCGAGGTGGCCGTCGTCGTTCGCAATCAGGATGTGCATACGGGCATTGTAGGGAGCGCCAAAGGCCGCTTTCGGCCGCTTTCAGCCGCTTTCGGCCGCTTTCGGCATCGCTGGCCGACCGAAACGACCTCCCCGGCCAGCCGGCGCGATGCGCCCCCAATGCGGGCGTCAACCCCCAAGCGAGCAGCAGGCCGGCGCCGCACGCTGCGCTAGGATCACGCGAATCACCGATGTCGAGCGCGGTGGTCGGGCGCTGCCTCCTGCGGCGCTGCCGTCTGTGGAGTGGACACGATGCCGGTCAAGGTGCTGATCCTGGAGGACAACCCGGTCGCCCGCAGCTTCCTGTGCCGCGTGGTACGCGAGAGCTTCAGCGACGCCAACGCGATCACCGAGGCCGGTGACCTGGAGACCGCGCGCCGCCACATCGAACTCGCCGGCGGTGCCAGCGGGCTGCACGGCGTGGACCCCTTCAAGCTCATCCTGGTCGACCTGGAACTGCCGGACGGCAACGGCATGGATCTGCTGTCGGAGCTGGTCCACTACCCGGCGACCAAGATCGTCACCACGCTCTATTCCGATGACGACCACCTGTTCCCCGCCCTGCAGCGCGGTGCCGACGGCTACCTGCTGAAGGAGGACCGCTTCGAGGTGCTGGTGGAGGAACTGCAGAAGATCGTCCGCGGCCAGCCGCCGCTGTCGCCGGCGATCGCGCGCCGGCTGCTGACCCACTTCCGCGACAGCGGCGTCGGCGACGCGCAGGCCCCCGACTCCGGCCTCATGCGGGCCACCGGCTTTGCCACCAGCCGGCCGGTCCCGATCGAGAAGCTTCCCGACCACGACCGGCTGACCCCGCGCGAGAGCGAGGTGCTCACCTACCTGAGCAAGGGCTTCACGATCAAGGAGATCGCGAGTCTGATGGGCATCAAGTGGTTCACCGTGAACGACCACATCAAGTCCATCTACAAGAAGCTCAACGTCTCCAGCCGCGCCGAGGCGGCGGTGCTGGCGAGCAAGCAAGGCCTGGTCTAGGCCGCGCCAGCCGCGCCCAGCGATGAGCGCCGCGGGCGGCCAGGTCGACGATTCCCTGTTCGAGGCGAGCGCCTTCGAGCGCGTGCTCGCGCATCGACCGACGCGCTGGATGGGCTGGCGCCGCCGCCTGCTGGTGCTGGCGGTGCTGGCGAGCTGTCTCGGCCTGTTCGCCACCGTGCGCGTGCTGGTGCGGCTGCCCGCCATCGACGCCCAGTGGCAGTCCGATGCGCGCGGCGAACCGGTGCTGCAGTCCAGCGCCGAACCCGCGCTGCAGGCGCTGGCCGGCCACCGCCTGCTGCGCCTGTCCGCGCCCGGTGGACTGCCGAGCGTGGACGCCGCGCGCCTGCTCGGCAGCCCGCGCTGGACGGTGGACGACGAGCGCCGTGCCGCGTCGGTGCGGGCACGCGCGGCGCTCGGCGCCCTGCTTGCAGGCCGGCAGGTGGTGCTGCACTTCGACGACGGCAGCGCGGTGCAGGTCGCGGCCCGCGCGCGCGGCCACGCCGGTCTCGGGATGGGCTTCTGGCTGCTGGCGATGCCGGCGCTGGCGCTGACGGTGCTCGGTGCGGTGGTGCTGCTGGCGCGGCCGAGCGCGGCCAACCTGCTGTACGCGCTGATGGCCGGCTGTCAGGCGCTCAGCCTGCTGTGGATAGGCGTGGACTCCGACGGCCTGCTCTCGCCGCTGCCCCTCGGGCTGGGCAACGACATGCGCGGCCGGCTCGGGCTGGACCTCGCCACCGCCGCCGCGGCGGTGCATGTCTTCACCCTGTATCCGCGTGCGCTGGCCTGGCGCCACGCCATCGCCGCCGCGGCCTGGCTGCTGGCGGCCGCCGCCACCTGGCTGCTGCCCGACCTGCCCCAGGCCTGGTGGTGGGGCCAGGCGGCGGTGCTCGCGCTCGGCCTGGCGGCGATCGCGGTCCTGTCGCGCTCCTACGCCGGCGAACCCAACCCCTTCGCGCTCGCGATGCGCCGCTTCGGCCTCGCCGCCCTGGCAACGATGGCGGTCGTCGATTCGGCCCTGGTGGCGGCCGAGTGGCAGACCGGAATCGCGCGCGAGGTCGCCACCTCGGCGGTCACGGTCTGGTCGCTGTTCGTCGCCTCGCTGCTGGCGCTGGTGCCCTTTCTGTCGCGCACGCGCCGGCTGCTGCGCGAGATGGCGATGCTGGCCGGCATGTCGACGATCGCGACCTCGCTGGACCTGCTGTTCATCACCCTGTTCTCGCTCGAGCCCTTCGCCTCGCTGACGCTGGCGGTGTTCACCGCCCTCGCCGGCTACGCCGCGGCGCGCCAATGGATGCTCGACCAGATGGTGGGCAGCCGGGTGATGACGACCGAGCGGACCTTCGAGCACCTGTACCGGATCGCGCGCGAGGTGCAGGAGGCGCCGCAGCAGCAGCCCGCTTTGCTGGCCGAGTTGCTGCGCGCCCTGTTCGACCCGCTGGAGGTGCTGCAGCTGACGCATGCGGCGCCGCGCTCGCGCGTGCTCGCCAACGGCTCGGCCCTGGTGGTGCCGGTGCGCAGCGCCGCCGAGGGCGAGCCGATGTCGCTGGTGCTGCGCTTTGCGCGCCACGGCAGGCGCATCTTCACGCGCGAGGACGCGCGCCTGACCGACCGCGTGGTCGACCAGCTGCGGCGCGCGGTGGCCTACGACCAGGCGGTCGAACGCGGCCGCACGGAGGAGCGCCAGCGCATCGCGCAGGATCTGCACGACGACATCGGCGCGCGCCTGCTGACGCTGATGTACAAGGCCCAGGATCCGGAGATCGAGGACTACCTGCGCCACACGCTGCAGGACCTGAAGACGCTCACGCGCGGGCTGGCGGCCAGCAGCCACCGGCTGTCGCACTCGGTGGCGGAATGGAAATCCGACATCCAGCAGCGGCTGACGGCAGCGCACATCGAGCTCGGCTGGTCATTCGCCTTCAACGACGACCCGGAGCTCGGCGTCGTCCAGTGGTCGGCCCTGACCCGGGTTTTGCGCGAGCTGGTGAGCAACGCCATCACGCACGCGCAGGCGACCCGGGTCGAGATCGACGCCAGCCTGGTCGCGGGCCGTCTTCAGCTCAGGGTGGCCGACGACGGCAACGGCCGCGACCCGCAGGCCTGGTCGCACGGCCTGGGGCTGGGCGGTGTGCGCAAGCGTGTCAAGCTGCTCGGCGGCGAGGTCCACTGGCGGCTGCGCGACGGCCAGGGCATCGTCTGCGAAGTGACCATCCCGCAGCTGCTGCAGCACCGCTGAAGCGCCGCCTCAGCCGAACCGTCCGTCGGCAGCCCTCCCCCGGGTTCGCGACCTCAGGCCGCCAGCAGCGGCACCCCGGTCTTGGCGCGCAGTTCCTCGTCGCTGACACCGGGCGCCTGCGCGACCAGCTTCAGGCCCTGCGGCGTCACGTCCATCACCGCGAGGTCGGTGATGATGCGGTTCACCACCCCGACCCCGGTCAGCGGCAGCGTGCACTGCGGCAGGATCTTGAGGTCGATGCTGCCGTCCTTCTTCTTCGCCACGTGCTCCATCAGCACGATCACGCTGCCGACACCGGCCACCAGGTCCATGGCGCCGCCCATGCCCTTGACCATCTTGCCGGGGATCATCCAGTTCGCGAGGTCGCCCCGGGCGCTGACCTGCATCGCGCCCAGGATGGACAGGTTGATCTTGCCGCCGCGGATCATGGCGAAACTGTCGTGGCTGCCGAAGATGCTGCTGCCCGGCAGGGTGGTCACGGTCTGCTTGCCGGCGTTGATGAGGTCGGGGTCGACCTCGGCCTCATCGGGGAACGGGCCTATGCCCAGCATGCCGTTCTCGCTTTGCAGCCAGACCTCCATCTCGTCCGGCACGTGGTTGGCCACCAGGGTCGGCAGCCCGATGCCGAGGTTCACGTAGAAGCCGTCCTGCAGTTCCTTGGCCGCCAGCGCGGCCATCTGGTCGTGGGTCCAGGCCATGGTTCAGATTCCTTTCGGGTTCTGCTGGGTGGTGCGCTTCTCGATGCGCTTTTCCGGCGTCGCGTTGAGCACCAGGCGGTGGACGTAGATGCCGGGCAGGTGCACCGCATCGGGGTCGAAGCTGCCGGTCTCGACGATCTCCTCGACCTCGACGACGGCGATCCGCCCGGCCATGATGACCGCCGGATTGAAGTTGCGCGCGGTGCGGCGGAAGATCAGGTTGCCGCTGCGGTCGGCCTTCCAGGCCTTGGCCAGCGAGACGTCGGGCTTGAGGGCGCGCTCCATGACGTGGACGTGACCGTCGAACTCGCGCGTCTCCTTGCCCTCGGCAACCAGGGTGCCGACGCCGGTGCGGGTGTAGAAGGCCGGGATGCCGGCGCCGCCGGCGCGCAGCTTCTCCGCCAGCGTGCCCTGGGGCGTGAACTCCAGCTCCAGTTCACCGGCCAGGTACTGGCGCTCGAACTCCTTGTTCTCGCCCACGTAGCTGCTGATCATCTTGCGGATCTGCCGCGTCAGCAGCAGCCGGCCGAGGCCGAAACCATCGACGCCGGCGTTGTTGCTGACCACCGTCAGGTCGCGCGCGCCGCTGTCGTGCAGCGCCTCGATCAAGGCCTCGGGAATGCCGCACAGGCCGAAGCCGCCGACCGCCAGCAACTGGCCGTCGCGGACGATGCCGTCCAGGGCCGCTGCGGCGCTGGGGTACACCTTGTTCATGAGACCTCCTTCGGGGGTCGGGCTGGGGTTGAGCGAGAATGCAAGCGTACTGCGTAAACCATTACGCAGTCTGTACGTCGATTCGCCTAATGGAAGGCCATGGGAAGGCCATGGGAAGGCCATGGGAGGCCGTCGGATCTGATGGGAGCGATGCCCCAGCGCAGGCCGCAGCCAGCGGCCCATGTCCTCATCCTGCGCGATGCTGCCGTGCAGGCGCCGCCCTGCGCGCACCGGGCCGCTGGCGATGGCCGACTCTGAATCGGCCTCCTCGCTCGACTATCGCAGCGCCTTCGAGCTGGCGCCGATCGGGCTCGTGCTGTCACGCCAGCGCGAGATGTTCGACGTCAACCGCGAGGCCCTGGCGATGTTCCGCGCCAGCGCGGCCCAGTTGCTCGGTCACTCCTTCGCCGTGCTCTACCCGAGCGCCGAGGAGTTCCGGCGCACCGGCGAACGCATCACCGCCAGCCTGGACGCCAGCGGCCGCTACGCCGACGAGCGGGTGATGAAGCGCATGGACGGCGAGCTCTTCTGGTGCCACGTCACCGGCCGCGCCCTGGACCCCGCAGAGCCGCACAAGGCCGGCATCTGGACCTTCGAGGACTTGTCGGCGCGGCGCGTACTGAAGGTCGAGCTGACGCCGCGCGAGCGCGAGATCGCGGCCCTGCTGGTCGACGGCCTGACGAGCAAGGGCATAGGCCGGCGGCTGGAGATCAGCCCGCGCACGGTCGACGTCTACCGCACCCGGCTGATGCGCAAGCTCGACGCGCGCACGACGCCGGAGCTGGTGAACAAGCTGCTGACCGGGGGCTGAGCCCCGGTTCGTCCCGGTTCGCCTCGGCTTCGGCTCAGCTCACCAGCGCGCGCAGCCAGTCCGGCAGCGGCACCGACTTCTGGGCCTTGAACTCGGTCCAGACCGCGGTCGCCCCGCCTTCGGCGTAGACGACGCCGGGGCGGTCGCTGCGCTCCATCGTGATGTAGGTGTCGAAGCTGCTGCGCCCGGGATTGGCCACGTAGTGGCGCGCCAGCACCTCGCCCGGGTATTCGAACTGGCGCAGAAAGGTGCAGAAGGCGTTCACGATCACCGGCCCGAAGCCGTCCCGGTTCGGCGGCCCGCCGGCCGCGTACAGCCACTGCAGGCGCACGATCTCCATGTAGCCGAAGTAGACCGTGTTGTTGACATGGCCCATGGCGTCCATGTCGCCCCAGCGGATGGGGATCACGGTCTCGTGGACGAGCTTCTTCTCGTCCGGGATCACGAAACGCATGCCGATTCCTTTGACCTCGTTGGCTGGGGCAGGGCCGAAAGGCCTGTGCACACGCCCTCAGCCGATGCCGAGCTCGCCCGCGATGCGCTGCAGCTGCGCGCGCAGGAGCTCGATCTGTTCACCCTGGCGTGCCAGCTCGGCCTTCAGCGCCGCAATCTCGCCCGCCGCCACGCTGGTGCCAGCCGCCGCTGCGGTCGCCGGTGCCGCCGCCGGTAGTTCCACCTCGCCGCACAGCAGATGCGCCCAGCGCGGCTCGCGCTCGCCGGCCGCACGAGGCAGCCTGAGCACGCGCGGCGTGTCCTTGGCCGCCATCTCGTCGAGAAAGCCCTCGACCGAGGAGATGTCGGCAAAGCGGTGCAGGCGCTCGCTGTTCAGGCGCAGTTCGGCCGCGGTCTGCGCGCCGCGCAGCATCAGCACCGCCAGCAGCGCCACCGCCGCCCCGGGCAGGCCGAGCGCGCGCGCCATGTTGTGCTCGAAGCGCACCACCCGGCTGCCGCTGCCTTCGAACACCAGGCTGAGCGTCTTCAGCCCGTCCACCGCGCCCAGGACCTCGGCGTCGCCGGCCTCCATCACCGGCTGGCGCGCGGTCTTCTGGTTGCAGCCGGCGACCAGCGCGTTCAGGCTCAGCGGGTAGGTGTCGGGGACGGTGGCCTGCTTCTCGACCAGCACGCCCAGCACGCGCGCTTCCAGCGGCGTCAGTGCCCTCACAGGCCGAAGCCGTCGTCGGCCGAAATGATGGCGCCGTTCACGAAGTGGCTCTGGTTGGAGCACAGCATCATCAGCACCACCTCCAGGTCCTGCACCTGGCCGACGCGCTTGCGCGGCAGCATCTGGATCAGCTTCTTGCCGGCCTCGGTCTGCCAGTGCTGGTGGTTGATCTCGGTGTCGATGTAGCCGGGGCAGATCGCGTTCACGTTGACGCCGAAGCGGCCCCACTCGAGCGCCATCGCGCGCGTCATGTGGATCACCGCCGCCTTGCTCATGCAGTACACGCCGATCTGGCTGAGCACGCGCAGTCCGGCCACCGAGGCGATGTTGACGATGCGCCCGCCGGTGAAGGTGCCGGGGGCGGCGCCGCGCGAACGCGCGATCATGCGCTTGGCCACCTCCTGGGCGACGAAGAAAGCGCCGCGCACGTTGGTGTCCATCATGTGGTCGAAGTCCTCGGGCGCGACGTCGAGCAGCTTCTGCGTCGTGCTGACGCCGGAGTTGTTGACCAGGATGTCTATCGTGCCCATCTCGGTCTCGGCGTGCGCCACCGCGGCCTTGATGCTGTCGGTGTCGTTGACGTCCAGCGTCACCACGTGGGCGTCGCCGCCCGCGGCCTCGATCTCCGCGCGCAGCGTCTTCAGGCGTTCGATGCGGCGCGCCGCCAGCACCACGGCGCAGCCGGCCGCCGCCAGCGTGCGCGCGAACTGTGCGCCCAGGCCGCCCGAGGCACCGGTCACCATCGCCACCCGGCCTGAAAGATCGATGTCGTAGCCCATGTCCGCTCCCTCGCCATCCCACTGCGTCAGATGCGGGAAACGATAGCACGCGGCCTCCTAGAATCCGCCGCCATGACCTCCGCAGAACTGCTCGCGCAATACGGCCCTCGCGAGGCCATGGAATACGACGTCGTGGTCGTCGGCGCCGGCCCGGCCGGGCTGTCCACCGCGATCCGCCTCAAGCAGCTTCGGCCCGAGGCATCGGTGGTGGTGCTGGAGAAGGGCTCGGAGCCGGGCGCGCACATCCTGTCCGGCGCCGTGATGGACCCGCGCGCGATCAGCGAGCTGATGCCCGACTGGAAGGAACGCGGCGCCCCGCTGAACCAGCCGGTGACCGCCGACGAGGTCTTGTTCCTGGACGCCAAGGGCGCCCAGCGCACGCCCGACTGGTTGATCCCCGCGGTGCTGCACAACGCCGGCAACTATGTGGTGGCGCTGGGCAGCTTCACCAAGTGGCTGGCCGAGCAGGCCGAGGCGCTGGGCGTCGAGATCTTCCCCGGCTTCGCCGCCGCCGAGGTCTTGTACGGCGAGGACGGCGCGGTGCGCGGCGTGGCCACCGGCCACATGGGGGTGGGCAAGGATGGCCAGCCGCACGAGGGTTTCCAGCTCGGCATGGACTTGCTGGGCAAGTACACCGTGTTCGCCGAAGGCGCACGCGGCCACCTGGGCAAGCAGCTGATCGCGCGCTACGAGCTCGACGCCGGGCGCGACCCGCAGAGCTACGCGATCGGCGTCAAGGAACTGTGGGAAGTCGACCCCGCCAAGGCCAGGCCCGGCCTGGTGGTGCACACCGCGGGCTGGCCGATGGACGCGCAGACCTATGGCGGCGGTTTCCTCTACCACCTGGAGGGAAATCGCGTCACGCTGGGCTTCGTGGTCGGGCTGGACTACCAGAACCCCTGGCTCAGCCCCTTCGAGGAAATGCAACGCTGGAAGACCCACCCCAGCATCCGCGCCCACCTCGAGGGCGGCAAGCGCATCGGCTACGGCGCACGCGCGATCACCGCCGGCGGCCTGCTGAGCCTGCCCAAGCTGGTCTTCCCCGGCGGCTGCCTGGTCGGCTGCGACGCCGGCACGCTCAACGCCTCGCGCATCAAGGGCAGCCACGCCGCCATCAAGTCGGGCATGCTGGCCGCGGAGGCGATCGCGCCCGCGCTCGCCGCCGGACGCAGCGGCGACGAGCTCGCGGCCTACCCGCAGGCCTTCGAGGCCAGCTGGCTGCACGCCGAGCTGCACGCCAGCCGCAACTTCAAGCAGTGGTTCAAGCAGGGCAACCTGGTTGGCACGCTGATGACGGGCATCGAGCATTGGCTGCTGCCCAGGCTGGGGCTGAAGAGCCCGCCCTGGACCATCCACCGCCACGCGCCCGACCACGGCCGCATGCATGCGGCCAGCGCCTGCGAGCCCATCCGCTACCCCAGGCCCGACGGTGTGCTGAGCTTCGACCGCCTGAGCTCGGTGTTCGTCAGCAACACCAACCACGAGGAAAACCAGCCCGCCCACCTGACGCTGAAGGACCCCGAGGTGCCGGTGGCGGTGAACCTGGAGCGCTATGCCGGCCCCGAGACGCGCTACTGCCCGGCCGGGGTCTACGAGTTCGTGAACACCGACGGCAGCGACCGGCTCGTCATCAACGCGCAGAACTGCGTGCACTGCAAGACCTGCGACATCAAGGACCCGACGCAGAACATCGTCTGGGTCACGCCGGAAGGCGGCGGCGGGCCGAACTACGCCGGGATGTAGCCGTCCCAGGGTCCAGGCCGCGCCGAGCCGAGCCGCGCTGATCAGGCCGGCGCCAGCCCGGTCTGCACCGCGCGCACGAAGAAGGCCGCGCCCAGCGGCAGCGCAGCATCGTTGAAGTCGTAGCCCGGGTGGTGCACCTCGCAGCCGCCCTCGGCATCGACGCCGTTGCCGATGTTGAGGTAGCAGCCCGGCACCCGCTCCAGCATGAAGGAGAAGTCCTCGCTCGCCATGATGAGCGGCGGATCACGGTCCACCCGCTCGGCGCCGACCAGGGCACTGCAGACGCCGGCCGCGAACTCGGCCTGTTCGGCGTCGTTCACGGTGGGGGCGAAGATCAGCCGCGTCTGCAGCTCGGCGCTCGCACCGTAGGCGGCGGCCGTGCCCTTGGCCACGCGCTCGATGTGCGCCGCCAGCGCGTCCAGCGTGGCGCGCGAGAAGGCGCGCAGCGTGCCGCCGAGCTCGGCGCTGTGCGGGATCACGTTGTAGGCCTCGCCGGCGTGGATGCGCGTCACCGACAGCACCGCCGATTCCAGCGGCGAGACGTTGCGCGCCACGATGCTCTGCAGGCTGACCGCGATCTGCGCCGCCACCAGCGCGGCGTCGACGCCCGCCTCGGGCCGCGCCCCGTGCGACCCGCGACCCTGGACACGGATGTCGAAGAAGCCGCCGCCGGCCATCATCGGCCCGCTCCTGACCGCGAAGCGACCCAGCGCCAGCCTGGGCCGGTTGTGCATGCCGAAGATGCTGTCGCAGGGAAAGCGCTCGAACAGGCCGTCGGCAATCATCGCCTGCGCGCCGCCCAGCCCCTCCTCCGCCGGCTGGAAGATGAAGTGCACCGTGCCGTCGAAGCGCCGGCTGCGCGCCAGCTCCACTGCGGCCCCGAGCAGCATCGCGGTGTGGCCGTCGTGGCCGCAGGCGTGCATCACCCCGGCGCGGGTGGAGCGATGGGCGAACGCGTTCGCCTCCTGGATCGGCAGCGCGTCCATGTCGGCGCGCAGGCCCATGCTGCGCGTGCTGCGCCCCAGTTTCAGGGTGCCGACGACGCCGGTGCCGCCGACGCCGCGCGTGACCGCGATCCCCGCGGCCTGCAGCAGCGCCGCCACCCGGTCCGAGGTGCGCGTCTCCTGGAATCCCAGCTCGGGGTGGGCATGGATGTCACGCCGCCAGGCCCTCATCTCGGCGTGCAGCGGCTGCAGGGTGTCGGTGGTGGTTTGCATGGCGCAAGGCATGAACAGGTGGACGGCCGAAGTCTGCAGCAACAAGCCAAGGCACGCGCGCCAACCCTTGACGCTGACTCGCGCTCGTCGCAACGGCGTTCGTCGCGACGGCGCCCACCGTCGCTGCCCGGTGCGCAGCCGCCTGCGGCTTCAGACCGGCCGGATGCGGCACGCGGCCCTGAGGCTGACCGGCAGCCACAAGACCAGCAAGCCCGCCAGCAGCCATAGCGGAACCGCCAGGAGCGGACTGACGGCGCTGGAATTGAAGGCATTGCCCATGGTGATGAGCAGCGCGGCGGGCACGCTGGCGATGCACCAGGTCAGGCTGAGCATCTTGGCGGCGCGGATGACGCTCTTGCGGGCGAACGCGCAATAGCCCCAGAACGCGATCGCAACCAGCGCCAGCGGCACAAAGAAGATCAGGACGAAGAAGAGGCTGATTCCCGGCAGGACCTGGACGTCGAGGGCTTCGGCTGCGGGCATCTTGCGCGGGCTCCGTGGCTGGGTGGCTTGTATCCCTGGAGGGCGGCAAGCTCTGCTGCGTGGTGCCGGGCGCGAACGCCGAGGGCGGTCTCAGGCACTCAGGCCCGCAGCCGCTGGTCCAGCGCCTCGAGGAAGGAGGCGATGTCGATCGGCTTGGTCCAGTAGGCGGCGAAGCCGGCGCCGATGGCGCGCTCGATCTGCTGCTTTTGCGCGTCCGCCGACAAGGCGATGCACGGCACCTGCAGGGGATCGGTCCCGCCGCGCAGCCGCGCCAGCAGGTCCAGGCCGTCGCCATCGGGCAGGTGCAGGTCCACCAGCACCAGCGAGGGCCGCACCCGGCGCACCAGGTCCTCGCCCTCGCGCACCGTGCCCGCCGCGTGCAGGCGCAGATCCGGGCGCTGGGCCAGCACCTCCTGCACCAGCAGCAGATTGACCGGGTTGTCCTCCACGTAGACCAGCTCGTGGCGCACGCCGTCCCCCGCCGGGGCGGTGGTCGCCGCCGGGGGCTGTGCCGCCGACGAGGCGTGCTGCAGCGCATCGTTCAGCGCCGCAGCGCCGGCCTGCCCCTCGGCGTCCAGGCGCACGATCTGCAGCACCTGGTCGACCAGCGACAGGAGCTGGCGCCCGGCCAGGCGCAGGTGCTGCAGGCGCTCACGCTGGCGCGGTCGCGGCGGTTCGGTGGTATCGGCCAGCAGCAGGTCGGCGAAGCCGAGCACCGCGTTCAGCGGCGTGCGCAGCTCGTGGCTCATGCGCGACAAGACCTCGCTGCGCGCACGCGCGCCCTGCTCGGCGGCGAGCTTCTCGCGCAGCAGGCGCTCGGCGGCCTGGCGCTCGGTGACGTCCATCGCGACCCCGGCGACGACGTTGGAACCGTCGCCCAGGCGGCGCGCGCTGCCCAGCAAGGTGCGCACGCTGCCGTCCGGGCGCCGGATCCGCCACTGCGCCTCGGTGCGCGGCGCGCTGTCGTCCTGCAAGCGACGGACCACCTCCCGCAGCAGGTTCTGGTCTTCCGGCAGCACGGACTGCGACACCCCGCCAGTCGCCGTCAGCGGCACCGGCGCGTCGGCGGGCATGCCGTGGATGGCCTTCATGGTCGGGCTCCAGACCTGTTCATTGCTGCTCAGGTCCCAGCTCCACAGGCCTATGCCCGCAACCTCGGCCGCCAGGTCCAGGTGCGTGCGCACATGCGTGTGGCGCTGCGCCAGCGCCACCGGCTCGCTGTCGTCGATGAGCAGCCCGACGACGCGCCGCCCCTGCGCGGGAACGTGCCAGATCAGGTGCAGCCAAGCGGTGCTGCCATCGGCGCGCGGCACCCGGTAGCGCATCTCGTGCTCGCCGGGCTGGCCGAGCGACTGGCGATAGCTGCGCAGTGCGGGCTCGCGGTCGTCCGGGTGCAGCAGGGCCAGCGACTGCTCGGGCGAGGGTGCCCGCTCGGCCACCGGCAGGCCGAAGAGGCCGAAGATCTCGGCGTCCCAGCGGCCCTCGCCAGTCTCGCGGTCACGCTCCCACAGCAGGATGCGGCCGAGTCGGCGCAGCAATCCCAGCCTTTGCGCGTAGCCGTCGTCGGCGTCGTTGGACACGGATTCGCTCACCTCACCCCCGGCTGCAATGCTGTCACCTGGCCGTCGCCCACCGGCCGCACCTACTTGGGGCCGCCCGGGACCGCGCAGTGTACGGCCGCCCGTTACCGTCTGTGATGCTCGTGCACACGAGGCACGCCGTCCCTGCGTGCGGCCTGCCGCAGGTCACGCTCTTATACTCACGCTTTACCAACGGGGCCCGCGCTCCGGCCCCGCAGCGGGCCACCCGGCGCGGGCCGTTTTGCATGACCAAGTACGTCTTCGTCACCGGCGGCGTGGTGTCTTCCCTGGGCAAGGGCATCGCGTCGGCGTCGCTGGCGGCCCTCCTCGAGTCGCGCGGACTCAAGGTCACGCTGATCAAGCTCGACCCCTACCTGAACGTCGATCCGGGCACCATGAGCCCGTTCCAGCACGGCGAGGTCTTCGTCACCGACGACGGCGCCGAGACCGACCTCGACCTCGGCCACTACGAGCGCTTCATCAGCACCCGCATGAAGCGGGCGAACAACTTCACCACCGGCCAGATCTACAAGAGCGTGCTCGAGAAGGAGCGCCGCGGCGACTACCTGGGCAAGACGGTGCAGGTGATCCCGCACGTCACGAACGAGATCCAGGACTTCGTCGCCCGCGGCGCGGCCGGCGTCGACGTGGCGATCGTCGAGGTCGGCGGCACGGTGGGCGACATCGAGAGCCTGCCTTTCCTGGAGGCGGTGCGCCAGATGGCGCTGCGCGGCGGCGCCCACAGCGCCGCCTTCGTGCACCTGACCTACGTGCCCTGGATCGCCGCCGCCGGCGAGCTCAAGACCAAGCCGACCCAGCACACGGTGCAGAAGATGCGCGAGATCGGCATCCAGCCCGACGCCCTGCTGTGCCGCGCCGACCGCGAGCTGCCGGAGGACGAGCGCGAGAAGATCAGCCTGTTCACCAACGTGCCGCGCCACGGCGTGATCAGCGTGCGCGACGTCGACACCATCTACAAGGTGCCGCGCATGCTGCACGAGCAGGGCCTGGACGAGCTGATCTGCATGAAGCTGCAGCTCTTCACCCGGCCCGCCAGCCTGCAGCGCTGGGACACCCTGGTGCACGAGGTCGGCCACCCGCGCAGCAGCATCCGGCTCGCCATGTGCGGCAAGTACACCGACCTGTCCGACAGCTACAAGTCGCTCAACGAGGCCTTGCGCCACGCCGGCATCCACAACCACGCGCGGGTGGAGATCGAGTACGTCGATTCGGAAACATTGACGCCCGACAACCTGGACCAGCTCGCCGGCTTCGACGCCATCCTGGTGCCGGGCGGCTTCGGCAAGCGCGGCGTCGAGGGCAAGATCCTCGCCGCCCAGTACGCTCGCGAGCAGCGCATCCCCTACCTGGGCATCTGCCTGGGGATGCAGGTCGCGACGATCGAGGTCGCACGCCACCTGGCCGGGCTGGCAGGAGCCAACAGCACCGAGTTCGACCCCGACACCCCACACCCCATCATCGCCCTCATCGACGAGTGGCAGGACCGCGACGGCACGCTGCAAAAGCGCAGCGCCAGCTCCGACCTTGGCGGCACCATGCGGCTGGGCGCGCAAAGCGCCGACGTCAAGCCCGGCACCCTGGCGCACCGCATCTACGGTCCCCTGGTGACGGAACGCCACCGCCATCGCTACGAGGCCAACGAGTACTACCTGGAGCAGCTGCAGCAGGCCGGCCTGGTGATCAGCGCCATCACCCAGCGCGAGAAGCTGACCGAGATCGTCGAGTTGCCGCAGGAGCTGCACCCCTGGTTCGTCGGCGTGCAGTTCCACCCCGAGTTCAAGAGCACGCCCTGGGACGGCCACCCCTTGTTCATCAGCTACGTGAAGGCCGCGCTGGCGCGCCACGAGGCGAACGCCGGCACGCCGGCGGACCCGGCATGAATCTGTGCGGATTCGAGGTCGGCATCGACCGGCCGCTGTTCCTCATCGCCGGCCCCTGCGTGGTGGAGAGCGAGCAGCTGCAGCTGGACGTGGCCGGTGAGCTGGCGCAGATGACGCGCGAACTCGGCATCCCCTTCATCTTCAAGAGCAGCTACGACAAGGCCAACCGCTCCAGCGGCAGCAGCTTCCGCGGCCCGGGCATGGCGCGCGGGCTGGACATCCTGGCGCGGGTGAAGGCCGAGATCGGCGTGCCGCTGCTCACCGATGTGCACAGCGAGACCGAAATCCCTGCCGTGTCTGCGGTCGTCGACGTGCTGCAGACCCCGGCCTTCCTGTGCCGGCAGACCGACTTCATCCGCGCGGTGGCGCAAAGCGGGTTGCCGGTGAACCTGAAGAAGGGCCAGTTCCTCGCCCCGCAGGACATGCGCAACGTCACCGACAAGGCGCGCGCCGCGGCGCGCGAGGCCGGGCTGTCGGAAGACCGCTTCCTGGTCTGCGAGCGCGGCGCCAGCTTCGGCTACCAGAACCTGGTGTCGGACATGCGCAGCCTGGCGATCATGCGCGACACCGGCGCGCCGGTGGTGTTCGACGCCACCCACAGCGTGCAGCTGCCCGGCGGCCAGGGCACGAGCAGCGGCGGCCAGCGCGAGTTCGTCCCCGTGCTGGCGCGCGCCGCGGTGGCGGCCGGGGTCGCCGGCCTGTTCATGGAAACCCATCCCGACCCCGCGCACGCACTCAGCGACGGCCCGAACGCGGTGCCGCTGCGCCACATGCACGCCCTGCTCGAACAGCTCCTGGCGCTGGACCGCGTGGTCAAGGCCAGGCCGCTGCTGGAACACGACTTCGGCGCCTGACGAGGAACCACAGTCCATGAGCGCCCCCGCCTACCTGATCGTCGAGATGGACATCACCGACCGCGAGCGCTACGCACGCTACATGGCGCAGGCGCCGGCGGTGGTGAAGGCCTACGGCGGCGAGTACCTGGTGCGTGGCGGCGCGCACCAGACGCTGGAGGGCGACTGGCAGCCCAAGCGGCTGGCGCTGCTGCGCTTCCCCAGCGTCGAGCAGGCCAAGGCCTTCTACGACAGCAGCGAGTACGCCCAGCAGGTGCGGCCGCTGCGCGCCGGTGCGACCTCCTTCTTCGACCTCGTGCTGGTCGAGGGCGTGGACGCGCCGGTCTGAATCCACCCGTTTTCAACCCATCCACCAACACTGACCCGAGAAGCCCATGAGTGCCATCGTCGACATCGTCGGCCGCGAGATCCTCGACAGCCGCGGCAACCCCACCGTCGAATGCGACGTGCTGCTGGAAAGCGGCACCATGGGCCGCGCCGCGGTGCCCAGCGGCGCCTCCACCGGCAGCCGCGAGGCGATCGAACTGCGCGACGGCGACAAGTCCCGCTACCTCGGCCGCGGCGTGCTGCGCGCGGTGGAGCACCTGAACACCGAGATCTCGGAGGCCGTGCTCGGGCTGGACGCGAGCGAACAGGCCTTCCTGGACAAGACCCTGATCGACCTCGACGGCAGCGACAACAAGGGCCGCCTGGGTGCGAACGCGATGCTGGCGGTCAGCATGGCGGTGGCGCGCGCGGCGGCCGAGGAATCCGGCCTGCCGCTGTACCGCTACTTCGGCGGCATGGGTGGCATGCAGATGCCGGTGCCGATGATGAACGTCATCAACGGCGGCGCACACGCCAACAACAACCTCGACCTGCAGGAATTCATGATCCTGCCGCTGGGCGCGCCCAGCTTCCGCGAGGCGGTGCGCTACGGCGCCGAGGTCTTCCACGCCCTGAAGAAGATCATCGACGGCCGCGGCATGAGCACCGCGGTCGGCGACGAAGGCGGCTTCGCCCCCAGCGTGGCCAGCCACGAGGCGGCGATCCAGCTCATCCTGGAGGCGATCGACAAGGCCGGGTTCGAGGTCGGCTCGCAGATCGCGATCGGCCTGGACTGCGCCGCCAGCGAGTTCTACAAGGACGGCAAGTACCACCTCGCGGGCGAGGGCCTGACCCTGTCCGCCGCCGAGTGGACCGACGTGCTCGCCACCTGGTGCGACAAGTACCCCATCATCAGCGTCGAGGACGGCATGCACGAGGGCGACTGGGACGGCTGGAAGCTGCTCACCGAGCGCCTGGGCAAGAAGGTGCAGCTGGTCGGCGACGACCTCTTCGTCACCAACACCCGCATCCTGGGCGAGGGCATAGACAAGGGGATCGCCAACTCCATCCTCATCAAGATCAACCAGATCGGCACCCTGACCGAGACCTTCGCCGCCATCGAGATGGCCAAGCGCGCCGGCTACACCGCGGTCATCAGCCACCGCAGCGGCGAGACCGAGGACAGCACCATCGCCGACATCGCGGTGGGCAGCAACGCAGGCCAGATCAAGACCGGCTCCATGAGCCGCAGCGACCGCATCGCCAAGTACAACCAACTGCTGCGCATCGAGGAAGACCTGGGCGACGTCGCCAGCTACCCCGGCCGCAAGGCCTTCTACAACCTGCGCTGAGGCAGGCGCCTGGCCGTCATGCGCCGCTGGTCCTGGTCCACCGTCTCGCTGGCCTTGCTGCTGGCGGCGGTGCAGGCCGACCTCTGGCTGGGCAAGAGCAGCCTGCGCCACGTCTGGCAGCTCGAAGGCGAACTGCTCGCGCTGCAGACCGCCAACGAGGCCCAGCGCGCGCTCAACGCGCGCATCGAGGCCGAGGTGCGCGACCTGGCGGAAGGGCTGGAGATCGTCGAGGAACGCGCGCGCACGGACCTGGGCATGATCAAGCCGGACGAGATCCTGGTCCAGCTCAGGCCGGACGGCGCCGCGCCGCCGGCATCGGCCCCGCGCTAGCGCCGCTGCCGCGCGATGCTGGACCTGCTGCTCGCGGCCGCGGCGCCGCTGCTGGCCACCGTGTTCACGCTCTGGGGCAGCCCGGTGAGCGCGGTCGAGATCGTCGCCTTCGGGCTCGCGATCTGGATGGTGGTGTGCAACTGGCGCGTCAACCCGCTGGCCTGGCCGCTGGCGATGGCGTCCTCGCTCGGCTACGCCCTGCTGTTCGCCCAGTACCGCCTGTACGCCGAAGCCAGCCTGCAGTTCGTCTTCATCGCGGTCGCCTCGTGGGGCTGGTGGCAGTGGCTGCGCGGGCGCGGCGACGACGGCCAGGCCCTGCGCGTGCACCGCATGACGGCGCGCGGGCGCTGGCTGGCGCTGGGCGCCGCGCTGGCGCTGTGGCCGCTGATCGCGCTCGCGCTGCAACGCTTCACCGACAGCGACATCGCCTGGCTGGACGCCCTGCCCACCGCCGGCAGCCTGGTGGCGCAGGTCCTGCTGGGGCGCAAGCTGGTCGAGAACTGGCCCGGCTGGGTGGCGGTGAACGTGTTCAGCGTCGGCCTGTTCGCGCTCAAGGGGCTGTGGCTGACGGTGCTGCTGTACGCCTTGTTCACCCTCATGGCCTGGATGGGCTGGCGTCAGTGGGAGCGCCTGGCACATGCCTGAACAGGCACTGATGATCGCCATCGTCGGCGCCGAGAGCACCGGCAAGTCGGTACTCGCCGCCGCCCTGGCCGACGCCCTGTCGGCAGCCACCGGGCTGCGCGCGGTGGCGGTGCCGGAGTGGCTGCGCCTGTGGTGCGAGCGCGAGCAGCGCACCCCCAGGCCCGAGGAACAGGCCGCCATCGCTGCCGAGACCCAGGCCCGCATAGACGCCGCCGCCGCAACCCACGACATCGTGGTCTGCGACACCACCGCGCTCATGACCGCGGTCTACAGCGAGATGCTGTTCGGCGACCGCTCGCTGCACACGATGGCGATCGCGCACCAGCGCCGCATGGACCTGAGCCTGCTCACCGCGCTCGACCTGCCCTGGGTGGCCGACGGCCTGCAGCGCGACGGCCCGCAGGTGCGCGGCCCGGTCGACGAGCACGTGCGCGCGCTGCTCATCGGCCACGGACTGCCCTGGGCTCTGGTGGCGGGCAGCGGCGCGGCGCGGCTGGAAAGCGCGCTCGACGCCGTCGCCCCCCTGCTGCGCGGGCGCAGCACGCCGCGCAGCGGCCTGTTCTCGCGCCTGCAGGCGCGCAACGCCGAGCCCGCGGCGCGACGCTGGACGTGTGCGCTGTGCGACGACCCGGACTGCGAGCACGCCTTGCGCGGCGAACTGCGCGGCGAGCGGGCACGGTCGTCCTGAGCGCGCGGCGGCGCCGCGCACCGCAAGCCGCCACCTCAGACCTTGCACGCTCGGTGCTGATGTCCGTGCGCGGTGCTGGTGCCCGTGCGTGGCGCTGATGCCCGTGCGCGGTGCTGCGGCGGGCGCCACCGATTCGGCTAGATTCGGCAGACTCACCGCGCTCACGCGGGGCAACGGCCAGGGAGCCCACCATGGACATCGCGAACAAGGTTTTCATCGTCACCGGCGGCGCCAGCGGCCTGGGCGAAGGCACGGCACGCATGCTCGCCGAGCACGGTGGCAAGGTCGTGGTCGCCGACCTGCAGGTCGAACGCGGCGAGCTCGTGGCCAGCGAGATCGGTGGCCGCTTCGTCAAGTGCGACGTCAGCCAGGAGACCGACGGCCAGGCCGTGGTGGCGGCGGCCACAGGCCTGGGCAAGCTCATGGGCCTGGTGAACTGCGCCGGCATCGGCCCGGCGGCCAAGACCGTGGGCAAGGACGGCGCGCACGCCCTGGCCTTGTTCAGCAAGGTGATCACGGTCAACCTGATCGGCAGCTTCAACATGATCCGGCTCGCCGCCGAGGCGATGTGCCGCAACGACCCCGAGCCCACCGGCGAGCGCGGCGTGCTCATCTCCACCGCCAGCGTGGCGGCCTACGACGGCCAGATCGGCCAGGCCGCGTACAGCGCCAGCAAGGGCGGCGTGGTCGGCATGACGCTGCCGATTGCGCGCGACCTGGCGCGCAACGGCATCCGCAACATGACCATCGCCCCCGGCATCTTCGGCACCCCCATGCTGTTCGGCATGCCGCAGGAGGTGCAGGACGCCCTGGCCGCCAGCGTGCCCTTCCCGAGCCGCCTCGGCCGCCCGGCCGACTACGCCAAGCTGGTGCACCAGATCATCACCAACGACATGCTCAACGGCGAGGTGATACGGCTGGACGGGGCGATACGGATGGCGCCGAAGTGAGGGCCGACGCGGCCGGCGACCACGGGTCCGCCCGCGCTGCCGTGTGGTCGCGCCACTGGGCCAGCGGCAGCCCGCATTCCTGTGCCGGCAGCTACGGCGACACCTACGGCGGGGCGATCGCCGCCTTCTGGCGCGAAGTGCTGCAGAGTACGCCCGCCGGCGCACACGCGCTGGACCTGGCCAGCGGATCCGGCGCGCTGCCGCGCCTGTTTGCCCAGCTCCGACCGCAGCACCTCGGGGCCATCGACGCCGTCGACCTGACGCCCACGGCGCCACCCTGGTTCGACACCCCCGCAGCGGCGGCGGTACGCTTTCACGGCGGCGTTTCGATCGAGACCCTGCCGTTTGCCGACGCCAGCTTCGACCTCGTGGTCAGCCAGTGGGGGCTGGAGTACGCGGGGCCACAGGCATGGGCCGAAGCACGCCGCGTGCTGGCCCCTGGCGGCTGCATCGCCCTGGTCTTGCACCACGCGCAGTCACGGCCGGTGCAACTCGCAGCCAGCGAGATCACCCATATCGAATGGCTGCGCAGCGCGTGCGGGCTGCTCCCAGCAGCGCTGGCGATGATCGAGCCGCTGACCCGTGCGGCTACGCCGCAGGGCCGCGCCGCCTTGGCGGCCAACCCGGCTGCACAAGCCTGCCGCCAGCGCTTCAATCGCGCACAGGCAGCGCTGGACGAACGCATTTCCGCCCAGCCAGATGGCGCGGACCTGCTGTTCGAGGTGCGCGAGGCGGTCATGCAGGCGCTGACACCGGCGCGCCAGGACGCCGATGGAGAGACGGCATCGCGTGCCCTGGCGCAGCTGGACCAGCAACTGGTCGATGCCCACTGGCGGCTGCGCGAACTGCGCGACTGCGCCCTGGATGGCAATGGCCTGAACGCGCTCGCCGCCGCGCTGGCATCGCCACGGGCAGTGCCTGTGGTCGGTACGCTGGACGAAGGCGGCTTGCTGATGGGCTGGACACTGCAGGTCGCCTGCGGCTGAAGCTGCCCCGCCGCGCGCACACCGCCCCAGACGCAAAAAAGGCGGGGCCCGTGCCCCGCCTTTGCGCCTTGTGCCAGTCGCGACCGCGACCGGCTGTTCAACAGGCGTCAGAACTTCTGCGTGAAACGCACGTAGGGCTGGACGCCGTACGAGTCGTACAGGTAGAAGTTGAAGTTGCGGCCGTCGTAGCTCACCAATTGCGGCATCTTGTCGCCGGCGTTGAGCACGCCCAGCGTCAGGGTCGCACCCTTGAGCGGCGTGTTCCACTGTGCCTGCAGGTCGTGGGTGATGTAGCTGCCCACCTTGCGGGTAGCGCTGTCGGCCTGCTTGCCGATGTAGTTCAGGTTCCAGGTGAACTCGAACGGACCCATGGCCCAGGTGTGACCCAGCACCGCGCGCGCTTTCGGCGAGCCGACGTCGCCGACGACCTCGTCGCCGTCGACCTTGTAGCTCAGCACCTGCGAGTACTGGTAGTTCTGGCTCAGTCGACCCCAGGCGCCCAGGTTGAAGCGCGTCATCAGGTTCAGGTCCAGACCCGAGGTCTTCAGTGTCCCCTCGTTCGCATAACCGGCGTCGATGCGACGGATCTGTCCGGTGACCGGATCACGCTGAATGCCCAGGCCCGCCGGGATGGCCCGGGGATCGTCGCCGTTGTCGCGGTCGATGATGTCCTGCGCACTGATGTAGGAGATCGTGTCGTCGATCTCGATGTTCCAGTAATCGGCCTTCAGGCTCAGCCAGTCGGTCGGGTCGAAGACCACGCCAAAGGTGAACTGCTTGGACTTCTCCGAATCCAGCGATTTATTCGACTGGATGTAGGTGTTGACCTGGCAGCTGTCGTCCGGATCGCCGTTCAGCAGTTCGCACGACACCGGGTCGAACACCGACTCGGCGGAGAACGAGGTCTTCTGCGTCAGGACCGGCAGGCTGGGGGCGCGGAAGCCGGTGCCGATGGAACCGCGCAGCATCAGGTTGGGCATCACCTTCCAACGCAGCGCGGCCTTGGGCGAGAAGTCGCTGCCGTAGTCTGAATAGCGCTCGTAGCGCGCTGCCAGCTGGGCTTCCAGCGTCTTGGTGAACGGCAGCAGCATCTCGGCGTAGGCCGATGCGACACGACGACCACCGCCCGCGGAGTTGCCGGCCGAACCCAGGATCTGACCCGCTTCCGACAGGGAGTCGTACAGGTCGGCGTACTCTTCCTTGCGCCACTCGGCACCGACCACCGCCTGCGCGGTGCCGCCGCCGAGCTTCATGAGGTCGAAGCCGACCGAACCGTAGACCTCGCGCTGGCTCCAGGTGCCCTCGCGGCCGATCTGTGCCGTGAAGCCCTGCAGCACACTGGTGGGGTTGCCGTCCGGGTCGTAGATGTTGTAGGCGCCGGAGTTGATGGCCTCCTCCGCCGCCGAGGCCATGATGTAGCCGCGGCCGGTCTCGATGTACTTGGACTTGGTGAAGTTCACGCCGACATCGACGTCAAGCATGTTGGCCACCCGGCCTTGCGCACCGACGAGCGCGTTGCCGATCGTGTTCTCGACCGTGCTGTCGCGGTTGCCAGCGGCTGCAAAACGGTGCCACAGGTAGACGTCCGAAGCACCGTTGGTGGGGTTGTTCGGGCTGTTGGCGTCGATGGTCACGTTGCCCGGCACCGGCGCATAGCGGCCGAAGCTGCCCAGACGGCTGTACGAGGCGTTCGAGTACAGCGACCAGTCGTCGCTGATGTTGTACTGGCCGCGCACGAACACGGCCTGGTTGTTCGTCGACGCCTCGTCGGCCGCCACGGCGTTGAAGTTGTAGCGGCAGCGACCCGAATATTCCGAGAAGTTGGGGTCGTTGCAAGCACCCGGCACCGGGATCAGCGGGCCGGTGGGCACGCCGTCCACCACGACCTGGTAGTTGTTGCCGTAGGACGATCCGCCCAGGCTCTGACCCCACGGGCGCTGGCGGGTGTAGACCATGCCACGCGCTGTGTGGCTGAAGCCGGCCAGCATGCGCCCCTTGTCGGAGTTCAGGCCGAAGATGCCGCCCACCTCTTCCTTCGACCCACCATCGCTTTCGGGGTCGGTGCGGCCGACGGTCAGCTGCACGCCTTCGAAGTCCTTGCGCGTGATGAAGTTGATCACGCCGCCGATGGCGTCGGAGCCGTAGACCGCGGAGGCACCGTCGGTCAGGATCTCGACCCGCTCGATCGCCGCCATCGGCACCGAGTTCAGGTCCACGGAGTCACCCACGTTGGGCGCCTTGGGCAGACGCCGGCCGTCGATCAGCACCAGGGTACGCGCGGAACCCAGGCCGCGCAGGTCCACGCCGGCGAAAGACTGCGCGGACGACCCCGACTGCGGACGGAAGTTGCCGGCACTGGCAAAGGTGACCGTGCGCATGAACTCGGCCACGGTGGTGGTGCCGCTCGCCTCGAGCTCTTCACGCGAGATCGTGGTGATGGGCAGCGAGCCTTCGGCATCGGCGCGCTTGATGCGCGAACCCGTCACCTCGATGCGTTGCGCGTCCTGCGCCAGCGCCGGCAGGGAGGTCGCCGCGACAGCGCCACCCAGCGCCAGCAGCACGCCTGCGGAGACTTTCGTCCTGATGAACATGAACCACACTCCTGAAGGAAGGTTGATCGATAAACCCAGCCGGGGGTGGCCGCATGCACGGTTTCGTGAACCGCGCGTGACCCTCGCCCACGGCTTGTCACCGGATTGTCAGTGGTTCGTGAATAAGCACCGACTTCGGGTAATCCATGAGTCGCCTGCGCGGACGGCGACCGCATGCCTGCGATCGCCTCAGTGGAGGCGCCAAACATGCGCGATCTCCCGGCATTCCGGCCACAAGCTGCCGCTGCCGTCTCGGCGCACACCGCGCTCAGGCCCCGGACAAGCACCTACACGCTTGGACACAGGGCGTTGGCCCTGAGCAACAGTGACTTCACACGGGAGACATGTGCCGCTGCGCTGCATCGGGCCGCCGCAGGCTCCAGGCAGGCGCGGAGCCGGCCAGCCGCGCAGCGCAAGCACTGGCGCAAGCGCGATGCCGGTTTGACTGCCGGAGGCCACCACCTGCTCCGGCGTGCCCTCGGCGACGATGCGCCCGCCGCCGGCGCCACCTTCGGGGCCGAGGTCGATCACCCAGTCGGCCTCGGCGATCACGTCCAGGTCGTGCTCGATGACGACGACGCTGTGGCCGGCGTCGACCAGGCGGTGCAGCACGCGAACAAGCTTCTCGACGTCGGCCACGTGCAGCCCCACGGTCGGCTCTTCGAGGACGTAGAGCGTGTGCGGCGCACGCCCGCGCCGGGCCGCCCCAAGCGGGCGACTCCCCTCGGGGGCGGCGCCGCAGGGGCCTGGGGGTCGCCCAGCCAGCCTCTGCGCGTCACGTCGTCGCGCACCTTGACGAGTTCGGTCACGAGCTTGATGCGTTGCGCCTCGCCGCCCGAGAGCGTCGGCGACGGCTGGCCGAGCGTCAGGTAGCCGAGGCCGACGTCCTTCAGCAGCTGTAGCGGATGCGCGATGTTGGGGGAATTCACCAGGGACAACCCTGAACTGCGGCCTGCTGCGGTGGCGCCGATGAAGCCGCTGCCCGACCAGCCCGAAGCGCACCGCATGCGCCTGGACAAGTGGCTCTGGAGTGCACGCCTGTACAAGACCCGCGCCCTCGCCGCCGAGGCGACCGAAAGGGGCCGCGTCGAGGTCAACGGGCAGCCGGCCAAGCGCGCGCGCGAAGTGCACGTCGGCGACCGCGTCGAACTGCGCCAGGGCATGCAGGGCGAGATCGCGCGCGAGGCCGCCGCTGCGGCGCGGCCGTTCGCCGCCGACCCCGCACAGGCGATCGCGCAGGGCCGGCCGACCAAGCGCGACCGGCGCGAGCTCGCGCAGTGGCAGCGCTGGAGCGCGCGCATCGAAGGCGAATGGTTCGAATCGGTTAGCACGCCGTTGGACGCCCCGCGTCCGCGCTGCGTACGATGAAGCGCATCGACAAGCGGAGGACGACGATGCGAGTTTCAACCTTGTTTGCCCTGTCGCTCATTGCTGCCAGCGCGCCCGCCTTGGCGGAACTTCATGGGCGCGACTTCAACGGCAGCCTGGCCACCGCCGAGGCCTACTACGACTCGGTGCTGAACATCACCTGGCTGGCAGACGCCAACTACGCCAAGACGTCGGGATTCGACGCCGACGGCTTGGTGGACTACGGTGTGTTGCTCAGCTGGGCCGCCGACGCGGCCATCGGCGGCTCCGAAGACTGGCGCTTGCCGATGATGCACGCGCCGTCCGACGGGGTGGCCTACGACTACAGTGCCTTCAGCTACGACGGCGTGAGCTCCGATGTCGGCTGGAACCACAAGAGCCCGAGCAACGAACTCGCCTACATGTTCTACGTCAACCTGGGCAACCAAGGATCCCACGACGGTACCGGTACCCCGACGCCGTGCTGGCCCAATCTTTGCCTTGTCAACACGGGGCCCTTCATCAATCTGATGCCTTACTGGTACACCACCGAGACGCTCGACAACCCGTTCACGGTGCCGATGTTCGGCATGCATGACGGGCAACTCAACGGCAACCAGCCCCATATCCCCGGGTACTACTGCTGGCTGGTGCACGATGGCGACATCGGCGTGCCCACAGCGCCCGTACCCGAGCCGGCCACCTGGGCGATGATGTTGAGCGGCTTGGCGGTATTGGGCGCGACGGCGCGGCGCCGTTGAATCCTGGCCCCTGGCCGGGCCTTCAGACGGGCCGGGCCGGGCCGCCGGCGGGTCCGATGACGCCGTCGCGCACCGCCTGGACCAGATTCTCGGTCTGGGCCGAAGGCACCGTGTCCAGGCCGCGCGAGAGCAACTCGGTCAGCCGCCGGTAGGCAGCCAGGGCCTCGGCCTTCTCGCCCTGGCGCGCCAAGGCTTCGATCAGGCCGCGGTGCAGGGCCTCGGCCAAGGGTTCATGCGCAAGCGCGGCTCGGTAGACCACCGCCGCGCCGGCCGCGTCGCCTCGGTCGAGCTGACGCTGAGCGAGGCTGCGGGCCGCAACGCCGTGCTGCAACGCCAGGCGCGCCCGGGCCGTGTGCGCGAGGCCGGTCAGAGACTCATGCCCCAGCAGCGGCCCCCGGTACAGCGCCATCGCCTGCGCCAACGACGCCTCGTCTCCCCTCTCGCACAAGGTGGAGAACGCGGCGGCGTCGATCCACACCCGGCGCATGTCCAACGCCACCTGGCCGTCTGCCACGCGCACCAGGTCGGCCAGGCCGAGCAGCTTGCGCAGGCGCGACACCGCCATCTCGAACGAGGCCTTGGGCGCTTCGGCCTCCGGCGACGGCCACAACTGGTAGATCACCACCGGCTGCGGCAGCGGCGCGCCGCCATGGGCGGCCAGCAGCGCCAGCAGCTCCAGCGGCTTGCGCTGGGCCTTGCCCCCGGTGCGCGGCAGGGGCTCGCCGTCTCGCTCGACCTGCAGGCCGCCCAACACCCGCAGACGCACCCGCCACGGCCAGTGCTCACGCGTCGGATCGGGCGGCTGCAACAGGCGGTCGTGCACCGTGGCCGCCAGGAACTCGGAGACCACGCCCTGGTCGAGCCCGGCCTGCACGAGCCTGGCCGCCATTGGCGGCACCGCCAGCAGGAAGCGGTTGAAGTGCAAGGTGGCGCAGCGGGCCAGCGCGCTCGCGCAGCGGCCCGCCGCATCGGCGGCGCCTTCGTCCAGCGCGCGCGCGGCATCGATCGTGTCGATGATCGCTTCGAGCACTTCGCCTTGAGTGTCCTGCTGATCGGGCCGCAGCGCCACCAGCACGGCACGGGACTCGTCCCAGCGCCGCAGCGCCGCCAGGCAATAGGCGCCCAGCACCTCGTAGGCGCCCTGGTCGCGGCGCGGCACATCGACCTCCGCGCACAGGGCCAGCAGCAGGCGGACCCGGTCCAGTGCGGCGCCGAACTCGCCGCGCCGTGCAAGATACGAGGCCTGCGCTCGCAAGCCATGCGGGAGCCGGCCCCGACGGACCGCCGGCCGCAAGCGCTCGATCTGGCGAAACAGCCGCTCGGCCTCGGTCAGATCGTCGGCCTTGAGCGCGGCACTCATCTCGATGCAGGCCAGCTCGAACTGCAGCGCCGGCAACTCGTGCCGGTCCAACAGGCGCCGCAGCTGCAGGGCGGCTTCGTGCCCGGCCTCGGACTGGCCGAAGTAGTCGTGGTTCAGCAGCGCCACCAGCCACCAGCGGGCTTGCCACAGCGGGCTGCACCCGCTACCCCGGGCGGCCTCGTGGCCGAGCGCCAGGCAAGCCTCGATGCTCGGCACGTGATGGAGGAAGGAGTGATAGTCCAGCAGCATCTTCAGATGCAGCATGCGCTCGTCCGCCGCGAGCGGCAGCGCGCAGCGCAGGTGGGCAGCGGACCGCTCGGCGGCCGCGGCGCACGCGGGCCCGGCCTGTGCGGCGCCATCCAGCGAGGGCAGCGTGATCAGGGCGCTGTCGACCCGCAACTGGGCAAGCGGCGCGCGCGGCGCCGAGCCGTGGCGGCGGTGCAGCGCATCGAAACGGACGATCCAGGCCGCAAGCCCGCGGAAGTCGGCAAACTCGACGACATACGACACCACGGCCGCGGGGCGGCGCAGCGCCGCCGCGGCGC
>CAUJJP010000105.1 GCA_963205525.1 Pseudomonadota bacterium | reverse complement strand
CGCTGCCGCATTCCACCGGAGTCCACCGGATGTCACCGATACCGTCCGCAGCCAGCGCGGTAATATCGCCGCCGCACGACGCGGGCGTCGTTCAATGGCAGGACCTGAGCTTCCCAAGCTCAAGACGTGGGTTCGATTCCCCTCGCCCGCTCCACGCCGTGCGGCAACAGGGCTTCGCGGCCCGCTCGTCGTTTGCCCACCCTCTGACCTTCCCCCGCCCCGAAAGGTGCGAGCTTCGCGCCGCGGTGGGCGTGGATGGTCGGCGCTGGCGCGTCATGGCTCGGGTATAAGCGGTCCATCTTCCTTGCCGGACCCTGCGGACCCATCCCGACACCCATGGACAGACAGCGCGCCAACGAATTCATGGTCAAGCTGGTGGGCGACATGGCCACCGCCTTGGCTGCCAATCTGCTGGTGGTGGGCGACCGGCTGGGCCTGTTCGCCGCCATGGCCGGCGCCGGACCCCTGAGTGCCGCCGAGCTGGCGGCGCGCACCGGCATCGCGCCGCGCTACGCCGAGGAATGGCTGGCGGTGATGGCCGGCGCCGGCTATGTGCTGCACGACGGCGAGCGCTTCGAGCTGCCCGCCGAGCACGCGCGCTCGCTGGTGAACACCTCGTCCGAGCACTGCGTGACCGGCCTGTTCGCCAGCCTGCCGCTGCTGGCCGCCATGGTGCCGCAGCTGAGCGATGCCTTTCGCAGCGGCGGCGGCATAGGCTTTGCCGAGTTCGGCGCCGAACTGCCCGAGGCGCTGGCGGCGATGAACCGCGCCCTGTACGAGCAGCGGCTGATCTCGGCCTGGCTGCCGGCGGTGCCCGGCGTGGTGCAGCGCCTGCAGGCCGGCGGGCGCGCGCTCGACGTCGGCTGCGGTGCCGGCGTGGTGCCGATCACGCTCGCGCGCGCCTACCCGCAGGCCGAGGTCGCCGGCATGGACCTCGACGCGCGCTCGATCGCGATGGCGCGCGCCGCCGCCGAGGCGGCGGGTGTTCGGGTGCGGTTCGAGGTCGCGGCCATCGATGCCCTGGCCGCCGGACCGGGGTGGGATCTGGTGAGCTGCTTCGACGTCATCCACGACCTGCCCGACCCGCTGGGCGCGCTGCAGCACATCCGGCGCGCGTTGACGCCCGGTGGCACCTTCCTGATGGTCGAGCCCAAGGTGGCCGACGAACTGGCGGACAACCTGGGCAACCCCTTCGCGCGCATGCTCTACGGCCTGAGCTGCCTGCATTGCGTGCCGCAGTCGCTGGCCCAGGGCGGGCCCGGGCTGGGCGCCTGCTGGGGTGAGCGGCGTGCGCGCGCGCTGGCGGCGCAGGCCGGATTCGAGCGCTTCGAACGGCTCGAGATCCGCAACCCCTCGCTTGCTTTCTACGCCCTGGGTTGACGCCCTGGGTTGACGCCCTGGGCTGACAGACCCGCGGCTGGCCCAGAATCCGGTCCAGACCACAGCACTTCGGAGCCGACATGGCGGCGCATCAATTCCTCATCATCTACGACACCTATTGCGGCTGGTGCTATGGCGCAGCCCCCGTCTTCGAGGCCCTGGCCGCCAGCGGTGCCGAAGTGCGGCTGCTGCACCGCCAGCTTTTCCACGGCCCGAACGTGATGCGCATGGCCGACGGCAAGAGCGCGTTCGTGATGCAGGCCGACGCGCGCATCGGTGCCCTGACCGGGCAGCCCTTCAGCGATCGCTACTTCCGCAACGTGGTGCAGTCCGCGACCGAAGTGCTGGCCTCGCACTTCACGGCGCAGGCCGCCGTGCTGGTGCGCGAGCGAGGTGCGCAGGCCGAGCTGGCGCTCGCGGCCCGGCTGCAGAAGGCGCGCTATGTGGACGGGGTCTCGGCCGCCGACCGCGACGCGGTGGTGGCGGCCCTGGTGGCCGAAGGCGTGGCGCCGCAGCAGGCGGCGCAGATCGGCAGCCCACCGCTGGCGGCGCGCGCGGACGCGATCGCCGCCGAGGCCGAAGAAATCATGCACAGCGTCGGCGCCAGCGGCGTGCCGGCCCTGCTGCGCCGCCAGGGCGAGCGCTACATCCAGCTCGACCACAGCGCCTTCTACGGCCAGCCGCAGCGCGTGCTCACGCTGCTTGAGCGCTGATCGCCCCCGTCCACGCCGCTTGCAGGCCCCCTAGATTCGCGCGCCCGCGGTGGCGCCGGGTCGGTGTTTGCGCGCTCACGCCGGCCTGCGGCGCTGGGGCAAGATCGACCGTCCATGTCCGAACCGCTTCGAATCCTGTGCATCGGCGGCCCCGCGCCTGACCTCGGCCTGTCGTCCTGGGGACCGTTCACCTGCGAAGACGTCGCCTCGCTGGAGGACGCGGCGCTGGCGCTGCGCCAGTCGCCGCCGGACGCGATCTTCCTGCGTTCGCCGGACACCGACGTGCTGGATCGGCTGCTGCGCTGGCCAGCGCTGTCGCAGGCGGTGCTGGATTCGGCGCTCGTGGTCGCTGCGCCCGAGCCCGAGGTCGGCCCGGCGCTCAAGCTGCTGCAGCGCGGGGCGCAGGACGTGCTCAACGTCGGCACCCTGGGTGACGAGGCGCTGGGTCGCCGGCTGCGGCTGGCGGTGGAGCGCAAGCGGCTGGAGCAGGCGGCGCGCAAGGCCTACGCCACCGACCTCGCCACCGGCCTGCCCAACCACGCCCAGTTGCAGGAGCACATCACCCACCTGCTGGCGCTGCGCCAGCGCGAGCCGGCGCCGATGGCGCTCATCGTGCTGCGCGTGGAGGGCCTGGCCGGCACCGAGGCCGCGCTCGGCGTCGAGGCCGCCAACGTGCTGCGGCGCAAGGTTGCGGTGCGCATCCGTAGCGGGCTGCGCGCCAGCGACGTCGTGGCCTCGCTGGGCAGCGACAGTTTTGCCGTCCTGCTGGCATGGATGGACGCGGCCCAGGACGCGCCGCGGGTGGCGTCCAAGCTCGCGCAGCAGGTGCGCCAGCCCTACAGCGTGGCCGGCAGCGATCGTGCGGTCGCGGTCAGCGTCGGCCTGGCGGCCTACCCGGAGCACGGCGGCGAGGCCGACGAACTGCTGCGCCGCGCGGTCAGCCAGGCGGCTTCGCTCGCGACCATGGGCCGCGAAGGCTTCGCCAACCGCGTCGAGCGTGGCCCGGCCGCGGCGGCGAACGACGAATAGCGGCTGCGCCTGCCGCGCCTGCCGCGCCGCCCGGCGCCGCCGCGGCCCGCGAGCGCAGCCGCCTACTTCAGGATGTCGCCCAGGCAGAGGTACTTCAGCTCGACGTAGTCGTCGACGCCCTGGCGTGCGCCCTCGCGCCCCAGGCCGCTTTGCTTGACGCCGCCGAACGGCACCTCGGCGGTGCTGATGAGGCCGCTGTTGACGCCCACCATGCCGTACTCCAGCGCCTCGCCGACGCGGAAGATGCGGCCGATGTCGCGGCTGTAGAAGTAGCTGGCGAGGCCGAACTCGGTTGCGTTGGCGAGCGCGATCGCCTGTGCCTCGGTCTCGAAGCGCAGCACCGGCGCCACCGGGCCGAAGGTCTCCTCGTGCGCGCAGCGCATCTCGCTGGTGACCCCGGCGAGCACCGTGGGGGCGAAAAAGCGCTCGCCCGCCGCCGAGCGGCTGCCACCGGCGACCACGCGCGCGCCCTTGGCCAGGGCGTCGGCGACGTGCGCCTCGACCTTGGCCACGGCCTCGTCGTCGATCAGCGGACCCTGGTTGATGCCGGGCTCGAAGCCGTTGCCGACCTTGATCTGCTGCACCTTGGCCGCCAGCTTGTCGACAAAGGCGTCGTAGATGCCGGCCTGGACGTAGAAGCGGTTCGTGCACACGCAGGTCTGGCCGGCGTTGCGGTACTTGCTGGCCACCGCGCCTTCGACCGCGCTGTCGAGGTCGGCGTCGTCGAAGACGATGAAGGGCGCGTTGCCGCCCAGCTCCAGGCTGAGCTTCTTGATCGTCGGCGCGCACTGCGCGGCCAGGATGCGGCCGACCTCGGTGCTGCCGGTGAAGGACAGGTGGCGCACGGTGTCGCTCGCGCACAGCGCCTTGCCGACCGCGATGCTGCCGCCGGCGTCGGCGGTGACGACGTTGAGCACCCCGGCCGGCATGCCGGCGCGCTGCGCCAGCTCGGCCACCGCGAGCGCCGACAGGGGCGTCGCCTCCGCCGGCTTGATCACCACGGTGCAGCCGGCGGCCAGCGCCGGCGCCACCTTGCGCGTGATCATGGCGATCGGGAAGTTCCAGGGCGTGATCGCGGCGCAGACGCCGATCGGCTGCTTGATCACCAGGTAGCGCTTGTTGGCGTCGGTGGTCGGCACCGTCTCGCCGTAGATGCGGCGTGCCTCCTCGGCGAACCACTCCAGGAAGCTGGCGCCGTAGGCGACCTCGCCGCGCGCTTCGGCCAGCGGCTTGCCCTGCTCGGCGGTCATGATGCGCGCCAGGTCGTCGGCGTGCTGGTGCAGCAGGGCGAACCACCTCATCATCACCGCCGCGCGCTCCTTGGCGGTCTTGGCGCGCCAGGCCGGCCAGGCGCGGTCGGCGGCGGCGATCGCGGCCTCGGCCTCGGCGGCGCCGAGGCTGGCCACGTCGGCGAGCCGGCCGCCGGTGGCGGGGTCGAACACCTCGAAGCGGGAAGCGCCGGCCACCCATTCGCCGCCGATCAGGGCGTCGGTCTTCAGCAGGCTGGCGTCGTTCAGCGTCGCCAAGGGGGAAGTCTTCATGTCCATCACGGTTCTCCTGACCGGTGTCACTCTAACGCGTAGCTGAAAGTGCTGACGACGCGCAGGCGTTTGACGCGCGCGCTGGCGTCGTCGAAGTCGCCGCTGGCGCTGCCGATCTGGATCACGCCCTGGTTGGCGCTGCGCAGCTCGCCCAGGCGGGCGCCGGCGTCGCTGGCGAACTTCTGCGCCTGCTCGCGCGCGTTGCGGGTCGCCTCGGCCAGCAGCGGCGCCTTCACCTCGTTGAAGCCGCGCAGCAGGTAGCGCGGGCCGGCCGACCCGTCGCCGTCGGCGGCGAGCTGCACCCCGGCCTGAATCAGCGGGTCGACCGCCAGCGCGGCTGCCGCCACCGCCTGCGGCTTGGCCGACTGCACCAGCACCTGAGCGCTGCCCTGGAAGCGCAGCGGCTGGTTGTTGCCGCCCCACTCGCGCGCCCACAGGTCCTGCACCTGCAGCGGCCTGACCTCGACCTCCTGCGCCGTGAAGCCCCGCGCCTTCAGGAACTCGACCACGCGGTCGCGGTCGGCGGCGAGCTGGCGCTGCACGGCGTTGAAGTCGGTGCCGGCGCGTCGCAAACCCAGCGGCCAGACCGCGAAGTCCGACGGCACGTCCTTCTCCGCCAGCCCCTTCACGGTGACCACGCGGTCGGCGGTGCGAAAGCGCTGCAGGCCCTGGCCGATGGCGATGCCGCCGGCGACGAGGCCGGCGGCCAGCAGCAGGGCGGCCAGCAGGCGGCTGGCTGGGGAACGATCGGTCATCGGCGGGCCTCCTGAGCGCCATTCTGACGGCTGGCCGAACCCTAGAATCCGCGCCATGAAAGCCGCCGACATCCGCGCCACCTTCCTGAACTTCTTCGCCTCCAAGGGGCACCAGGTCGTGGCCTCCAGCCCGGTGGTGCCGGGCGACGACCCGACGCTGCTGTTCACCAACGCCGGCATGAACCAGTTCAAGGACGTGTTCCTGGGCTTCGACAAGCGGCCCTACACGCGTGCGGCGACGAGCCAGAAGTGCATCCGTGCCGGCGGCAAGCACAACGACCTCGAGAACGTGGGCTACACGGCGCGCCACCACACTTTCTTCGAGATGCTGGGCAACTTCAGCTTCGGCGACTACTTCAAGCTGGATGCGATCCGCTACGCCTGGGAGTTGCTGACCCAGCACTTCGGGCTGCCGGCCGACAAGCTGTGGGCCACCGTCTATGCCGAGGACGACGAGGCCTACGACATCTGGGTCAAGGAGATCGGCCTGCCGCCCGAGCGCGTGGTGCGCATCGGCGACAACAAGGGCGGCCGCTACATGTCCGACAACTTCTGGATGATGGGCGACACCGGACCCTGCGGCCCGTGCTCGGAGATCTTCTACGACCACGGCCCGGCGGTGGCGGGCGGCCCACCGGGCAGCCCCGAGCAGGACGGCGACCGCTACATCGAGATCTGGAACAACGTCTTCATGCAGTTCAACCGCAGCGAAGACGGGAACATGCACCGCCTGCCCAAGCCCAGCGTGGACACCGGCATGGGGCTGGAGCGGCTCGCCGCGGTGCTCCAGCACGTGCACAGCAACTACGAGATCGACCTCTTCGCCACCCTGCTGGCGGCCACGCGCGACGCGGTGGCGGCGGCCGGCGGCGCGGCCGGCCTGGACCTGCAGACGCCGAGCCTGAAGGTGATCGCCGACCACATCCGGGCCTGTGCCTTCACCGTCACCGACGGCGTGATTCCGGGCAACGAAGGGCGCGGCTACGTGCTGCGCCGGATCGCCCGGCGCGCCATCCGCCACGGCTACAAGCTGGGCGCGCGCCGGCCCTTCTTCCACACCCTGGTGGCGCCGCTGGCGGCCGAGATGGGCGATGCCTACCCCGAGCTGCGGCGCGAGGGCCTGCGCGTCACCGAGGTGCTGAAGGCCGAGGAGGAGCGCTTCTTCCAGACCATCGCGCACGGGATGGCGATCCTGGACGCCGCGCTCGCCGACGGCGCGGGCGCGATCGACGGCGAGACCGCCTTCAAGCTGCACGACACCTACGGCTTCCCGCTCGACCTCACGGCCGACGTCTGCCGCGAGCGCGGCGTGCGCGTCGACGAGGCCGGCTTCCAGGCGGCGATGAACCGCCAGCGCGAGATGGCGCGCGCCTCGGCCAAGTTCAAGATGGCCGCCGGCCTGGCCTACGAGGGCGAAGCCACCGCCTTCCACGGCTACGAGAAGCTGGTGTGCGAGCACAGCCGGGTCACCGCGCTGTACGTCGACGGCACGCCGGTCACGCGCGCCGGTGCCGGCGACGACGTGGTGATCGTGCTCGACCACACGCCCTTCTATGCCGAGAGCGGCGGCCAGGTCGGCGACCGCGGCGAGCTGCGCAATGCGCGCGCCCGCGTGCTGGTGGAGGACACGGTGAAGGTGCAGGCCGCGGTGCACGGCCACCAGGGACGCGTCGTCGAGGGCGCGGTCGAGGTCGGCGATGTCTTCGTCGCCCGCGTCGACGCCGAGCTGCGCGCGAAGACGGTGCGCAACCACAGCGCCACCCATCTGATGCACAAGGCGCTGCGCGAGGTGCTGGGCGCCCACGTGCAGCAAAAGGGTTCGCTGGTGACGCCCGAGCGCACGCGCTTCGACTTCGCGCACAACGCGCCCGTCGGCGACGCCGAGATCGCGCGCGTCGAGGCCCTGGTGAACGCCGAGATCCTGGCCAACGCGGCCAGCCAGGCGCGCGTGATGGCGATCGACGAGGCGCAGAAGGCGGGCGCCATGATGCTGTTCGGCGAGAAGTACGGCGACGAGGTGCGCGTGCTCGACATCGGCAGCAGCCGCGAGCTGTGCGGCGGCACCCACGTCGCGCGCAGCGGCGACATCGGCCTGTTCAAGATCGTCGCCGAGTCGGGCGTGGCGGCCGGAATCCGGCGCGTGGAGGCGATCACCGGCGACAACGCCCTGGCCTGGGCGCAGGCGCTGGACGGCACGCTGGCGCAGATGGCCGGCACGCTCAAGGTGGCGCCGGCCGAGCTGCCGACGCGGCTGGCTGCGGTGCTCGAGCAGCTGCGGACGCAGGAGCGCGAGATCGCTGCCCTGAAGGGCCGGCTCGCCAGCGCCCAGGGCGACGAGCTGCTGGCGCAGGCGGTCGAGATCCAGGGCGTGAAGGTGCTGGCGGCGCGGCTCGAGGGCGCCGACGCACGCGCCCTGCGCGAGACCCTGGACCAGCTCAAGAACAAGCTCAGGAGCGCGGCCATCGTGCTCGCCAGCGTCGAAGCCGGCAAGGTCCAGCTCGCCGCCGGCGTCACCGCCGACGCCATGGGGCGCGTGAAGGCCGGCGAGCTGGTCAACTTCGTCGCCCGACAGATCGGCGGCAAGGGCGGCGGCAAGCCGGACCTGGCGATGGCCGGCGGCAGCGATGCCGCGGCGCTGCCGCAGGCGCTGGCCTCGGTGGCGGGCTGGGTCGGCGAGCGGCTTTGAGCACAGCGGCACCCTTGCGCATCAGGCGCGCGACGGTCGACGACGCACCGGCCTACGTGGCGCTGATGGGCGACGAGCAGGTCTTTGGAGGCCTGCTGCAGTTGCCCTACCCGAGTCTGGCGCTGTGGCGCCAGCGGCTGCAGGCCGACGACGGCAGCGGGGCGCAGCTGTCGCTGGTCGGCGAACGCGCGGGCGAGGTGATCGCAAGCGCCGGCCTGTACCCGGTGGCGGGCCTGGTGCGGCGGCGCCATGCGGCGCTGCTCGGGATCTCGGTGCGCGCCGACGCCCAGCGCCAGGGCGTGGGAACGGCCTTGATGCAGGCGCTGTGCGACTACGCCGACCGCTGGGCGCAGCTGCTGCGCATCGAGCTCAACGTCTACACCGACAACCTGGGTGCGATCGCGCTGTACGAGCGCTTCGGCTTCGAGGTCGAGGGCACCCTGCGCGGCTACGCGCTGCGCGACGGTGCCTACGTCGACAGCCACGTCATGGCACGCCTGCATCCGGCGCCGCCGCAGATCCGCCGATGAGATTGCGCCGCGACAACAGCGAGGCCGAGCTTGACGCCTTGCAGACGGTGGCCGAGCGCCTGGGTGGCTTCGACGCCCGCGTCAACGCCGAATGGCTGGACGGCGCCTTTGCTGCCCTGCTGGCCGGACCGCGCGTGCCCGAGGGCGCGCTGGCGGCCTTGCCGGCCTTGCTCGACGATGCCTGGGGACGCAGCTTCGCCGACCCCGACGATGTGCAGCAGGCCGGCCACGCGATCGATGCGCGCTGGCGTGCGCTGCGCTCGCAGCTCGATCCCGAGCGGCTGTGGGAAGACCCCGATGCGCTGCAGCTCTCGCCCCTGCTGCTCGCCGCCGACGACGAAGCCGGCCCGGCGCTGGGCAGCGACTGGGCGGCCGGTTTTCTGGCGGTGGCCGAGGATCCGCAGTGGGGCTGGCAGGAGGGAGTGGACGCCGAGACCGTGGCCGCCCTGCTGGACCCGCTGCGCGCGCTGCAGATGGACGCCGCCCTGCTGCAGGACTGGATCAGCGGCCATTACAAGGGAGCCGAGCCACCCAGCCGCGAGCAGCTGGTCGACGACGCCTGCTACGCGGTGCAGGACCTGCGCCTGTGGTGGATGGAGAACGCCCCTCGCACCGCGCCGCGGCGCGCCGAGCGCGAGCCCGGCCGCAACGACCCCTGCCCCTGCGGCAGCGGCCTGAAGTACAAGAAGTGCCATGGCGCGCAGGGGCAGGCGCCGCGCGGGGAACCGACATGACCGATCTGCACGGCAAGCACATCCTCCTCGGCCTTTCGGGCGGCGTGGCCTGCTACAAGGCCGCCGAGCTGGCGCGCGAGCTCGCGCGCGCCGGTGCCAGCGTGCAGGTGGTGATGACGGAATCGGCCTGCCGCTTCATCACCCCGGTGACCATGCAGGCGCTGAGCAAGCACCCCGTCTACACCGACCAGTGGGACGCCCGGGTGGCCAGCAACATGGCGCACATCGAGCTCTCGCGGGCCGCCGATGCCATCCTCATCGCGCCGGCGAGTGCGGACTTCATGGCCCGTCTGGCGCAGGGCCGGGCCGACGACCTGCTGTCGCTGCTGTGCCTGGCACGGCCGGCCGACCGCGTGCCGCTGCTGGTGGCGCCGGCCATGAACCGCGAGATGTGGGCGCATCCAGCCACGCAGCGCAACCTCGCGCTGCTGCGCGCCGACGGCGTCCTCGTGCTCGGCCCGGATGCCGGCGACCAGGCCTGCGGCGAGGTCGGCGACGGCCGCATGCTGGAGGCGCTGGCGCTGTGCGAGGAGCTGGTGGCCCATTTCCAGCCCAAGCTGCTCGCCGGGCGCCGGGTGCTGATCACCGCCGGCCCCACCTTCGAGGCCATAGACCCGGTGCGCGGCATCACCAACCTGTCCAGCGGCAAGATGGGCTTCGCCTTCGCGCGCGCGGCGCAGGAAGCGGGGGCCGAGGTCACCCTGGTCGCCGGTCCGGTGCACCTGGCCACGCCGCGCCACGTGCGGCGCGTCGACGTGCAAAGCGCGCGCCAGATGTTCGACGCGGTGCTGGCCGCAGCGCCCCGGCACGACATCTTCGTCGCCACCGCAGCGGTCGCGGACTGGCGGCCGGCGGCTGAGAACCCGCACAAGATCAAGAAGGACGGCAAGAAGATCGCACCGAGCTTCGAGCTCACCGAGAACCCAGACATCCTGGCCAGCGTGGCACGCCTGCCCGAGGCCGAGCGCCCCTGGTGCGTCGGCTTTGCCGCCGAGAGCGAGAACCTGGTCGCCCACGCGCGCGACAAGCGCGTGCGCAAGGGCGTGCCGCTGGTGGTCGGCAATCTGGGCCCGGCCACCTTCGGCCGCGACGACAACACCTTGCTGCTGGTGGACGCGCGCGGCGAGACCGAGCTGCCGACCGGACCCAAGCTGGCGCTGGCGCGCCAGCTGGTGCGCGAGATCGCGCAGCGCATGTCGCACGCCGGCTGATGGCAGACCGACCCGCGATGACGCCCATAGACCTGAAGATCCTGGACCCGCGCGTCGCCGATGCGCTGCCCGCCTACGCCACCGCGGGCAGTGCCGGGCTGGACCTGCGCGCCGCGATCGAGGCACCGTTGCGCCTCGCCCCGGGCGACGCGGCGCTCATCCCCACCGGGCTTGCGATGCACATCGCCGACCCCGGCCTGGCGGCGATGATCCTGCCGCGCTCGGGCCTGGGCCACAAGCACGGCATCGTGATGGGCAACCTGGTCGGCCTGATCGACAGCGACTACCAGGGGCCGCTGATGGTGAGCTGCTGGAACCGCGGCCGCGAGCCCTATACCGTGCAGCCGCTGGAGCGCATCGCGCAACTGGTGATCGTGCCGGTGGTGCAGGCGGCGTTTCGCGTCGTCGAGGGCTTCGAGGCCTCGGCGCGCGGCGCGGGCGGTTTCGGCTCCACCGGCAAGGCCTGAGCGGGCTGCCGGCGCTCAGTCTAGATCCGGCAGTTGGACGCGCCCGAGCGGGCTGCGCTGCGGTGCGCTGGCAAGGCGCGACGACGCGGCGGGCTGCTGCCCGCGAGGAGGAGCAACACCGCCAGCGCGCCGCAGCGTAGCTCGATCGGGTGCGTAGCGGGTTCACCCATGAGGTGAGCGGTGTCGACGCCACAAGTGCCAGGAAACACTGAGGAATCCTGCCAAGAAGAGCGGTCAACTGCCGGATCTAGGCTCAGTGCAGCGGCTGCTCGGGGCCGCGCCCGCGCAGCACGCTGAAGGCCGCCGTGCCCACGCTGCCGGCCTCGGCTTCCTCGTCGCTGGCCGGGCGCACCGCCTCCACTTTCAAGGCCACCCGCAGCGCCATCCCGGCCAGCGGGTGGTTGCCGTCCAGCACCACGTGCTCGGGGTAGACCTCGGTCACCAGATAGACCGCGTCGGCCGGCATGCCGGCCGTCTGATGGCCGGCGGGCAGGCCTTCGAAGGCCATGCCGGGCTCCAGCTCGGCCGGAAACAGGTGGCGCGGCTCGAAGCACACCAGCTCGGGCCGGTAGTCGCCGAACGCCTGCTCGGGCTCGATCTGGACCCGGGTCTCGAAGCCTGCCGCCTGGCCGGCGATCGCGTCCTCGATGCCGGCCAGCAGGTCCGAGCCGCCGAACAGGAACTCGGTCGGTGTCTGCAGGGCGTCGATCGGGCGGTTCTGGGCGTCGGTCAGGGTCCAGGTCAGGGTGACGACGCAGGGCGGGGCGATCAGCATGGGCGATTGTCCCATGGCGCCACAATCGGACCATGAGCCTGGAGGCGCTGGAGATCAACGATCCTGCGAGCTGGCGTGCGGCGGTGCGGCGCACGGTCGAGGCCGCGCTGGCACGTCGCAGCCGCAGCCTTCTGTTCGCGGATGAGGACTTCGCCGCCTGGCCGCTGGAAGATGCGGCGCTGATCGCGGCCTTGACGAGCTACCTGCGCCTGCCCGGACGGCGCCTGACCCTGCTGGCCTGGCGCTTCGATCGCATCGAGCAGTGCCAGCCACGCTTCTGCGCCTGGCGTACGGTCTGGAGCCATGCGGTGGATGCCCGCAGCCCCGACGAGGAGGCCGACCCGGCGCTGCCGACCCTGATCCTGGATGACGGCCCGACCGTCCTGCGTGTCTGGCACACCGAGCCCTGGCGCGGCCGGGCGCAGCAGGATGCGCGAGCCGCGGCTGCGGCACGCGATGCGATTGATGCGTGGCTGCAACGCTCCAGCCCTGGCTGGCCATTGCGACCGCTGGGGCTCTAGGGAATGCCCTAGGTTTGACTACAATGCGAAATTGTGCCGCCGGGCCTGGAACCGTCCTGGTGCACACGTGACCCACGGGCTTCGCCGCGTCGGGCGCGCCAGCCAACGGTCCATCCATGAGACATCCCCAAGGGTCAAGATGAACAAGTCGCTCCTGATCGCTTCGCTGATCGCCGCCGCCGGCCTGGCCGCCTGCGGCAAGACCGAAGAGCCCGCTCCCGCCCCGGCGCCCGCGCCGGCCGCCGCCGAGCCGGCGCCGGCTCCGGCCCCCGCGCCGGCCGCCGAGCCGGCCTCGGCGCCGGCTGCTGCCGACGCCGCTGCGTCCGCCGCGTCGCAGTGAGTGGCGAGCCGGTGCCTTGCGGCGCCGGCTTCACAAATCAGAAGGCCGTCCGGCTTGCCCGGACGGCCTTCTGTCATTTGCGGCCCCGCTGTCGGGGCCCTGCGAACTCAGCCTAGATCCGGCAGTTGGACGCGCCCGAACGGGCTGTGCTGCGGGGTGCTGGCAAGACGCGACGACGTTGCGGGCTCATGCCCGCGAGGAGGAGCAACGCCGCCAGCGCGCCGCAGCGCGGCTCGATCGGGTGCGTAGCGAGCTCACCCAGCAGGTGATCGCTGCCGTGGCTACAAGTGCTTGATACTAAGTTGCGTTCAACGATATAGATGTAATCCATTTGAACCCCGTCATTGACTGGGTTCGCTTCGGGTTGGCTTCCAATGCTTGAAGGCCTTTCGTGAGGGCTTGTTCGACGGCACGCAGATCGCGGAAGACGTGG
>CAUJJP010000104.1 GCA_963205525.1 Pseudomonadota bacterium | reverse complement strand
CAGAGAGGCGTCGGCGCGCGTGAAAACGCAGGAGTTGGAGGGGTGACGCTCGCGAGACCAAGCCCGGGAGCCGCGCCAACGCTGGGGGAACGGGCAAAAAAATCCCAACCGATGAGGGTTGGGATTTTGGGTATTGGTGGAACCGGGGGGAATCGAACCCCCGTCCGCAAGCCATCACCGGTCAGTTCTACATGCTTAGCCGTCTGGTTTGGATCTCGCCTCGTCGGTCGCGCAGCGGCACGCTACCGGCGGGGCCAGCACCCTATGGTCTCGTCGGCGCCCAAGGTGCACGGGCATCGACCAGCCGATGTGGATGACCTCTCAGCCCTTGCGGGCCCGGCCCATCGGCCAACCGTTGAGAGGCTCACCGGTGTTAAGCGGCGAGGGCGAAACGTTCGTCGTTCGCAGTTACTTTGTTCCAGTGGATTTACGAGCGTACTGGTGCTCGGCATGCCCTGTTCCGATTCCGCACCCACGTCGAAGCCAGGTCGGTCCCAGGTGAACCGTAGTTTAGGCCAGTTGCAGCCAGTTCAAGAGGCCTGCCGGCACATCGAGCACGGCATCAGCGCCCCAGTCGTGCACCGGCTCACCCTGCCCCAGGTAGCCCCAGGCCGCGGCCAGCACCGGCATGCCGGCGGCGCGGCCGGCTTGCACGTCGCGCAGGTCGTCGCCGACGTAGACACAGTCTGCGGGCGCCAGCGCCAGCCGGCGCGCGCCTTCCAGCAGGGGTGCCGGGTGCGGCTTCGAGTGGGCGGTGGTGTCGCCGCAGACCAGCGCGGCGGCTCGCAGATCGAGCCCGCGCACCAGCGGCTCGGCAAAGCGCGCCTGCTTGTTGGTGACGATGCCCCAGGGCAGGCCGGCACGGTCCAGGGCGGAAAGCACCGCATTCATCGCCGCGAAGACCACCGTCTGCATCAGCATCCGCGCCTCGTAGCGCGCGAGAAAGGCGTCGCGCAGCGCATCGTAGCCGTCGTCTCCCGGCGCACGGCCGAAAGTGGCACCGATCATTCCGCGCGCACCGGCGCCGACCAAGGGGCGCAGTTGCTCGAAGGGCAGCGGCGGCATGGCGTGTGCGGCGCGCAGGTCGTTGGCGGCTCCTGCCAGATCGGGGGCACTGTCGACCAGCGTCCCGTCGAGGTCGAAGAGCACCGCACGCGCGCGGGGAGGAATCATCTCAGCGGTTCCCGGTACCGGTCCGGCGCATGCCCAGCCGGCGTTCAAGGCGCCGGCCGCTGAAAGGCCATCATGTAGTTGACGCTGGCGTCGGCCGCCAGGGCATAGCGCTTGGTCAGCGGGTTGTAGACCATGCCCTTGATCGCCTGCAGCTGCAGTCCGGCCTCACGCGCAAAGCGGGCCAGCTCGCTCGGGCGCAGAAAGCGTGCGTACTCGTGGGTGCCCCTGGGCAGCAGGCGCAGCACCTGCTCGGCACCGACGATGGCGAACAGGTAGGACTTGGGATTGCGGTTGAGGGTCGAGAAAAAGACCCAGCCGCCGGGTCGCACCAGGGCCGCACAGGCCCTTACGGTAGAGGCCGGATCCGGGACGTGCTCCAGCATCTCCATGCATGTGACGATGTCATAGGCCGCAGGAGCCTGGCTGGCCAGCGCCTCCGCTGCCACCTCCCGGTACTCGAGGTTCGCGACGCCGGTCTCCAGCGCGTGCAGGCGCGCCACGCCGAGCGACTTCGCGGCCAGATCGATCCCCAGCACCTGCCGGGCCCGCGCCGCCATCGCCTCGGACAGCAGGCCTCCTCCACAGCCGACGTCCAGGACCTCCCGGCCATGCAGGGGTGCAATCGAGTCGATCCATTCCAGCCGCAGCGGGTTGATCTCGTGCAGCGGGCCGAACTCGCTCTGCGGATCCCACCAGTGGTGCGCCAGCTCGCTGAACTTGGCCAGTTCCTGGGCGTCGACGTTGGCAGTGTTCATGGTGTGATCGTAATCGGCACGGCCAAAGAAAAGCCCCGCCGAGGCGGGGCATTCGAGCGCGACAGCCGACGGGCGCAGGGCCCGTCGAACTTCGCAGCTTACTTCACCGGACGGGTGCCGACGACCTCGATCTCCACGCGACGGTTCTTCGCGCGGCCTTCGCGGGTCTTGTTGTCGGCCACAGGCTGGTTCTCGCCCTTGCCTTCGGTGTAGACGCGGTTCTTCTCGACGCCCTTGCTGACCAGGTAGTCCTTCACCGCGTTGGCGCGGCGGGTGGACAGCTTCTGGTTGTAGCCGCCGTCGCCGGTGGAGTCGGTGTGGCCGACCGCAATCACGACTTCGAGGGCGACGTTCTTGGTCTTGGCGACCAGGTCGTCCATCTTCGCCTTCGCTTCCGGCTTGAGGACGGCCTTGTCGAAATCGAAGAAAGCGTCGGCGGCGAAGGTGACCTTCTCGCTGGTGGGCTTGGGCGCTGCGGGTGCGGCAGCCGGTGCCGGCGCGGGCGCCGGAGCGGCTGCGGGCGCCGGGGCGGCTGCAGGCGCCGGGGCGGGTGCGGGTGCAGGGGCAGCGGCCTTGATGGCGCCGTCGCAGTTTTCCTGCGCGGTGGCCGGGGTCCAGGTGGCGTCACGCCAGCAGAGCTCGTTGGTGCCGTTCTTCCAGACGGTGCCGTCGGCCGCGCGCCAGTTGTCGACCGACTTCGCTTGGGCAAACACCGTGATCGGGGCGGCAAGCGCAGCCGACGCGAACAGCACGGCCACCTTGTTCAGTTTCTTCATTGATTCTCCTCTCGAGGAAAGCCGCAGTCGCCTGCGAAATGTCCGGAACCGGATACCGAATCGGTTGGGCAAACGGACGCGGCCGGTCGCCTGCCAACGACGAATCATTGTGCCATAGGGCTTCTGACGGCCGTCATTTTGGCGCCCGTCGCGGCGCGCTGCGCAATCGCTGTTGCGCCGGTGCTACAGGCCGGCCCGCTTAGAATCCGCCTTTCCGCCGCCGTTGCAGGCACGCCGCGCTGTCGCGCCCGCGTTGCCCGCCCCTTCTCGGATGAATCCCTTCGCCAAGGAAACCCTGCCCGTCAGCCTCGAGGAGGAGATGCGGCGCTCGTACCTCGACTACGCGATGAGCGTGATCGTCGGTCGCGCCCTGCCGGACGCCAGGGACGGACTCAAGCCGGTGCACAGGCGCGCGCTGTTCGCGATGCACGTGCTGAACAACGACTGGAACCGGCCGTACAAGAAGAGCGCGCGCATCGTCGGCGACGTGATCGGCAAGTACCACCCGCACGGCGACCAGTCGGTCTACGACACCATCGTGCGCATGGCGCAGGACTTCAGCATGCGCCACATGCTGGTCGACGGCCAGGGCAACTTCGGCTCGGTGGACGGCGACAACGCCGCCGCGATGCGCTACACCGAGATCCGGCTGGCCAAGATCGCGCACGAGATGCTGGCCGACATCGACAAGGAGACGGTCGATTTCGGCCCCAACTACGACGGCTCGGAGAAGGAGCCGCTGGTGCTGCCGACGCGGCAGCCCAACCTGCTGGTGAATGGCTCGGGCGGCATCGCGGTCGGCATGGCGACCAACATCCCGCCGCACAACCTGTGCGAGGTGGTCGACGCCTGCCTGCACCTGCTGGACCACCCCGAGACCACGATCGACGAGCTGATGCAGATCGTCCCGGCGCCGGACTTCCCGACCGCCGGCATCATCTACGGCCTGGCGGGCGTGCGCGATGGCTACCGCACCGGGCGCGGCAAGGTGGTGATGCGCGCGGCCTGCCACTTCGAGGACATCGACCGCGGCCAGCGCCAGGCGATCATCGTCGACGAGATCCCCTACCAGGTGAACAAGAAGACGCTGCTCGAGCGCATCGCCGAGCTCGTCAACGACAAGAAGATCGAGGGCATCAGCCACATCCAGGACGAGAGCGACAAGTCCGGCATGCGGGTGGTGATCGAGCTCAAGCGCGGCGAGGTGCCGGAGGTCGTCCTCAACAACCTGTACAAGCAGACCCAGCTGCAGGACAGCTTCGGCATGAACATGGTGGCCCTGGTCGACGGGCAACCCAGGCTGTGCAACCTGAAGCAGTTGATCGAGGTCTTCCTCGACCATAGGCGCGAGGTCGTCACCCGGCGCACCGTGTACGAGCTGCGCAAGGCGCGCGAGCGCGGCCACGTGCTCGAGGGCCTGGCGGTGGCGCTGGCCAACATCGACGAGTTCATCGAGACCATCAAGTCCAGCCCGACGCCGCCGGTGGCGAAGGCGGCACTGATGGGCAAGGGCTGGGACGCATCGCTGGTGCGCGAGATGCTCGCGCGCTCCGAGGGCGGCGGCGCGCAGTACCGGCCCGAGGGCCTGCCCACGCACTACGGCCTGCAGCCCGACGGCCTGTACCGGCTTTCCGACGACCAGGCGCAGGAAATCCTGCAGATGCGGCTGCAACGTCTCACCGGCCTGGAGCAGGACAAGATCCTCGACGAGTACCGCGAGGTGATGACGCAGATCGCCGACCTGCTGGACATCCTGGCCCGGCCCGAGCGCGTGGCCGCCATCATCACCGGCGAGCTGCAAGCCCTGCGCCAGGAGTTTGGGCAGACCAAGGCGGGCGCGCGCCGCAGCCGGATCGAGGCGAATGCGCAGGAGCTCGGCACCGAGGACCTGATCACACCCACCGACATGGTGGTCACGCTCAGCCACACCGGCTACATCAAGAGCCAGGCGCTGTCAGAGTACCGCGCGCAGCGGCGCGGCGGGCGCGGCAAGCAGGCGGCGCAGACCAAGGAAGACGACTGGATAGACCAGCTCTTCATCGCCAACACGCACGACTGGATCCTGTGCTTCAGCGACCGCGGGCGCGTGTACTGGCTCAAGGTCTGGGAGGTGCCGCAGGGCAGCCGCGCCAGCCGCGGCAAGCCCATCGTCAACATGTTCCCGCTGCAGCCCGGCGAGAAGATCACCGTCGTGCTGCCTCTCACGGGCGAGTTCCGCAGCTTCCCGGGCGACCACTGCATCTTCATGGCCACCGCGCTGGGCACGGTCAAGAAGACCGCGCTGGACGAGTTCAGCAACCCGCGCAAGGCCGGCATCATCGCCTGCGACCTCGACGAAGGCGACTTCCTGATCGGCGCCGCGCTGACCGACGGCCATCACGACGTGATGCTGTTCTCCGACGGCGGCAAGGCGGTGCGCTTCGACGAACAGGACGTGCGCACCATGGGCCGCCAGGCGCGCGGCGTGCGCGGCATGGCGCTGGAGGACGGCCAGCAGGTGATCGCCATGCTGGTCGCCGAGGACGAGACGCAAAGCGTGCTCACCGCCACCGAGAACGGCTACGGCAAGCGCACATCCATCGTCGAGTACACCCGCCACGGGCGCGGCACCAAGGGCATGATCGCGATCCAGCAAAGCGAGCGCAACGGCCGCGTGGTGGCCGCCACGCTGGTGCGGCCGGCCGACGAGATCATGCTCATCACCGACCGCGGCGTGCTCGTGCGCACCCGGGTGTCGGAGATTCGCGAGCTCGGCCGCGCCACCCAGGGCGTGACGCTGATCGCGCTGGACGACGGGGCCAAGCTGTCCGGCCTGCAACGCATCGTCGAAAACGATGCCAACGATGACGCCGCAACGAACGGCGAGGAGACCCCCTGAGATGACGAGTTCCCACCGGCTGCTGGCCACGCTGCTTGCCGCCCTCACGACGCTGGGCGCCGCGGCGCAGACTGCAGCACCCGCAGCATCGGCGCAGAAGCAGCAACTGGTCGACCAGATCCTGCAGGCCCAGCAGCCCGGCGTCGACCAGCTGGCGCGCCAGCTGGTCGAGCAGCCGGCGATCCAGTTGTTGCAGCGCGCGGCCGCCCACGTGCGGCGCAACGTCGCTGCCGACCAGCAGCAGGCCATGGGTCAGAACCTGCAAGCCGATGTGCGCAAGTACGTCGATGATGCCTACCCGGTGGTGCGCGACCGTGCACGCGCGCTGGCGCCTTCGACCATAGGCCCGCTGCTGGCTGAAAAGCTCACCGAGGCCGAGCTGCAGGAGGTGCTGGCGGTCTTCAAGTCCGAAGCCTGGCGCAAGTTCCAGACCCTGGCGCCGCAGATGCAGCAGACGCTGGGCGAGAAGCTGGTTGCCGATGTGAAGCCCAAGATCGAACCCCGGCTCAAGGCACTGGACCTGGCGATGGGCAAGCGGCTCGGACTGACGCCGGCGGCGGGCGCGTCCGGCGCCGGCAACGGCAAGTGACGGCCGCCCACGCGCCGATGAGCGACGCCGTCGACCCCGCGCTCGCCGAGTTGCGAGCGCGCATAGACGCCACCGACGCCAAGCTGCTGGCGCTGCTGAACCGGCGCGCCGCGCTCGCGCTGGAGGTGGGTGAGCTGAAGAAGCGCGAAGGCTCGGCCGTGTTCCGCCCCGAGCGCGAGGCGCAAGTCATCGCCAAGCTCAAGCACAGCAACCCAGGGCCCCTCCGGCCCGAGGGCATCGCACCGATCTGGCGCGAGATCATGTCGGCCTGCCGGGCGCTGGAGGCACCGACCCGCGTCGCCTACCTCGGGCCGGCCGGCACCTACAGCGAGGAAGCGGCGCTCGGCTTCTTCGGCAGCAGCATCGTGCGCGTGCCCTGCGGCAGCTTCGACGAGGTCTTCAACGCCACCGCAGGCGGCGGCGCAGAGTTCGGCGTGGTGGCGATCGAGAACTCCACCGAAGGCGGGGTCGCCCGCTCGCTGGACCTGTTCCTGCACACGCCGCTCATCATCGTCGGCGAGACCAGCCTGTTCGTGCGCCACAACCTGCTGCGCCGCAATGATGGTCTGGATGGCATCCACACCGTGCTGGCGCACCCGCAGGCCCTGGCGCAGTGCCACGAATGGCTCAGTGCCCACCTGCCGACGGCAGAGCGCCGGCCGGTGGCCAGCAACGCCGAGGGCGCGCGGCTGGCGGCCGAAGACCCTTCGGTGGCCGCCATTGCCAGCGCCCGCGCCGGCAGCGAGTACGGGCTGCACGTGGTGGCTCCTGCGATCCAGGACGACCCGCACAACCGCACCCGCTTCGCGATCGTCACCCACCCCAAGCGCCACCCGGCACCGGCGGCCTCGGGCCACGACTGCACCAGTCTGGTGGTCTCGGTGCCGAACCGGCCCGGCGCGGTGCACGACCTGCTGGTGCCGCTGAAGACGCACGGCGTGTCGATGACGCGCTTCGAATCGCGTCCGGCGCGTTCCGGCCAGTGGGAGTACTACTTCTACATCGACATCGACGGCCACCCCGAACAGCCCGCGGTGGCGGCAGCACTGGCGGCGTTGCGCGAGGTGTGCGCCTTCTTCAAGGTGCTCGGCAGCTACCCGGTGGACCTGCACTGAGCCCCAGGATCACGACAGCCATGTTCAACCAGCTCGGCGTCATCGGATGCGGCCTGATGGGCGGCTCCTTTGCCCTCGCGCTCAAGCGCGGCGGGCTGGTGCGCCGCGTCATCGGCTACAGCAAGTCCCCTTCCACCACCGAGCGCGCCCGCAAGCTCGGCATCATCGACGTCGCCGCCGAGTCGGCCCTGCTGGCGGTGGCGGGGTCCGACATCGTCATCATCGCGGTCCCGGTGGCGGCCACCGAAGGCACCTTCAAGGCGATCCGCCACCTCGTCGAACCGGGTGTGCTGTTCATGGACGTCGGCAGCACCAAGCGCGACGTGATCGACGCCGCGCGCCGCGCGCTGCGCGAACGCGTGGCCAGCTTCGTGCCGGCGCACCCGATCGCCGGCAAGGAGGCTTCGGGCATCCAGCACGCCGACGCCAGCCTGTACAGCGGGCGCCAGGTCATCCTGACACCGCTGCCGCAGACCGACAGCGCGCTGGTGCAAAAAGCCACCGACGTCTGGTCTGCGATCGGCTCGCAGGTGCTGATGATGACGCCGGAGAACCACGACGCCGCCTTCGCCGCGATCAGCCACCTGCCGCACCTGCTCGCCTTCGCCTACTTCAGCGCCGTCATCAAGCAACCCTCGGGGCGCGACTTCCTGTCCCTGGCCGGGCCAGGCTTCCGCGACTTCACGCGCATCGCCGCGAGCGACCCCGACATGTGGCGCGACGTGCTGATCGCCAATCGCGAAGAGCTGCTCAAGCAGTCGGCGCGCTTTCGTCACACGCTGGACGCGCTCGAGCTCGTCATCCGCTCGGGCAACGCCGACGCCCTGGCCGACCTGATACGCACCGCCTCCGAGGGCCGCGCCGGCTGGCAGATGGGCGGCACGCGCGGCAGCCGCTCCTAGCGTCCCGCCGATGCGCGAGCGTCCCTTCCTCGACCTGCCGGCATTGGCGGGCGCCAGCGGCACGGTGCGGCTGCCGGGCTCCAAGAGCATCTCCAACCGTGTGCTGCTGCTCGCCGGCCTGGCCGCCGGCACGACCGCGGTGCACGACCTGCTGGACTCCGACGACACGCGGGTGATGCGCAACGCGCTGCTGGCCCTGGGCTGCACGCTGCGCGAGGAGGCCGGCGTGCTGCACGTCGCCGGCCTGGGCGGCCGGCTGCGGGTGCACGAGGCGCAGCTCTTCCTCGGCAACGCCGGCACCGCGATGCGACCGCTGGCCGCCGCGCTGGCGCTGCTGGCGGCGACCCAGGGCGGGCGCTTCGAGCTCAGCGGCGTGGCACGCATGCACGAGCGCCCGATCGGCGACCTCGTGGACGCCCTGCGCCCGCTGGGCTGCGCCATCGACGAGCTCGGACAAGCCGGCTACCCGCCGCTGCGTGTGCACGGCCGCGCAGGTGGCGCGCTGGCGCTGCAGCAGCCGATCCGGGTGCGCGGCGACGTCTCCAGCCAGTTCCTGACCGCGCTGCTGCTGGCACTGCCGCTGGTGGCCCAGCCTACCGAGATCGTGATCGAGGTCGAGGGCGAGCTGATCTCCAAGCCCTACATCGAGATCACGCTGAACCTGCTGGCGCGCTTCGGCATCGAGGTCGACCGCAGCGGCTGGGAGCGCTTTCGCATCCCGGCCGGCAGCAGCTATCGCTCGCCGGGGTCCATCCACGTCGAGGGCGACGCCTCCTCGGCCTCCTACTTCATCGCCATGGGTGCGATCGCCGCCGACGGCGGGGCGCCGTTGCGCATCGAAGGCGTGGGGCTGGACAGCATCCAGGGGGACATCCGCTTCGTCGAGGCGGCACGCGCGATGGGTGCCCAGGTGCGCGGCGGCCCCGGCTGGCTGAGCGTGCAGCGCGGCAGCTGGCCGCTGCAGGCGATCGAGCTCGACTGCAACCACATCCCGGACGCCGCGATGACGCTGGCGGCGATGGCCTTGTACGCGCGTGGCACGACGCGCCTGACCCACATCGCGAGCTGGCGCGTCAAGGAGACCGACCGCATCGCGGCGATGGCGGCCGAGCTGCGGCGCCTGGGCGCGACGGTGCAGGAAGGCGCGGACTTCATCGCCATCACGCCCCCCGCCGCCGACGGCTGGCGAGCCGCCACCCTGCGCACCTACGACGACCACCGGATGGCGATGTGCCTGTCGCTCGCCGCGTTCAACCCGGCCCGGCTGCCGCAGCGCATCCTCGAGCCGCACTGCGTGGCCAAGACCTTCCCCGCCTACTTCGATGCCATGCTGGAGGTGGCCCATGCGCGCCCCGAGGAGGTGCCGGTGCTCACCGTCGACGGCCCCACCGCGTCCGGCAAGGGAACACTGGCGGCGGCGCTGGCCGATGCGCTGGGCTACCACCTGCTCGATTCCGGGCTGCTGTACCGCGCCACCGCGCTGGCGGTGCTGGACGACGGCACGGATCCGGATGACGAAGAAGCCGTCGCCGCCCTCGCCCACCTGCTCGATCTGCGCTTTCAGGACGGCCAGTGCCTGCTGCGCGGGCGCGAGGTCACGGCGGCACTGCGCCAGGAGCGCGTCGGCGTCATGGCCTCGCGCATCTCGGCCCTGCCCGCAGTGCGCCAGGCCCTGCACGCGCTGCAGCTGGCATTTCGACGCGCCCCCGGGCTGGTGGCCGACGGGCGCGACATGGGGACCGTCGTCTTCCCCGACGCCCAGCTCAAGGTGTACCTCACCGCAAGCGCCGAGCAGCGTGCCGCCAGGCGTCACAAGCAGTTGATTTCAAACGGTTTTCCGTCTAACATCGACGAGCTTTTGGCCGACCTGCATGCGCGCGACGAGCGGGACAGCACCCGCGCGGTGGCGCCCTTGAAGCCGGCCGAAGACGCGATGCGACTGGACAACTCCGCGCTCACGATCGAGGAATCGGTCTCCCGGGTGCTGGCTTGGTGGTCGGATCGCAGGCCTTTTGCTGAATCTGCCGAGTCTTCCGACTGAACCGGGCGCAGCTGTCCGATTCACCAGGTTCATCCGGTTCAGGCGAACGGCCTTCGCTGCGGCAGCGCGCTCCCCGCACGCTGCCGGTGTTCAACCCAACCCCGCAACGGATGTTGCATTCACCGCCCGGCCCCTGACCTTCACTGCCGCCGGGCTTTCAGGAAAACCCATGTCCCAAATCCAATCTGCCACCGCCGGTGGCGGCGAGTCCTTTGCCGCCCTGTTCGAGGAATCGCTGAAGTCGGCCGACATGCGCGTCGGCGAGGTCATCTCCGCCGAGGTGGTGCGCATCGACTTCAACCACGTGGTGGTCAACGCCGGCCTGAAGAGCGAGGCCTACATCCCGGTCGACGAGTTCAAGAACGACCAGGGCGAACTCGAAGTGCAGGTCGGCGACTTCGTCGCCGTCGCCGTCGACGCGGTCGAGAACGGCTATGGCGACACCATCCTGTCGCGCGACAAGGCCAAGCGCCTGGCGTCCTGGATGGCGCTGGAGAACGCGCTCGAGTCGGGCGAGTTCGTCACCGGCACCGTCTCCGGCAAGGTCAAGGGCGGCCTCACGGTGCTCGTCAACGGCATCCGCGCCTTCCTGCCCGGCTCGCTGCTGGACACGCGCCCGGTGAAGGACATGTCGCCCTTCGAGGGCAAGACCATGGAGTTCAAGGTCATCAAGCTCGACCGCAAGCGCAACAACGTCGTGTTGTCGCGCCGCGCAGTGGTCGAGGCCTCGATGGGCGAGGAACGCGCCAAGCTGCTGGAGACGCTGCACGAAGGCGCGATCGTCCAGGGCGTGGTCAAGAACATCACCGAGTACGGCGCCTTCGTCGACCTCGGCGGCATCGACGGCCTGCTGCACATCACCGACATGGCCTGGCGCCGCGTTCGCCACCCGAGCGAGGTGGTCACCGTCGGTCAGGAACTGACCGCCAAGGTGCTCAAGTTCGACGCCGAGAAGAGCCGCGTCAGCCTGGGCCTGAAGCAGCTCGGCGACGACCCCTGGCTGGGCGTGTCGCGTCGCTACCCGACCACCACGCGCCTGTTCGGCAAGGTCACCAACATCGCCGACTACGGTGCCTTCGTCGAGATCGAGCCCGGCATCGAGGGCCTGGTCCACGTCTCCGAGATGGACTGGACGAACAAGAACGTCGCCCCGAGCAAGGTCGTCACCCTGGGCGACGAGGTCGAGGTCATGGTGCTCGAGATCGACGAGGACAAGCGCCGCATCAGCCTGGGCATGAAGCAGTGCATGGCCAACCCCTGGGAGGAGTTCGCGACCAACGTCAAGCGCGGCGACAAGGTCGGCGGCCCGGTCAAGAGCATCACCGACTTCGGCATCTTCATCGGCCTGGCATCGGGCATCGACGGCCTGGTGCACCTGTCCGACCTGTCGTGGAACGAACCCGGTGAAAGCGCAGTGCGCAACTACCGCAAGGGCCAGGAGGTCGAGGCCATCGTGCTGGCGGTGGACGTCGAGCGCGAGCGCATCAGCCTGGGCATCAAGCAGCTCGACACCGACCCCTTCACCAGCTTCGTCACCCTCAACGACCGCGGCGCGATCGTCAGCGGGCAGGTGAAGACGGTCGACCCGCGCGGCGCCGAGGTGCAGCTCAACGCCGACGTGAGCGGCTACCTGCGCGCCAGCGAGATCAGCCGAGACCGCGTCGAGGACGCGCGCAACGTGCTCAAGGAAGGCGACGAGGTCAGCGTGATGATCGTCAACGTCGACCGCAAGACGCGCAACATCCAGCTCTCCATCAAGGCCAAGGACAGCGCCGACACGCAGGAGGCCATGCAGCGTCTGTCGCAGAGCAACGAGCGCGAGAACGCCGGCACCACCAGCCTGGGCGCCCTGCTGCGTGCCAAGCTGGACAACCGCGAGTAAGCACGCGGCATGACGCGTTCCGATCTCGTCAACCGGCTGGCCGAACGCTTCGGCCAGCTCGCGCAGCGCGACACCGAGTTCGCGGTGAAAACGATCCTGGACGCCATGTCCGACGCCCTCGCTCGCGGGCACCGGATCGAGATCCGCGGCTTCGGCAGCTTCTCGATCAACCGCCGCCCGCCGCGCGTGGGACGCAACCCGCGCAGCGGCGAGCAGGTCACGATCCCCGAGAAGCTGGTGCCGCACTTCAAGCCCGGCAAGGCGCTGCGCGAGTCGGTGGACGCGAAGACGCCGCAGCTGCCTGACTGATCGGGCACAGCCATCCGGCATCACGAGGGGCCCTGCGGGGCCCCTCGTCGTTTCTGGCAGCCACCGCACCCGACCCGCATCTTTGCGGGTGTCTTGGCACCGTCCTCGCTGGCACAGGATTCGGGCGTCGGCACCGGCGTTGCGAGACGTCGGTCGCCGGCCACCGGCAGGCGCGGAGGTCCGCCCTCCTACAATGGACCGGACATGCGGATTCTGGTCTGGCTGCTGCGCGGTTTCGTCTTCTTCGCCTTGTTCGCGTTCGCGCTGAACAACCAGCAGACCGTGGTCGTGCACTGGTTCTTCGGCATCGACTGGAGTGCGCCGCTGGTGGTCGTCGTCCTGATCGCCTTTGCCGTCGGCACCGCGCTCGGGGTGCTCGCCATGCTGCCTGCCTGGTGGCGCCAGCGTCGCCGCGCCGGTGCACTGGCGACACCAACGCCGGCACCCGCCGCTGCCAACGCGCCGGTCCGCCCCGAGCCCGCCTCGGCCTTCGACGGCGAGCCGCCCAGGGAGCTGCTGTGAATCCGACCCGGCACGACCTGCCGCCACGTCCCTGAGCGTCTGAATCGGCGATGGATTTCGCGCTCCAGTGGCTGCTGCTCGGCCTGCCGGTGGCCTTCGTGCTCGGCTGGCTGGCCTCGCGCCTGGACCAGCGCCAGTGGCGGCGCGACCGCCGGGACGCGCCGCGCGCCTATTTCGACGGCCTGAACCTGCTGCTCAACGAACAGCAGGACAAGGCGATAGACGCCTTCATCGAGGCGGTGCAGCTCGACCCCGACACCACCGAGCTGCACTTCGCGCTCGGCAACCTGTTCCGCCGCCGTGGCGAGTTCGAGCGCGCGGTGCGGGTGCACCAGCATCTGCTGTCGCGTGCCGACCTGCAGGCGGTGGACCGCGAACGCGCGCAGCTCGCGCTGGCACAGGACTACGCCAAGGCCGGGCTGTTCGATCGCGCCGAGGCCGCCTGGCGCACCCTGCTGGACACGCAGCACGACGGCGAGGCCCGGCTCGCCCTGCTGGCGCTGTTTGAACGCGCGCACGACTGGCCGCAGGCGGTCGCCACCGCGCAGGAGATCGAGCGTCAGGGCGGTGCCTCCTTCGCCACCCGGATCGCGCACTACCGCTGCGAACAGGCGCTGGAGGCAGCCCAGGCCGGTCGCGCCGCCGATGCCGCAGCGGCGTTGAAGCTGGCCCAGGAAGCAGCGCCCCAGGCACCCCGGCCCTGGCTGCTGGCCGGAGAGCTGGCGCTGAAGGCCGGCGACGGCGAGGCTGCGCTGAATCACTGGGAGCGGCTGCGCAGCCTGGACCCGGCGCGCTTCGCCCTCGTGGCCGCGGCCTATGCGCGAGCCGCACGCGAAGCCGGGCGTGTGCCCGAGGCGCGCAAGGCGCTCGCCCAGGCCTATGACGAAGACCCCCGGCTGGAGACGCTGAGCGCCCTGGATCAGCTGGACGACCCGGACACCCCCATGGGTGAGGCGCGGCCTCCCTCCGCTCCCTCCGAAGAGGGACGGGCGCGGCGCCTGGCGCATCTGCAGGCCCAGCCCAGCCTGGGTGCGGCGGCCGAGGTGCTGGCGGTGCCGGCGTCACACTGGCCTCCCGAAGCGCAGGCGCAGCTGCACGCCGCGGTCCGGCAGGCGGCCGAGCCGCTGCAGCGCTACCGCTGCGCCGCCTGCGGTTTCGAAGCCCGCCACTACTTCTGGCAGTGCCCCGGATGCCAGGGCTGGGACAGCTACCCGCCGCGCCCGATAGAGCAGCAATGAGCCTGCCGTCGCGGCGCCCACCACAAGAGAGGTCGGCGCCAGGCACGCCACCCCCATCCGGTGGCCCCAGGCGGTGGCCCCACCTGCAGGCGATGGGCAATCCGACCCGTTTGCGAAGAATGGCGATCACCCCGTTGCACGGTGCAGCGGGCCCACCCCCAAGGAGACCGCCATGTTCATTCGCACCCTGATCGCCGCCGTGCTCGCCAGCCTGTCGCTGGGCGCCTTTGCCGCGGTGGACGTCAACAAGGCCAGCCGCGCCGAACTCGAGGCGCTGCCCGGTGTGGGCACGGCGCTGTCGGCACGCGTGCTGGCCGAGCGCGAGAAGGCGCCGTTCAAGACCTGGGCGGACCTGATCCAGCGCGTGCGCGGGGTCGGCCCCGCCAGCGCCGCCAAGCTCAGCGCCGCCGGCCTGACGGTGGCCGACACGCCCTACGCCAAGCCGGCCGCGCGCTGAATCGGTGGCGAGCCCCGGCATCGACAGGCCGGTGGCGCCCCCGGCCGCCGACCCGGGCCGGCGCCCCGCAGCGCCGCCGCCGACGGCTGCAGTTCGCCAGTATCCCCGGGGCGGGCGTTCGCGCCCACCCTTCGTTTCTGGCGCTGTGCAGCCGGGTCCGCCTGTGCTTCAATCCGCCGCATGCAGCAGCCGACCGTTCAGGACGAGCCCGATGCACTGCCGGCCAGCGTCGCGCTGGTCGACAACGATGCTGTTTTTGCCGAGCAACTGGCGCGGACCCTGCGCTCGCAGGGCGTGCAGGCCGAGGTCTTCAGCGACAGCACCGACCTCATCACCCACGAAGACCCCTACGGCTTTCCCTTCTACGTGCTGGACCTGGTGTTGCCCGGGATCGACGGCGGCGAGCTCATCAAGGTCTTGCGTCGGCGCACCGATGCCGGCGTGCTGGTGCTGAGCAGCCAGCTCGGCGGCGACAGCTTCCGGCGCTCCATCATTGCCGGCGCCGACATGTACCTGCCCAAGCCGACCGCCCCCGACGAGGTGGCGCTGGCCATCATGGCCGTGCAGCGGCGCATCCGCAGCGCCAACAAGGCGCACACGGTGTGGCGGCTGGACCGGCGCTCGCGCCAGCTGCTGGCCCCGGACGGGGCGCAGATCGAGCTCTCCGACGCCGACATGACGGTGATGGAGTGCTTCCTCGCCGCCGAGGGCGAGGTGGTGAGCCGCAGCGCGCTGCGCCAGCAGCTCGGCCACGAGGACGGCCCGGACGACAGCCTGAACGCCACCATCTACCGCCTGCGTCGGCGCATCGAGCGCACCACGCCGGTGCTGGTGCCGCTGCAGTCGCGCTCGCGCGTGGGCTACGTCTTCAAAGCACCGCTGAAGTCGGCCTGATCCGCTCTCCGGCCCGGCCTCCGGCCCGATCCCCAGCCCAGTCTGCGGCCGGGTCAGCCGGCTTCGTAGACCACTTCGACCGCGCCGCCGGCCACCTGCTGCCAGCGCAGCAGCGCCTCGTCGCTGGGCCAGAAGCGGGCGCCGTCGCCCAGCTCGAGCTCGGCCACCACGCCCGGGCGCTGCAGCCGCAGCCGCACCGCCAGGCCCTGCTCGAGCACGCCCGCCTCGCTGTCGACGCGGCGCGCCGGCCAGTTGCGCAGCAGCTCGGCCAGCGGCTCGCCGCTGCGCAGCGCGGGCGCCTGCACCGCCAGGTGGCGGCCGTAGCGCGCGCGCGCCCCCGCCAAGTCCCACAAGGCCTGCACGTTCAGCCGCAGGCCACCGGCGAAACGGTCGGGCTGGACCTTGCCCTGGACGATGAGCAGTTCGTCCTCGCGCAGCAGCTCGCGGTGACGGTCAAGCAAGTCCTCACCCACCACCGCCTCGATGGCCTCGCTGCCGTCCTCGAGCTTGAAGATCGCGACCCGGCCGCGCATGCCGCTGGCCAGGCGCAGCTCGCCCACGATGCCGGCCACCAGCTGCAGTTCGCGCGCCTCCTGCAGCTCGGCGATGGGGCGCCGGCACAGGCGTCGCAGCTCGTCGCGGCAGGCGTCGAACAGATGTCCGGACAGGAAGAAGCCGAGTGCGGACTTCTCCTGCGTCAGCTGCTCCTTGATGCTCCAGGGCTCGGCCGCCGCCAGCGCCGGCTCCTGCTGGCTGGAGCCGTGGCCGGTCTCGCCGTCCGGCCCGAAGTCGAACAGGCCGGCCTGCAGCGCGTTGCTCTCCTGCGTCTCGGCCCAGTCGAAGGCCAGGCCCACGCTGGCCAGCGTGCGCGCGCGGTCGGGGTGGATGGCGTCGAAGGCGCCGGCCTTGATGAGCGCCTCCACGACCCGCTTGTTGACCGCCTTGCGGTCCACCCGCGCGGCAAATTCGAACAGGCTGCGAAACGGCCCGCCGCCGCTGCCGCCCCGGCCTTCGCGCGCCGCCACCAGGGCCTGGATCGCACCCTGGCCGGTGCCCTTGATGGCGCCCAGGCTGTAGCGGATCAGACGCTCGCCCGCGGCGCCGGGGACGGGCTCGAAGCGGTGCGTGCCACGGTTCACGTCCGGCGGCTCAAAGGCGACGCCGAACAGCGCGGCGTCGGCGATCAGCACCTTCAGCTTGTCGGTGTCGTCCTGCTCGACCGTCATGTTGGCGGCGTAGAACTCGGCCGTGCAGTGGACCTTGATCCACGCCGTGTGATAGGCCAGCAGCGAATAGGCGGCGGCATGGCTCTTGTTGAAGCCATAGCCGGCGAACTTCTCCATGAGGTCGAAAACCTCGTCGGCCTTGGCCTCGGCGATGCCTTTTTCCAGCGCGCCGGCACGGAACTTGACGCGCTCCTTGGCCATCTCCTCGGCCTTCTTCTTGCCCATCGCGCGGCGCAGCAGGTCGGCGCCGCCGAGCGAGTAGCCGCCCATCACCTGGGCCGCCTGCATCACCTGCTCCTGGTAGACGAAGATGCCGTAGGTCTCGGCCAGCACCTGCTCGAGCAAGGGGTGCGGGTAGGCCACTTCCTCGCGCCCGTTCTTGCGCGCGCAAAAGCTCGGGATGTTCTCCATCGGGCCCGGGCGGAACATGGCGTTGAGGGCGATCAAGTCCTCCAGCCGGGTCGGCTTGGCCTCGCGCAGCATGCCCTGCATGCCGCGCGATTCGAACTGGAACACGGCTTCGGTGAGACCGTCGGAGAACAGCTTGTAGACGCGCGCATCGTCCAGCGGCAGGTCCTCGTAGGCGAAGCCCGCCCGCTGCGGCTGCCGCGCGACGATGAACTCGCGCGCCAGCTCCAGGATGGTCAGGGTCGCCAGACCGAGGAAGTCGAACTTCACCAGCCCGACCGCCTCCACGTCGGCCTGGTCGTACTGGCGGACCGCGCTGTCGCTGCCGGGCTGCTGGTACAGCGGGCAGAAATCGGTGATGCGCCCGGGGGCGATCAGCACCCCGCCGGCGTGCATGCCGATGTTGCGCGTGATCCCCTCCACGCGCGTGGCCAGCGCCAGCAGCTCGGCCACCTCCTCGTCGGCGGCCTCGCGCTGTTCGAGCTCGGGCGCTTCCTTGCGCGCATAGACCAGGGCCGCATCGGGTTCGGCCGGCACCGGCGCCAGCGTCACCGTCTTGCCCGGCGGCGCCGGGATCAGCTTGGCGATCCCGTCCACGTGCCCGTAGCCCATGCCGAGCACGCGGCCGACATCGCGCAGCGCCGCCTTGGCCGCCATGGTGCCGAAGGTGGCGATCTGGCTCACCGCGTCGCGCCCGTATTTGTCCTTCACGTAGTCGATGACGCGGTCGCGGTTGCCCTGGCAGAAGTCGATGTCGAAGTCGGGCATGGACACCCGCTCCGGGTTCAGGACGCGCTCGAACAGCAGCTGGTAGCGCAAGGGGTCGAGGTCGGTGATCTGCAGCGCATAGGCCACCAGCGATCCCGCACCCGAGCCGCGGCCCGGCCCCACCGGGCAGCCGTGCGTCTTGGCCCACTGGATGAAGTCCGACACGATGAGGAAGTAGCCCGGGAAGCCCATCTGGACGATGGTGTCGAGCTCGAACTCCAGCCGCCGCTCATAGTCGGGACGCTGGCGTTCGCGCTCGCAGGCGTCCGGGTAGAGGTGAGCCAGGCGCTGGTGCAGACCCGCGTGCGAGGCGCGGCGGAAGTGCTCGTTGATCGGGCTGCCGTCCGGGGTCGGGAAGTCCGGCAGCTGGGCGCGGCCGAGCTCGAGCAAGAGGCTGCAGCGGCGCGCGATCTCCAGCGTGTTGGCGAGCGCCGAGGGCAGGTCGGCGAACAGCTCCTGCATGCGTGCCTTGGGCAGGAACCACTGCTCGCGCGAGAAGCGCCGCACGCGCTTGGGGTTGGCCAGCAGCTCGCCTTCGGCGATGCACACGCGCGCCTCGTGGGCCTCGAAGTCGTCGCCTGCCAGAAACTGCACAGGATGGGTGGCCACCACCGGCAGCCCGAGCTCGGCCGCCAGCGGCACGGCCGCGCACACATGGGTCTCGTGCGTGGGCAGGCCGGCGCGCTGCAGCTCGATGTAGAAGCGCCCCGGGAACAGCGCCGCCAGGCGCTGTGCCGCCGCCGCCGCGCGCTCACGGTCGCCCGCCAGCAAGGCCTGGCCGATGCTGCCGAGGTCGGCACCCGACAGCGCGATCAAGCCGTCGCCCAGGTCCTGCAGCCATTCCCATTTCAGCCAGGCGGTGCTGCGCTGCGCGTTGCCGGTCCAGGCGCGCGCCAGCAGCTCGCACAGGTTCAGGTAGCCGCGCCGGTCCTGCACCAGCAGCAGCAGCCGCGAGGCCTGGCTGCCGGCGACCTCCGGCTCCATCCAGACGTCGGCACCGAAGATGGGTTTGACCCCCTTGCCGCGGCAGGCCTTGTAGAACTTGACCGCGCCGAAGAGGTTGTTCAGGTCGGTGATGGCGAGCGCCGGCTGGCCGTCGGCCGCTGCCGCGCGGGCCGCATCGTCGATGCGCAAAGTGCCGTCGACGACCGAGTATTCGCTGTGCAGACGCAGGTGGACAAAGGGCATCGGGGGATTCTAGAAGTCACCCCGGATTGATCCGGGGCATGGGGCGGACCTGCGCGACCCTCGTAGGATCGGCCTGATGCCGGCCCTCGCGCCGGCGCGGCACGGACATCCACCCCAGGGGGAAGACGGCATGGACCTGAAACTCCAGTTCCTCGACAGCTTCGCGGCCCGTGGCAGCGACGGCAAGGATTACAAGGTATGCGCCTACGAGCGCATGCGACGCGACCTCACGGTGCGCGACGGCCAGGAGCGCTGGCTGCCCACCGGCGTCACCGAGTACCGGCTGGACAGCGGCGACCAGGTCAACGCGCTCGCCGACGGCAGCATGACGGTGGCCAACAGCGGCGTGGTGCTGACCCACGCCTGAGCGCGGCCTACACCCGGTTGGCAAGGACGCGCGGCGCGCACTCGCCATGGCCTGGCTGCGGCGGCTGATCGGCGTCGTCCTCATCCTGACGGCGGTCGGCGTCTCGCTATCGCGCGAGCCGGACCGCGACGTGAAGTCCTTGGTCGCACGCTGGGCGATGCCGCCATCGAGCTTCATCGACCTCGACGGCCAGCTCGTGCACCTGCGAGACGAGGGGCCGCGCAGCGACCCGCAGCCCATCGTGCTGCTGCACGGCACCTCGGCCAGCCTGCACACCTGGGAAGGCTGGATGGCCGAGCTCAGCCAGACGCGGCGCGTGATCGCCTTCGACCTGCCGGGCTTCGGCCTGACCGGGCCGCGCGCCGACGAGCGCTACGGCCTGGACGACGACGCCCGCTTCGTGCTGGCGCTGCTGGATCGCCTGCAGCTTGACCAGGTGGTGCTGGGCGGCAACTCGCTGGGCGGGCGCATCGCCTGGCGCGTGGCCACGCTGGAGCCCGCGCGCGTGAGCCGGCTCGTCCTGGTCGACGCCGCCGGCCTGCCTGGCAGCATCCGCAGCGTGCCGCTGGGCTGGCGCCTGGCGCGCGTGCCGGTGCTGGGCGCGCTGGTCGAATGGCTGCTGCCGCGCGCCATGGTGGTGCAGGGCCTGGTGGCGGTCTACGCCGACCCGCAACGCATCGGCGAGGCCCTGGTGGACCGCTATTTCGAGCTCACGCTGCGCGAGGGCAACCGGCGCGCCCTGCGCCAGCGCCTGCTGCAGACCCAGCCCGAGGCGCACGCCGAGGCGATCGCCTCCATCCGCCAGCCGACCCTGATCCTGTGGGGCGGCCGAGACGACGTCATCGCACCCGAGGCGGCGGCCGGCTTCGCCCGGTTGATACCGGGCAGCCGCAGCGTCGTCTTCGACACCCTGGGCCATGTGCCGCAGGAGGAGGATGCACAGGCCAGCGTGCAGCCGGTGAAGGCCTTCCTCGGCATCACCGGCTGAGCGCGCGCAGGCCGCACCGGCTGCGCAGGCTGCGCACCCTCAGCGCAGTCCCAGCACCGCCTTCGCGCGCCAGAGATAGTCGATGCGGTCGTCCAGGCCGTTGTAGCCGCCGTTGATGCGCCGGGTGATGGCCTTCACGTCGTCCGCATCGGCCAGGGTGTTGAGGCGGCGCGTGTGCCAGTACCAGCAGGCGACGTCGACCGCCGCCGCGGCATCGCTGGCCAGGAGCTGCGGGCGGGCGAGGTAGTCGACGCCGGCGGCACGGCTGTAGGCGGCGTAGTTGGCGCGTCCGGTGAGCTGGATCAGCCCACGGCCCTTGAAGCGCCGGCCGTCACCCGGCTCGCTGTTGCCGAGGTCGCTGCGGCCTTCGTAGGCGTCGCCGCTGGCGAGTTCCTCGGCGTAGCGAAAGGCGGCCGACTCGTGCGCGATCTGGGCCACGAAATGCGCCATGCGCCGTCCGCTGGTGATCTTGTAGCGCTGCATGCTCGCCACCAGCGGCTCGTAGTACAGCTCGACCCGGGTCTGCAGCGCCTGCGGCATCACCAGTTGCAGCTTCTGCGGCGAGGGGCCGTCGGGCAGGCCGGCGAGCAGCGCCTTGATGGTGGCGTCGCCGGGCGCGATCATGCCGTCGGACCCTGCCAGGCCCATGACCCGGGTCTCGAAGGCCGCGATGGCCTGCAGTGTCTTCGGGCCGATGCGGCCGTCGGTCTCCAGCTTCTTCGGCGCCGGGCTGCCGAACTGCGGCAGGTTCATGTTGAACAGGAGCTGGAACACCAGCACGTCGACGATGTCGTTGCGGCCGGCAACGCCGACGCTGCGCGCGATGGGCATGCGGGACTCCCTGGCGATGAGGTCGCAGCGACGCTAGGGGCCGCCGCGGCGGCTGTCAATCACGGCCCTGGGGATGGCGCCTCCGGTAGCGGACGAAGGCGTAGCGCGTGCCGTCCGCGGCCTGCTGCGCATCGCGCGCGACCTCTTCGAACTGTCCGCGATCGAAGGCGGGGAAGAAGGTGTCGCCGTCCAGGTCGGTGTCGACCTCGGTCAGCAGCAGCTCGTCGGCACGCGGCAGCGCCCGCGCATACAGCTCGCCACCGCCGATCACGAAGACGCGCCCGGCCCCGGCCACGCGCGCGAGCGCGGCGTCCAGCTCGGGCGCGGTCTCGGCGCCGGGGGCGCTGAAGTCCGGGCGGCGCGAAAGGACGATGTTGCGCCGCCCCGGCAGGGGCCGAAAACGCGCCGGCAGCGATTCCCAGGTGCGCCGGCCCATGAGCACCGGGCAGCCCATGGTGGCGGCACGGAAGTGGCGCTGGTCGGCAGCCTCGGTCCACAGCAGCGCGTTGCCGCGGCCGATGGCACGGTTGCGCGCCAGCGCGGCGATCAGCACCAGCTCCATCTGGCCCCGTCCTGGCCGGCGCAGGCGCTCAGACCGCCACCGGCGCCTTGATCGCCGGGTGCGGGTCGTAGCCGACGATCTCGAAGTCTTCGTAGGCGTAGTCGAAGATCGTCGGCGGCCGGCGCTTGATGTGCAGCCGTGGCCAGGGCCGCGCGGCGCGCGCGAGTTGGGTCTGCACCTGCTGGACGTGGTTGTCGTAGATGTGGCAATCGCCGCCGGTCCAGATGAACTCGCCGGGCTGCAGATCGCACTGCTGCGCCAGCATGTGGGTGAGCAGCGCGTAGCTCGCGATGTTGAAGGGCACGCCGAGAAAGATGTCGGCGCTGCGCTGGTAGAGCTGGCAGGACAGCCGGCCTTCGGCGACGTAGAACTGAAAGAAGGCGTGGCAGGGCATGAGCGCCATCTGCGCCAGGTCGGCCACGTTCCAGGCGCTGACCACGATGCGCCGGCTGTCGGGGTTGGTCTTCAGCTGCTTGACGACTTCGGCGATCTGGTCGATGTGGCCGCCGTCCGGTGTCGGCCAGCTGCGCCACTGCACACCGTAGACCGGACCGAGCTCGCCGGTCTGGGGGTCGGCCCACTCGTCCCAGATGCTGACGCCGCGCTCCTGCAGCCAGCGCGCGTTGCCGTCGCCGCGCAGGAACCACAGCAGTTCCAGCGCGATGCTCTTGAAGTGCACCTTCTTGGTCGTCACGAGCGGGAATCCGGCGCTCAGGTCGAAGCGCATCTGGTGGCCGAACACGCTGCGCGTGCCGGTACCGGTGCGGTCGCCCTTGGCCACCCCGTGCTCGAACACGTGGCGCATGAAGTCTTCGTAGGGCGTGGCCGGCGCTTGCGTCATGGGCGCCGATTATCCGGCGGGCGACGAATCCGCCGCGGCGGCCGGCGCGAGGTCGAACTGCATCGCCGCCAGCCGGGCGTAGAGGCCTTCGCGCGCCGCCAGCTCGTCGTGGCGGCCGATGTCGACGATGCGCCCGCCGTCGAGCACGACGATGCGGTCGGCCTGCAGCACGGTGGCCAGCCGGTGCGCGATGACGATCGTCGTGCGGCCCCGCATCGCGCGCTCCAGCGCCGCCTGCACCATGCGCTCGCTCTCGGCGTCGAGCGCGCTGGTGGCCTCGTCCAGCAGCAGCAGCGGCGGGTTCTTCAGCAAGGCACGCGCGATGCTGATGCGCTGGCGCTGGCCGCCCGACAGGCGCAGCCCGCGCTCGCCCAGGAAGCTGGCATAGCCCTGCGGCAAGGCGCTGATGAAGTCGTGCGCGAAGGCGGCGCGCGCGGCCGCGAACACCTCCTCGTCGCTCGCATCCGGGCGGCCGTAGCGGATGTTCTCCAGCGCGCTGGTGGAGAAGATGGTGCTGTCCTGCGGCACGATGCCGATGCGCCCGCGCAGGTCGGCCAGCGCCAGTCGGTCGACTGGCACGCCGTCGAGCTCGATGCCGCCGCTTGCGGCGTCGTAAAAGCGCAGCAGCAGTTGCAGCACGGTGCTCTTGCCGGCGCCGCTGGGTCCGACCAGGGCCACCGTCTCGCCCGGCTGCACCGTCAGGCTGAAACCGTCCAGCGCCGCCGTCTGCGGCCGCGATGGATAGCTGAAGCGCACGTCCTCGAAACGCACCGCCGAGCCGCCGCGCACCGGCGGCAGCGCCAGCGGCGCCACCGGTTCCGCCACCGGGCTCTTGCTGGCCAGCAACTCCATCAGGCGCTCGGTGGCCCCGGCGGCGCGCAGCAGGTCGCCGTAGACCTCGGACAGCACCGCCACCGAGCTGACGAAGATGATGACGAAGAACACCGTCTGCCCCAGGTGCCCGGCGCTGATGTCGCCGCGCAGCACCGCCTGAGTGCCCTGGTACAGGCCCCAGATCAGGGCGCCGAAGGTGGCGGTGATGATGAAGGCCACCCGCAGCGAGCGCACCCGGGTGCGCTTGAGTGCGGTGTCGAAGGCGCTTTCGGTGGCGGCGTCGAAGCGCGCCGCTTCGCGCGCCTGCTGGTGAAAGCTCTGCACCACCGGCACTGCGTTGAGCACCTCGGCGGCGATGGCGCTCGAATCGGCGACCCGATCCTGGCTGGCGCGGCTGAGCCGCCGCACGCGCGAGCCGAAGTACAGGCTGGGTGCGACCACCAGCACCAGCAGCCCCAGCACCTGCGTCATCACCACCGGGTTGGTGACGACCAGTGCCACCAGCGCACCGGCACCCATGACCGTGTTGCGCAAACCCATGCTCAGAGACGATCCCACCACCGTCTGCACCCGCGTGGTGTCGGTGGTCAGCCGGCTGAGCACCTCGCCGGTGGCGGTGGTCTCGAAGAACTCCGGGCTTTGCTGCACCACGTGGCGGTAGACGGCGTTGCGCAGGTCGGCAGTGATGCGCTCGCCGATCCAGGTCACCATGTAAAAGCGCAGCGCCGAAAAGAGCCCGAGCGCGGCACCGACGGCGAACAGGCCGAGGAAGTGGTCGCGCATCGCGAGCAGCCGCTCGCCCGGCGCGGCCGCCACCAGGCCTTCGTCGACCAGGCTCTTGAGCGCGATCGGGAACGCCAGCGTGCTCAGCGCCGCCAGCACCAGGAAGAACAGCGCCAGCGCGATCTGCCCGCGATAGGGGCGCAGGAAAGGCAGCAGCCCGGACAGCGATCGCGGCGACTTGGCGGCCGCGCGTTGGGGACGAGAGGAAGACATCGGGCGAGTCTAGCGAGCCCACGTCCGGAGGTCCCCGGGGAACCCAGGCGGGCACCCTGCAGACGCCCGGCAGGTCCGAGACCGGCCGCGCCCTGCGCACGGCTGGGAAAAGCACCACTGGCAGCGGGTGCGCTGGCGCGCCGCCCCACGCACGCCACGGGTGGCATGCTCCAATGGGCCGGTCGCCCGCGTGCCGGGGACCTGCCCGCCCGCTGGCGTCCTCAGCCCCTCTCAGCCGAGCCCCGCATGAACCACGAGATCGACGCCAGCGAGTGGATCAACACCGACGCACCGCTGAGCCTGCAGGCGCTGCGCGGCCGGGTGGTGGTGCTGACCGTGTTCCAGATGCTTTGCCAGGGCTGCGCCCGCCACAGCCTGCCGCAGGCGCGCAGCCTGCACGCCGCGCTGCCGCGCGCGGAAGTTGCCGTGATCGGCATGCACAGCGTGTTCGAGCACCACGCGGTGATGACGCCCGATGCCTTGCGCGCCTTCGCCGCCGAGTACCAGCTCACGTTCCCGATCGCGGTCGATCGTGCACAGCCGGGTTCGTCGATGCCCGCCACCATGCAGCGCTGGGCGCTGGAAGGCACACCGACGCTGATGCTGTTCGACCGCGATGGCAGGCTGGCGCTGCGCCATTTCGGCCATCTGGACGACCTGCGCCTGGGGCTCGCGATCGGTCAGCTCATCGAGCGCCAGCGCAGCGGCGCTGCGGCTACGGAGGTCGCGGTGCACGCCGACCTTGCACCGGTCTGCCGTCTTTGAAGACGGGCGCCACCACGCTCGACCACCGTCTCTGCACACACGCGCCGGCACGATCTGCGGGATTCACAGTCGCTCCGGTGTACGCACACTGCGGCGGCGATGACCGACGACGAACTCAACCTGACGCAGTGGAGCGCCGTCGTCGCGCTGCTCTTCCTGCTGCTGGTGCCGTTGGCAATGGCGGGCGCGGCCTGGGTGCGCAGGCGCTATGTGCGCGCCGTCACGGCGCTGCAGGCGAAGCTGGCACGCGGCATCCATGCACCGGAGCTGCACCGGCCGACCGCGCCGCCGAACCGGATGCCGCTGTTCCTGGACCACCAGGCGGCGGCCGAGGTCCAGGCGCTCGATGCCGCACGCGCCGCCCAGGCGCTGCGCCGACGCGTGCTCTCGGTGCAGTTTGTCGCCGGTCTGCTGTACTGGTGGCTGCTGCTCGTCGTGCTGCTGCTGGCGGCCGTCGTCTGGTCGCAACTCAGCGGCGAGACTTTGGCCGTGGATGCCGCCGACGACACGGGGCTGCCCGCTCAGATGCTCGCCGCACACTTGCTGCTGTGGCCGCTGCTGGTCCTGCCGGCAGCGCTGGGCTGGGCCTTCCAGGCCGGCCTGCCGGAGGACAGGGTCTGGATCGCCGCCGGCATCACGGTCGCGGTGTTCGCCTACGGTCTGGTGGCCGCTGGGGCCGACCCGCTCTCGTCCGCCGCCCTGGCCGCCGCCACCGCCCTGCTGGCCGCCACCATCGCGGCCTTCCTGCGTCCGGCGGTGCGCGGCGCCGGTCCGCCGCTGGTGGCGGCGCTGTCGGTCGGCATGGTGGTCTTCGCCGCCGGGGTGGCCCTTGCAGCGGCCTTCGACAACGGCACGGACGGCGAACTGGCGGCCGAGGACTGGGCCTGGGCCGGCCTTTACCTGCTCTCCCTGCTGGCGCTGGCCACTGCAGCGGCGTGGCGCATGCTGATGCGTCTGGCGCGGCGCTATGAGGAACGGCGCTTCAGCGACCAGCAGATGTCGCTGCATGCCTACTGGGCGCTGGTCACCGGCTGCTGCGGTGCACTGGTGCTGGCGATCTCCTTCGACGAGCGAACCCAAGGCGCCATGCAGTGGATGGCGCTGCTCATGCTCCTGGCCTGGCTCGGCTGGCGTGCCCTGGAACGCATGGCGCTTTGGTGGGCGCGCCGCCGCGCCCCGGCGCCCTGCGGCGCGCTGCTGATGCTGCGCGTGTTCAAGCCCAGTGCGCGCAGCGAGGCCTTCACCGACCGCTTTCTCGCCCGCTGGCGCTTCGCCGGCCCGACCTGGATGATTGCCGGCCCGGATCTGGCCGGCGGCAACATGGAACCCGATGAGTTCTTCGCCTTCCTGCGGGGGCGACTGCGCCAGCGATTCATCGTCGAGGTCGAGGAGATTGCGCCACGTGTGCAGGCACTGGCCGGCGACCGGGATCCGGACGGCCGCTGCCGGGTGCACGAACTGTTCTGCAGCAACGACAGCTGGCGCGCCACCGTGCTCACCTTGATGGACCGCGCCGGCGTCGTGCTGCTGGACCTGCGGGAGTACAACCCGGGCCGCCTGGGCACGCGCTTCGAGCTCGAAGCCGTGCTGCAGCGCGTGCCGCTGCAACGGCTGATCGTGCTGCTCGGGGCGGGGGACGACCCGGCGCCGGTGGAAAGCGAGATCCGCGACGCCTGGCGCCTGGTCGATCCGCGCGGGCAGCGTCAGCCGCAACCGCGTCTGACGGTCCTGAGCGTCGGCCGAGGCAGCACCGCCGAGATGCACGGCTTGCTGGCGGCGGCGGCGAAGGCCGCTGCATCGCCGGGCCCAGCGACGCCCCCCTGACCCGAGTTGCCGGGCTGGCTCAGCGCGTCGAGGTTGCACCCCGAAGCCCGAATTGAGCAGGCGCCGCAAACGACGCTCCGTGCCCGACGCGCCCGTCGCATCCAGCGGGCGGCCAAACGACAACGGCCAAACGCCAGCAGCCAAACGACAAAGGCGAGCACCGCGGCTCGCCTTGTCGACTCGAACCACGATTGCCGACCCGAGCCGGCAACCGATGGATTTGCGTTCAGTCGTTGCGCCGACGGCGCATCATGAAGCCCAGCATCCCCAGGCCGGCCAGGAACAGCGCCGCGTTCTCGGGCTCCGGAACCGGTGTGATGGTCGAAGTCAGGGTGTAGAAGCCACCAGACGACCCATTGCCGTTGCCGCTCACCATGAAGTAGTAGCTGCCAGGGTCAAGCTTGATGCTGTGGTAGGCGTCGCCACTCTGGCCGTCGAACGAGAAGTTGGCGGAGAGCTGGGCGTCGTCGCCACCACCCACGGCCATGTCGGCCCCGGCCGACCAGACCGAATACATGCCATCGGCAACGTTCAGGATGAAGCCGTTGCCCAGGTTGTTGGCAACGGTGGTGCTGGTCACCGTCTTCGCATCGGGCGCGATGTCGAAGGTGAAATAGTCGGTGAAGGCGCCGTGCACCAGCCCGACACCGATCTCCAGGTCGTCATGCGTACCCCAGTTGGTGGTGGTTGCATGGGCGCCGAAGGCACTGAGCGCGATCGCGGCGGCTAGGGCGATGGACCTGGATTTCATCCTGGACTCCTCGGGTTGGCAGATGGACCGCTGGGATGGGTCACTTGGTGCGAACGAGTTTTACGCGTCGCCCTTGGGGCCACAAACCCCCTGATTCGGGGGGAATGGGCGGGGTCAAACGCATCGGCGGCAACCGAGTGTGTCCAGCGCCAGGAGATCCACCCAAGAGCGGTCATTTCTCATTGCTGTGCCTCCGTACAAACCCAGGGATACGCGAACTCCTGGAGAGGTGGCCCGTCGTCGACGGTTCGGTTGAGTCCATGCTGTTCGGCTCGCTCAGGCTGCGGCCAGCATCGCCACGCCGGCCGCTATGCAGCCGGCCCCAAGCAGCCGCAGCCAGCGTTCGCCTTCACCCAGCAATCGGCCGCCGATCAGGGCGGCGAACAGCAGCGAGAGCTCGCGCGCCGGCGAGACCAGGGACATGGGCGCCATCGTGAGCGCGTACAAGACCATCACATAGCCCGCCGGCGCGAGCAGCGCACCGACCAGGGCGTAAGGCCACTGGGTACGCCACTCAAGCACCATGGCTGCGGAGTCGTGTTGCCAGCGGCGCCACTGGGCCGGCGCCAGCAACGGCGCACGCAGCAGGTTGGTCAGCCAGTCCAGCAGGATCGGCGGAATCAGCAGCAGCTTGACCGCCACCCCATCCAGCACCGAGTAGCCGGCGATGAACAGCCCGGTGAGCAAGCCCCAGCGCAGCCCGGCGCGCAGCCTGGGGTCGCCGTGCGCACGCAGCAGCCGCGGCCCGCCGGCGAGGATGAAGACACCGCCGCAGACCGCGGCCACGCCGGCGGCACCCAGCCAGCCCGGACGCTCGCCCAGCCAGAGCACGGCCACAAGCACCGTGATCAGCGGGCCACTGCCGCGCGCCACCGGGTAGACCACGGTCAGGTCGGCGGCGCGGTAGCCGGCGAGCAGGCAGCGGTAGTAGGCCAGGTGAACCAGCGTGGTGGCGCCGATCAAAGCCCACTGGGGCAGCGTCAGCGACAGCAGCTCGCGCCCGCAGCAGCCCAGCGCCACCGGTGCCCACAGCACACCCACCATCAGCGCGCCCATGAAGACGAAGCTGTCGCCACCACCGGCCTTCTTGGCGGCGATGTTCCAGGTGGCATGCAGCAGCGCGGCACACAGCACCAGCGCCAGGACGGTGGCTGAGATCGCGCGATTCTGCCGGTCAACCTGCGCGCGACGGCGCCGGGCCGCCGCTACAGTGCGGCCCATGACAGTCAACCCCGTCCTGGTCGAGGTGTTGCGCGGCGAGGGCGTCGAATCGCAGCACCGCGGCGCCTTCGCGGTCGTCGACGCCGACGGCAAACTGCACAGCGCGCTCGGCGATGTCGAGCGGCCGATCTTTCCACGCTCGGCGGTCAAGCTGCTGCAAGCGCTGCCACTGGTTGCCAGCGGCGCCGCCGAGCGCCTGGGCCTGAGCGACGCCGAGCTGGCACTGGCCTGCGCCTCGCACGGCGGCGAGCCGGCCCATGTGAGCACCGCCGCCGCCATGCTGGCCAAGGCCGGGCTGGACGCGCAGGTGCTGGAGTGCGGCGCCCACTGGCCGTACAACGAGGCGGCACAGCGGGCGCTGGCACGCGTGGGCGATTCGCCCAGCGCCCTGCACAACAACTGCTCGGGCAAGCACGCCGGCTTCGTCTGCCTGGGCTGCGCGATGGATGGCAGCGGCGATGCACGCGGCTTTCTGCGCGGCTACGTGCGTGCGGAACATGCCGTGATGCGCGAGGTGAGCGCCGCGCTGCAAGCGGCCACCGGTTTCGACCTCGACGCCACCGCGCGCGCCACCGACGGCTGCTCGATCCCGACCTACGCCATTCCCCTGCGCCACCTGGCGCTGGCGTTTGCCCGCGTCGCCAGCGGCCAGGGCCTGGCGCCGGATCACGCGCGCGCGGCGCAGCGGCTGCGCCAGGCGATCACCGCCGCGCCCGAGATGGTGGGCGGCCAGGGCCGCCTGGACACGCGGCTGATGCAGCATTTCGGCGAGCGCCTGTGCTGCAAGGTCGGCGCCGAAGGCGTGTACTGCGCCGCGCTGCCGACCCTGGGCCTGGGGCTGGCGATCAAGATGGACGACGGCAACAACGCGCGCGCCGCCGAGGTGGTGCTGACCGCCCTGCTGCAGGACCTCTGGCGCGCCGAAGGCGAGGACGCGGCGCTGCTGCGCAGCGTGCACGGCGCCGTGCTGCGCAACTGGAACGGGATCGAGGTCGGCCGCCTGCGCCCCGCGGCGAGCTGGCGGCGCCTGGGCTGATACTAAGTTGCGTTCAACGATATAGATGTAATCCATTTGAACCCCGTCATTGACTGGGTTCGCTTCGGGTTGGCTTCCAATGCTTGAAGGCCTTTCGTGAGGGCTTGTTCGACGGCACGCAGATCGCGGAAGACGTGG
>CAUJJP010000103.1 GCA_963205525.1 Pseudomonadota bacterium | reverse complement strand
CCGATCTCGATGTTCGCCGTGGCATCCACACCTGCACCAGGGTTGGCCTGGCTTTGCATCAGGGGCGGGACGAGGCCGCAAGCCAGGGCCGCCGAGGTGGCCTGGCCAGCAAGCTCCGCCCCGCACACGGGCGCCGATGCTTGCGCCTGCGCCGCGTCGCCGCCAACGACCGTCGCCTGGTCCGAGCTCGGCAGCACGGCCTGCGCTGCCAGCGAGGACAGTGCATCCAGGGTCTGTGTCTGGCCGTCCTGCAGGCCAGGCATGCCGGGTGCCAGCACGAGGCATTCCCCCGAGACCGCGCTGCGAGTCGGTGCCGTCAGGTTCGTGTTCGCCTCAGCGCCGCGGTCGGAGTCGTCGGCGGGCGCAGCGCGTCCGCCGCTGCGAACCCCACTTTCCCGCGCCGCGGCTTGCACCTGCTTGCTTGCATGCCGCTGCGCTCGGGCGGTGTCGGCCGCTGCCGGTTCTGTGGCGGATGCCTGCTTCGCCGGCTGGCGCGCCCGCTGCAACATTTGCGAGAAGTGGTCCGGTCTTGCGCCAGCATCGATTGCGGCTTGCGCCGACGTGTTCGCGGGAGCCGCCAGGGCAGGGCTCAGGCTGGGCGCAGGAGCGATGTTCATCAAGGTCCTCAGGAGTGGTCGACCGCCCAGGCCCGCGTGGCGGCGGCGCGCTGGGCGGCTTCGTCGGTCTGGCGCTGGTCGCGGCGCATGTCCTGCTGCTGCAGGGCCTTCAAGCGGCGCTCGATCAGCTTGCGCACCGCCGCCACGCGCTGCTCGCGCTGCTGCAGCTGCGCGCGCGCACGCGCCACGCGCTGCAGCGCCTGCTCGGCCTGCTGCTGCTGCTGGCTGATGGCGCCGTCCAGGCGCTGCGCGAATCCCTGGTGGCACTGCAGCATGGCCACCGTCGTCGGCTGGCGGAACTGCTCGCTCCAGCGCGCGCGGAACTGCTGACGGTAGTCCTGCAGCTGCTCGCCCTGGGCCTGCTGGCGGTCGGCGGCCGCCTGCGCCTGGCGCAACATGCCCAGGGCCGCGTCGCGCTCGCCCTCGGCGTGCTCGAGCAAGGTGTTCAGGGACTGCAGCGGGTCGGCGCTCATGGCGGGCTCAGTTCGTCGCCGGCAGCAGCGCCGCGAGCTGCTTCAGGCTCGCCGGCAGGGTGGCGCGGTCGTGCATGTCCTGCTGCAGCAGCGCCACCAGCTGCGGCTGCAGGCGCACCGCGAGGTCGAGCTCGGCGTCGTGCCCGGGCGTGTAGGCGCCCAGCTGTATCAGGTCGCGCGCCTTGCTGTGGCGTGCCAGCAGCTGGCGTGCGCGGCGCGCGGCGGCGACGTGGCCGCGATCGGCGACCGAGGTCATGACGCGCGAGATCGACTTCTCGACGTCGATGGCCGGGAAGTGACCCGCTTCGGCGAGCTCGCGCGAGAGCACGATGTGGCCGTCCAGGATGCCGCGCGCGGCGTCGGCGATCGGGTCCTGCGGGTCGTCGCCCTCGGTCAGCACGGTGTAGAAGGCGGTGATCGATCCGTTGCCGTGCAGGCCGTTGCCGCTGCGCTCGACCAGCGCCGGCAGCTTGGCAAAAACGCTCGGCGGGTAGCCCTTGGTGGCCGGCGGCTCGCCGATGGCGAGCGCGATCTCGCGCTGCGCCATCGCGTAGCGGGTCAGGCTGTCCATCAGCAGCAAGACGTGGCGGCCACGGTCGCGGAAGTGCTCGGCGATGGCGGTCGCGTAGGCCGCGCCCTGCAGCCGTACCAGCGGCGGTGCGTCGGCCGGGGCGGCAACGACGACGCTGCGCGCGCGCCCCTGCTCGCCCAGGATGTCCTCGATGAACTCCTTGACCTCGCGCCCGCGCTCGCCGATGAGGCCAACCACGATCACGTCGGCGGCGGTGTAGCGCGCCATCATCCCGAGCAGGACCGACTTGCCGACCCCGGTGCCGGCAAAGAGCCCCAGGCGCTGGCCGCGGCCGACGGTGAGCAGGGCATTGATCGCGCGCACCCCGGTGTCCAGGGGCTGGCGCACCGGGTCGCGGTCCATGGCGTTGATCGGACGCCGCACCATGGGCTGCTCGGCGGTGCCGGCGAGCGGGCCCTCTCGGTCCATGGGCTGGCCGTGGGCGTCGACCACCCGGCCCAGCAGCCCGTCGCCCATGGGCAGGTGCAGGCCGCGGTCCTCGCTGCGGCGCCAGGGGTGGTTCTCCTGGCCGAAGCGCGGCGGCAGGTTGGGCAGCGGGCGCGGCAGCACGCGCGCGCCGCTGGCCAGGCCGTGGACCTCGCCGGTGGGCATGAGGAAGGCTCGGTCGCCGTTGAAGCCCACCACCTCGGCGAGCACCGGCGGCAGGCCTTCGCTGCGCACCTCGCACACCGACCCGACCGGCACCCGCACCCCGGCGGCCTCCAGCACGAGGCCGGTCACGCGCACCAGCGAGCCCTCGGTTTCCAGCGCCTGTGGCAGGGCGGCAAAGGTCTTCAGGTCGCTCAGGTAGCGATCCCAGCGCGCGCCGCGTTCGGCCAGCGTCAGCACGGCTCGCCCTCCTGCCAGGGCAGGGTCTGGCCCAGCGTGGCCGCCGCCTGCTCCCAGCGCGCCTCGATGCGCGCATCGACCGCGCCGAGGTCGGACTCGATGCGGCAGCCGCCGCGCCGCAGCGTGGCGTCGGCCTGCAGTCGCGCGCCGCGCGCCTGCAGCAGCTCGCCCGCGCCCTCGGCCACCAGCGGCAAGTCGTTCGGATGCACCACCAGGGTGATCTGGCGCGCCGACAGCAGCACCGCCTGCAGCGCCTCTGCGGCGACCTTGCTCACGACCTCGGGCTGCGCCTGCAGCTCGTGGCGCAGCACCTGGCGCGCAAGCGCGACCGCGGTCGCCGCCACGCCCTCGGCCAGCCTGGCTTCCAGGGCGTCGAAGGCCTCGCCCATGCCTTGCAGCAGGGCGCCGACCTGGGACGTGGCCTGGCTGGCCAGGCTTTGCTTGAATCCGTCCAGCGCCACCAGGCCGTCGCGGTAGCCGTCCTGGTAGCCGGCCTGGCGCGCAGCGGCCAGCTCGGCCTCCCAGTCCACCTCGGCCGGCGCGGCCGGCGGCTCGGCGGCCTGGGGCGACTGCGCGGTGTGAGAGGCGCCGCCGAAGGCGTCCGGCGACCAGGCGGCGAAGTCCTGCAGTTCCTCGCGCGGGATGAAGCGCGTGTAGGCATTGCCGGCCTTGCTGCCCGGGGGCGGCGGCACGTTGCGGATGCGGTGGCGGTCAGACGAACTGCTCATCGCCACCGCCTCCGAGCATGATTTGTCCTTCGTCGGCCAGGCGGCGCACGATCTTCAGCATCTCCTTCTGCTCGGCCTCGACCTCCGACAGGCGCACCGGGCCGCGCGACTCCAGGTCCTCGCGCAGGGTCTCGGCGGCGCGCGTCGACATGTTGCGCAGGATCTTCTCGCGCAGCTCTGGCGGCGCGCCCTTGAGCGCGATCACCAGCGACTCGGACTGCACCTCGCGCATCAGGGCCTGGATGCCCTTGTCGTCCAGGTTCACCAGGTCGTCGAAGGTGAACATGTTGTCCATGATCTTCTGCGCCAGCTCGGCGTCGCTCTCGCGCACGAAGTCCAGCACCGAGGTCTCGACCGCGCTGCCCAGCAGGTTGAGGATCTCGGCGGCCGACTTCACGCCGCCGAGGTTGGCCTTCTTCATCCGCTCGCCGCCGGCCAGCACCTTGCTCATCACCTCGTTGAGGTCCTTCAGCGCCATCGGCTGGATGCCGTCCAGCGTCGCCACCCGCACCAGCACCTCGTTGCGCTGGCGCTCCGTCATCAGCTTGAGCACGTCGGCGGCCTGGTCCGCCTCCAGGTGGACGACGATGGCGGCGACGATCTGCGGGTGCTCGTTGCGCAGCAGCTCGGCCACGCTTTGCGCGTCCATCCACTTCAGGCCCTCGATGCCGGTGACGTCGCTGCCCTGCAGGATGCGGTCGATCAGCAGGTTGGCCTTGTCCTCGCCCAGGGCCTTGCGCAGCACCGCCTTCACGTACTCGTCGGTGTCCGAGACCAGCATGTTCTGGTCCCGCGTCTCATCCTCGAAGCGGTCCAGCACCTTGGAGAAGCGCTCGCGCGGCACCGTCTTCATGCGCGCGATGGTCTCGCCCAGGCGCTGCACTTCCTTCGGCCCCAGGTGCTTGAAGACCTCGGCCGCCTCTTCCTCGCCGAGCGACATGAGCAGGATCGCGGCGTCTTCCAGCCCCTGCTCGTCCATGTTGCTGCTGGCCATGGTGGTCCCTGTGCGAGCCCGCGCTCAGGCGGCGTCCGGGTTGACCCAGCCGCGCATGATGCTGGCCACCGCGGCCGGGTTCTCCTTTGCCAGCCGGCGCGCCGCCTCCAGCTTGTCGCTCGCCATCGCCGCCTCGAGCTGCTCGGGCTCGGGCCCCGGCAGCGGCAGCGCCTCGTCGTCGGCCACGACGGCGTCGAGCTGGCTGCCCGGCGGCGGCGCGAGGGCGGCCTTCATCGCCGGGCGCACGAAGCCGAACAGGGCGATCAGCGCCACCAGCACCAGCGCGCCCGGGGTGGCGCCGCTGCGCAGCAGGTCTTGCAGCCAGGGCTGCTCCCACAGCGGTGTGTCCACCGGCGCCGCCGGCGCCTCGGTGTGGAAGGGCACGTTGACGAGCTGGACCTTGTCGCCGCGCTCGGCATCGAAGCCTATGCCTTGCTGGACGAGGGCGGTCAGGTTCTCGATCTCCTGCGCCGAAAGCGGCTGGCTGCTGGTCTTGCCCTTGGCGTCGGTGACGCTGCGGTGGTTGACCACCACCGCCGCGTGCAGCCGGCGCACGGTGCCGGTGGCGGCGCGCGTCACGCGCACCGTCTTGTCGAGCTCGTAGCGGGTCTCGGCCTCGCGCCTGCCGCTGCTGCTGGCGCCGCCCAGGGGCGCCGCCTGCAGGGGCGCGGAGGCCCCGGTCATGGGCGCCGCCGGGGTGGTGGGCGGCTGGTTGCTCTGCGCGCCGGGGACGCCGGAGGGCACCAGGCTGCCGGGCTGCGCCGACTCCTCGGTGCGGCTGGCGCGGATCGCCGCCGGTGCCTCGCCGTTGTTCGGCCGGTACTCCTCGGCGGTGGACTCCACCTGCGAGAAATCGATGTCGGCGGTGACGGTGGCGCGCAGGTTGCCCGCGCCGACCACCGGCTCCAGCAGTGCCAGCACGCGCTGGACCGCCGCGTTCTCGACGTGGCGCCGGTAGTCCAGCTGCACCGAGTCGAGCCCGGAGGCGTTCTCCTGCGGGTTGAGCAGGGCGCCGGTGCTGTCGATCACGCTCACGTCGGAGGCCTTGAGCTCGGGCACGCTGCGCGACACCAGGTGCACGATGCCCGCCACCTGGGCCCGGTCCAGCGTGCGCCCCGGGTGCAGGCTCAGCACCACCGAGGCCGAGGGTTTCTCCTGTTCGCGGAAGAAGCCGTTCTGGTTCGGCATCGCCAGGTGCACGCGCGCCGCCGCCACTGACTCCAGGGTCGTGATCGTGCGCACCAGCTCGCCCTCGCGGGCGCGCTGCAAGCTCATGGACTCCAGGCGCTGGGTGCGGCCGAAGGGCGAGACCTTGTCCAGCGCGTCGTAGCCGGTCTCGCTGCCCTTGGGCAGTCCGGCGGCGCCGAGCTTCATGCGCAGCTCGTAGACCTTGTCGGCCGGCACCAGGATGACGCCACCGCCGTCACCGATGCGGTAGGGCACGCCCAGCTGCTGCAGCTTCTCCATGATCTGCCCGCCGTCCTTCTCCGACAGGCCGTTGAACAGCGCGCGGTACTCGCCCTCGCGCATGCCCATCGCCAGCACCACCAACACCGCCAGCAGGGCACTCAGGCCGACCCCCAGCATCAGCTTGCTGCGCGCCGGCAGCGCCGCGAGCCGACCCACGAAGCCAGGCTGGGCGGGTACCAGGAGCGGGGGGGCGACGGCGGCGTTGTCCATGTATGGCAGTTCCGTGGGCGGACGAGGGGGTCCGCTGCGGTCCGATTGTTCGGCGCCGGTCCGCGAAACATTGGCGCCAAAAGGGACCCGATCGGGCTTCAGTTCCGACCATCGCCGCCGAGGGGGCTGCGTACAGTGCGTCCATGCCAGAGCCCGTGAAGGGCCAAGCCACCATGGACCTCAAGCTCAAACCCTTCGACTTCAACCAGGCGGTGGCCCGCGCCGGTCTGCGGCCGGACGGCCAGCCGCTGACCAAGGCGGCGCCGGCGGTCGAGGGCGCGAACTTCCGCGACGCCATGACGCAGGCCCTGCGCTCGGTGAGCGATGCCCAGAACGAGGTCGGTGCCCTGCGCCGCGAGTTTGCGCTCGAGAACCCGAACGTGAGCCTGGAGCAGGTGATGATTGCCGGCGAGAAGGCCAAGCTCGGCTTCACGGCCGCCCTGGGTGTGCGCAACCGCCTGGTCCAGGCCTACAGCGAGATCATGAACATGCAGGTCTGAGCACGCCGGCCCCGAGGCCGGGCGATGCGCGCAGCCTTCAGCAGCCGGGGTATCCCCAGCGCGCGTCGCCGCCGCAGATGCGGGCGCGCCCGAGCGCGGACAAGCCCACCGCCAGCACCTGCCTGCGCGCGCCATCGCCAAAGCGGGCTTGCACGGCGCCACCGGGGATGCCGGCAGGTTCCAGGCGCGCATCCTCGGCCTCGAGCAGACTCACGCCGGGCCAGTCGGCGGCACGTTCGGTCTTGAGCTGGCAGGGGCTGGGGCTGCCACAGCCGCAGTCGGCGCTGCGCGCCACCGCATAGCACCAGTCGGGTCCGGCGTCGAAGACGACGAACATCGTCTGGCCGGAGGAGACCGCTTCCAGGCGCGCCTGCGCGAGGTCGGCGGCCAGCGTCTGCGCCGCCGACTCCAGGCGCTGGCGCCCCAGGCGCTCGGCCAGCGAAGGGGCGGCCAGGGTGGTCAGGATGGCGAGCACCGCGATCGTGATCATGAGCTCGACGAGGGTGAATCCGGCGCGCCCTGGCGTCTTCGGGTGTGCCATTCAGCGCCCCCAGCAGCGGCGGTTGGGCCCCGGGCTGGCAAAGCCCTGCTCGACACGCAGCGTGATCTCGGCGCAGGCCTCGTCGTCGGCCTGCGAACCGCCGGCCACCGGATGCGCGAGCGCCAGGTAGCGATCGCCGCCGACCGCCTGCAGTTCGATCCGGTACAGACCCTGGGCACTGTCTGCGGACCTGCCCAGGGCGCCCAGATCGCTGGCGTACAGGCCGTGGGCGCTGCGGTGGCGCTCCTGCGCCCATTGCACGCTCTGCAGCGCCTGCGTCGCGTCGATGCGGCGTGCGGCGACCAGGCGCGCATGCATGGACGGCCAGGCCAGACCCGCCAGCAAGGCGGAGATGGCGAGCACGATCGCCATCTCGACGAGGGTGAAGCCGGCCGAGCGCATCGCCTGCCTCTGCGCTTCAGTCCACCCGCAGCCGGCGCTGCTTCTGGGTCTGGTCGATGTAGCGCTGCAGGGCGCGCGCCGCGGGCGGCGCGAGCGCGCTCCACTCGCAGCCCAGGCGGGCGCCGTGCTGCCCCGGCTGGATGGCGGTGACGTGCTGCAACAGCAGGCCGGCGTCGAAGCGGGTGTCGGGGTCGAGCTCGACGTGCACGCTCGCGAGCCGGCTTCCCGGCAGCAGGGGAGGCACGTCCTCGGGCAGGAGCAGGGCGCAGCCGCCGGCACTCACGTCCAGCACGCGCAGGGAAAGCAGCATGTCGGGGATCGAGGGGTGGCGCAGGCTGGCGCAGGCCGGGTGGCGCTGCGGGGTGCGCACGCGGTAGCTGGCGCGGCGCTGGAAGCGGTAGATCTGCGTCGGCAGCAGCGTCTGCAGCGCTGCGCCGCTGCGCCCGTGCACGATCAGCGGCTGCGCGAGCTCGAACTGCAGCTTCACGCTGTCCAGATAGGAGACCGCGACCAGCTCGTCGGACTCGATCATGGCCGGCAGCTGCGGCCGCTCGGCGTCGATGCTGAAGCTGATGCGCGCGCAGGCCTCGTCGATGGTCCACAGCGAGACCGACAGCGCGTGCGCGTCCGGACTGCTGAGCTGCACCGGCACGCTGCCGTCGCGCAGCTGACGCAGGTAGGCCAGGATCTCGCGCGGATGGTCGACGCGGAAGTCCCGCCAGGCGTCAGCCGTGCCGTCGGCGCCCAGGGCGGCGGGTTGGGTGTCCAGGATCATGGCCTTGCACCGCGCGTGTCACATCGGCGCAAGCGCTCAGTGCAGGGTCTGGCGCTTGCCGGCCATCATCTCGTCGAGGTCCTGCAGCCAGGGCTCGGCGAGGTGGCGGATCTCGGCGTCGTTGATCAGGATGCGCTGCATGATGCGCGACTTGGCCTTGGCGCCGTCGGCGTCCAGCGGCGCGTTGCGCGCGGCGTGCTTGAGCTGGCTGATCAGCAGCACGCAGGCGCCCTCCAGCTTGACCACCTGGTCCCAGTCGCCGGCCTTGGCGGCGCTGAGCATGTCGGCGCTGGCCTGCTCGATCGCTTCGTAGTAGCTCAAGAGGCGGGTGTCCATCGTCGGCTCCTGCGGCGGCGGTTTCAGCGTTGAGCGGGAGCCACCTGGGCCCCGATCGCGTGCCAGGCTTCCTTCAGCGGCGCCAGCAGGCGCTGGCACTCCTCGATCGCAGCCTCGTCGTTGTGCAGGTTGGCGCTCGTCAGGCGCAGCACCAGGTAGCCGTACAGGTCGTGCAGGTCGGCCGCCAGCTTGCCGCCGCTGCGCAGGTCCAGCGCCGCGCGCAGGCCTTCCTCGACGATGCGCAC
>CAUJJP010000102.1 GCA_963205525.1 Pseudomonadota bacterium | reverse complement strand
CTGATCGGCGGCTGGAAGTCGCTGGTCGAGGCGCGCGGCGCCTGGCAGCGCCTGAGCGCGCCCGGCGCCGGTCACGGCGTCAGCGGCGTCAGCGGCGTCAGCGGCGTCAGTGGCGTCAACCGCGCAGACAGCGGCCAGGCTGAAGACGGCGACGAGGCGGTCGAGTTGCCGACACCGGTCGGGCGGCGGGAGGTCGACAAGCTCGTGTTCGGTGCCGGACCGAGCCGGCCGCCGGTGATCAAGGGCGTGTCCTTCACGCTCGAGGCGGGGCAGACCCTGGGCCTGATCGGCCCCAGCGCCTCGGGCAAGTCCACCCTCGCGCGCCTGCTGCTGGGCATCTGGCAGCCGCAAGGCGGGGTGGTGAGACTGGACGGCGCGGACATCTCGCGCTGGGACCGCGAACGCCTGGGCCCGCATCTGGGCTATCTGCCGCAGGACGTCGAGCTGTTCGCCGGCACGGTGGCGGAGAACATCGCCCGCCTCGGCCCGGTGGATTCGGCGGCCGTGGTGCGCGCGGCCCAGGAAGCCGGTGCCCACGAGATGATCCTGCGCCTGCCCGAGGGCTACGAGACACAGGTCGGCGACGCCGGATCCAGCCTGTCCGGCGGCCAGCGCCAGCGCATCGGCCTGGCGCGCGCCCTCTACGGCGAGCCGCGGCTGGTGGTGCTGGACGAACCCAACGCCAACCTCGACACCGACGGCGAGGCGGCGCTCGCCCAGGCCCTGCAAGGCCTCAAGGCACGCGGCTGCAGCGTGGTGCTCATCGGCCACCGGCCGTCGATGATGGTGGCGGTGGACCGGCTGGCGGTGCTGGTGGACGGCGCCCTGGAAGGCTTCGACCGCCCGCAGGCGCTGATCTCACGCTACGCCGCGACCGGCAGCCGCCCGAAGGCGGTGGGGGCATGAGGCCTGCCATCGCGCCGGACGGGTTCGCCGGCCGCCTGCGGCAGCCGCTGGCCGGCGCCGCCGAGCTCGACCCCTTGCACCGGCTGCGCCGACGCGCCCTGTGGGCCATCGGCAGCGTGTTGTCGGCGCTGCTGGCCTGGTCCGTGCTGGCCCCCATGCAGGGTGCCGTCATCGCGCCCGGTGTGGTGAAGACCGAGCTCGACCGCCGCACCGTGCGCCACCAGGAAGGCGGCATCGTGCGCGAGGTTCTGGTGCGCGAAGGCCAGCACGTCGCCGCCGGTGAGGGCCTGCTGGTGATCGGCGACGTGCGCACCGACGCCTTGCTCGACCTGCAGCAGGACCAGTGGAACGCCGAAGCCATGCGGCGCGCGCGGCTGGAGGCCGAGCTGGCCCTGGCCAGCAGCTTCAGCCGGCCCGCGACGGTGCGCGCCGCACCCGCGGCCGACGAGTACGAGCGGCGCGAGCGCGTGCTCTTCGACGCCCGGCGCCGGACGCTGCTGGAGCAGGAAGCCTCGCTGCGCGCGCAGATCCAGGCCACCCAGACGCAGGTGGCGGCGCTGGGCGGGCAGATCGAGGCCACCGGCAAAGGCATGACGCTGGCGCGCGAGGAATTGGCGCTCAACCGCGACCTCGTCGAGGGCGGCTTCGTGCAGCGCTCGCGCCTGCTGACGCTGGAGCGCGCCGTTGCCGACTACCAGGCGCGCGCCGGCGAGGACAGCAGCGAGCGCGCCCTGGCCCAGCAGCGCCTGGCCGACCTGGAACTGCGCGCGGCCCAGGTGCGCAACCAGTACCAGCAGCAGGCGGCCGGAGAGCTGAAGGAGAGCACGGCGCGGCTGCGCGAGATCGAGGAGCAGCTGCGCCCGGCGCGCGACATGTCGGACCGTCAGCTCGTGCGCGCACCGGTGGACGGCGAGGTGATGTCGCTGCTGGTGAGCTCGCCCGGCGCCGTGGTGGGACCGCGCGACCCGCTGCTGGAACTCGTGCCAGCGCGCGAGGCGCTGATCGTCGAGGCCCGCATCGGCGTTGACGACATCGAGCACGTGCGCACCGGCGCCGCCGCCGAGGTGCGCCTGAGCGCCTACGAATACCGCCGCATGCCCATGCTGGCGGGCCGCGTCACCGCCGTCTCGGCCGACCGCGTCGCCGACGAGCGCAGCGCCCAGGCCTGGTTTGTGGCCCGCATCGAAGTCGACAAGGCCGAGCTTGCCGCCTACACCGACGCCGAGATGCGCCCCGGCATGCCCGCCGAGGTCTACGTCACCACCGAACCACGCACCCTGCTGGAGTACGTGCTGCGGCCGCTGACCGCGTTCGCACAGCGCGGCATGCGCGAGCCCTGAACCCGCAGCGATGCGGATCCTGCTCGTCCACCAGAACTTCCCCGGTCAGTACCGGCATCTGGCGCACGCCCTGCAGCGCCTGCCCGGCGCCCAGGTGCTGGCACTCGGCGACGCGAGCAACCTGGCCGGCGTGCCGCCTCCAGCGGGGCTGCGCCGGCTGGACTACCGCCCGGCCCGCGAACCCACCGCCGGCGTCCACCCCTACCTGCGCAACGTGGAAGCTGCGGTGCTGCGCGGGCAGGCGGTGGCGCGGGTGGCGCACAAGCTGCGGCAGCAGGGCTTCGTGCCCGACCTGGTGTGCGGCCACGCCGCCTGGGGCGAACTGCTGTACCTGCGCGACGTCTTCCCGGCGGCGCGCATCCTGGGCTACTTTGAGTTCTATTACCAGGGCGAAGGCGCAGACGTCGGATTCGACCCCGAGTTCCCGGCCACCCTGGACGACCGACTGCGGATCCGGACCTGGAACATGGTCCACCAGAGCAGCTTCTTCGCCGTCGACCACGGCATCACGCCCACGCAGTGGCAGGCCAGCGTGTTTCCGCCTGCCATCCGCCAGGGCCTGAGCGTCATTCACGACGGCATAGACACCGACGCCCTGCACCCGGATCCGGGCGCCCGCTTCAGCCAGGCCGACGGCCGCAGCCTGGGCCAGGACGACGAGGTCGTCACCTTCGTCAGCCGCGGCCTCGAGCCCTACCGCGGTTTCCACGTCTTCATGCGCGCCCTGCCGGCGCTGCTGCAGCGCCGCCCAAAGGCCCAGGTGGTGATCGTCGGACGCGACAAGACCAGCTACGGCCCGCCCCCCAGGGACGCCGAAAACTGGCGCCAGAAGCTGCTCGCCGAACTCGACGGTCGCGTCGACCTCTCGCGAGTGCACTTCACCGGCACCCTGCCCTACCCGGCCTTCGTGAAGCTGCTGCAGATCAGCCGCGCCCACGTCTACCTGACCTATCCCTTCGTGCTCTCGTGGTCGCTGCTGGAGGCCATGGCCGTGGGGGCACCGATCGTCGCGTCCGCCACGCCGCCCGTCTGCGAGCTCATCGATGACGGGCGCAACGGCTTGCTGTTCGACTTTTTCGACGGCGCCGGGCTCGTGGAAGCGATCTGCCGCTTGCTCGCAGACCAGCCACTGCGCCAGAACCTCGGCGCCGCCGGGCGGCAATGGGTTGTGAACCATTACAACTTGCGCAAACGCTGCCTGCCCGCCCAGTTGGCACTGCTGAACAAACTTGTCACGAAGCCGGCGGCCGCAAGCGATCGACCCGCCTGAGCAGGGTGGATCCGGTGTTCACCGGAGAGTCGGCACCGCTGCATCCCATTCCCCCCTGCAACCGTGGGGATTGATGGCCGACAGACACAGGCAAATCATCGACCACCGTTCACCGGAGACAAACGATGGCCAGAACCGAACACGGCGCCGCCGTTCGCGGCACCCCAGGATCGCTGCAACCTGGCCTGGAGGCGCTCGTGCTCGTCTCCACGGAGGGTCACGGCAAGTCGTCGGCGGTCACTGGCGACATGGGCGGCGCCGCCGCAGTACAGGACGCCACGCTGGCCACGGCAGCTTCGGCCAGTGCAAACCCGAACCCCGTCTCCCTGGCGGCGCCTCCTGCTGCCACGGCAGCCGTTGCGGGTGCCGCGGATTTGAACCTCAAAGTGACCGACGCTTCGCTCCTGAGCCCGACCCACCCCGCCGACCCGGCCCCGATGGGTCCCGCCCCGATCGGTCCGGCCGACACCCCGGAGGCCCCCGCGACCGGGCTCACTCCCGTCGTACCTTTGACACCTCTGACACCGTCGGCTGACGACCCCGCCAAGCCGCCGAAGGTGGCCGATCCCGATCCAGGCGTCGGCCCGGACGGCGGGCCGGTGCCCGGCCCGATCCCGGGGCCGGTGCCGGGACCGGTCCTGGGTGAACTGCCCCCAGACAGCGAAGTGGACTGGTCACTGCCCCAGTACACCCGGACTCCCGGCGCCGTCACGGATGATGACCTCCATCCCCAGAACGGCAACAGCGAGCCCTGGGAATTCACCCTCGGCAACCCGCCCACCTATACCGGCAACAACACGCTCGATGGTGTTCTCTGGGGCACCAATTGGAGCGACAACTCCATCAGCTACAGCGACCCGGATCAGACCGGTGACTACCAGGCCGGTTATTTCAGCACCCCAGGCCAGCCCAACTATTCCACCGGTTTTGCCCAGCTCTCGGCCAGCCAGCTGCAGTCAATCCATGCCATCCTCAACCAGAGCCAGTACACCCAGCTTCCGGCAGCCACCGGCCTGTCGGTAGAAGCATTTACGGGCTTGAGCGTCACCTATGCCGGCGCCGGGGTTGGCACCAGCACCCTGCGCGTGGCCAACACCTCCAGTGGCGTGGTAAGCACTGCGCGCGTGGCCGACTTCCCGGGCGGCAACATGCACGCAGGTGACGTCTGGTTCGGCGGCTCGGGCGACAACCCCACCACCGGCAACTACGACTACACCACCGTCATCCACGAACTCGGCCACGCCCTGGGCCTCAAGCACGGCCACGATGCGAGCAATGAGTTCGGCGCCGGTGCCCCTGTGCTGCCAGGTGCCACCGACTCGATGGAGTACTCCATCATGACCTACCGCTCATTCGTGGGCGGTGGGCTCGGCGGCTACACGAACGAGACCTGGGGCTTTGCACAGACGTACATGATGTACGACATCCAGGCGCTGCAGTACATCTACGGAGCGGACTTCACCGCCAACGCCGGCAACACGGTCTACACCTGGGCACCCGGCAGCGGCAACACCGTCATCGACGGCAACATCGCTCTGCAGCCCGGCGGCAATCGCATCTTCGCCACCCTGTGGGACGGCGACGGCGTCGACACCTACGACCTCAGCGCCTACGCCACGGGCGTCAACGTCGACCTCACCCCGGGCGGCCACTCGGTGTTCTCCACCGCCCAGCTGGCCGACCTGGATGCCTTCACGGCGGGTCGCAACGCCAGCGGCAACATCTACAACGCCTTGCTGTTCAACGGCGATCTGCGCTCGCTGATCGAGAACGCAATCGGCGGCAGCGGCAATGACACGCTGACCGGCAACCAGGGCAACAACTCGCTTTCCGGCGGTGGCGGCAACGACAGCCTGATCGGCGGCAGCGGCAACGACACCCTGAACGGCGGCCTCGCGGCCGACAACATGAGCGGTGGCTT
>CAUJJP010000101.1 GCA_963205525.1 Pseudomonadota bacterium | reverse complement strand
CACCTTGGCCGCCTCGGCGGCCTTGATGCTGCTGGCACGGTGCACGCCCGGCACGATGATCTTCTCGTAGAGTGCTGCCACCTTGGCGAGCGTGGCCGGGGTGTCGCCGCTGACGATCTTCAGGATCTTGGTCAGCGTGTGCTCCTTGTCGCCGGGGTTGATGCGCTCGGGGCTGTAGCCGACGAAGAAGTCTTCCTTCCACTTCAGGCCCGATTCGCGCTCGAGCACGGGGATGCAGACCTCCTCGGTGGCACCGGGGTAGACGGTGCTCTCGTAGACGACGGTCACGCCCTTCTTCATGTGGCGGCCCACGCTGGTGGAGGCGCCCACGAGCGGCCTGAAGTCGGGGATGTGGGCGTCGTCGACCGGCGTGGGCACGGCCACGACGATCATGTCGGCTTCAGCCAGGCGGGCCGGGTCGCTGGTGTAGACGGCATGCGTGGCCGCAGCCATCTGCGCATCCTCCAGCTCGCGGCTGGGATCGGTGCCGCGCAGGCAGGCGTCGACCTTGTTCTGCGCAATGTCGAAGCCGATGGTGCGCATGTGCTTGCCGAATTCGACGACCAGGGGCAGGCCGACGTAGCCAAGGCCGATGACTGCGAGAGTGTTCATGGAAGCGAGGGTGTCTTTCAAAGGAATGGTTTCAGCGCGCGGCGCGCACGCGACGCAGCGCCTCCTGCAGCGCGCCCAGGTGCGCCTGCGCGAACTCGGCGAGCAACGCGTCGCCGCCTTCGGCGGGTGCCAGTTCGGTGTGCAGGATGAGGACGGCGCCGTCGTCGCCGTGGCCCGAGAGCAGGCCCAGCACGCCGCGCAGCTTGGCCTGCACGTCGCCGGGCATGAAGCGGTCGTCGACCCAGTAGGTCTGCCAGACGCTGCGGTGGCGGCGCGGCGCGGCCAGGCCGCCACCGGTGTTGCCCAGCAAGTCGGTGCTGCGCCAGGCGACTTGCGCGTCGTCGCTGCGCACCTGCGCCTGCGCGTGGCCGACGGCATGCCAGACGGGATCGTCTGAAGTCACGAGCGCGTTGACCGAACTGACGAGCTTGCGCTGCTTGTCCTGCTGGCGGTAGTAAGCAACGTAGACACCGACCACCTGGCGGGCGCGGCGATAGAGCACGTGGCTTTGCGCCGAGGCGGCCTTGAAGTGGGGCTGCCAGTCGGGCGCATCGGTGCTCGCCGTCCAGCCCGCCTGCCCGGCAACGAGCGGCGACGCCAGGACCACCGGCGCCTGTGTCACCTGGGTGCCCATGGCGTACGCGGCCACTGGCGGCAGCGCGGCCACGGCCAGCGCCAGGGCGAGCGCCGTCCACTGCAGCGAGGCCGCAGCGTCACCCGCCGCGGGCAGCGCCGCCGCAGCGGGTTGGCGCGGGCGATCGGGGTCGGACCAGCGCGCGCCAATCATGAACATGATCATGATCACGATGCCGAAGAACACCCAGCCGTAGACGAGGTGGTCGACACCGGTGGCGATGCGGTTGTCCGACAGGTGGCCCAGCATGACGATCATGTAGGCGCGCACCCAGTTGGCAATGATGGGCACGAGGATGGAGACGCCGACGAACAACAGGCGCTTGCGCAGCGACTGATAGTTCAGGTAGGCGAAGAGCGAACCCACCATGAGCGAGGCGATGAGGTAGCGCACGCCCGAGCAGGCCTCGACCACCGACCAGCTGCCGCTCGGGATGACGAACTGCAGGCCTTCGCGGAACACCGGCACGCCCGACAGGCGCAGCGCCGCCACGGTGAAGTCGGCTGTCCCCTCCATGAGCACCGGCAACAGGAACTCGCCCACGGGAACGCAGAAGAACAGAAACAGCAGCGGGAACAGCATGGCGCGCGTCGGCGCCCAGCCCAGCGTCAGCGGCACCGCCAGCACCAGCATCGCCACCAGCGCGAACTGCAGCAGGCCGTTGACGCTGGCCAGGTCGCCCAGCAGCCAGGCGACTGCGGCCAGCCCCAGCGGCAGCAGCCAGGGCAGGCTCGCCCGCGGCTGCAGCGGCAGCAGCCGATCGCGGCCGCGCCAGACGAGCCACAGCGAGATCGGCAGCACGAGAAAGCCGTGGGCAAAGGTGTCCGAGCGCGCCCAGATGCCGACCATGCCGGCGACGGTGTCGCGGTAGAGGACGAGTACGGCCGCGACGAGCAGTCCGAGCACGAGCAGCGGCCGCCGCCAGGGTGGGAGGATCGTGAACGGCGCCGCGGTGCGCAGGTCTGCGCGCCGCACGTCGGCTGGATCAGGCAAGGCACTCATCGGGCAGCTTCGTGGGCAGCTTCGTGGGCAGCAGGGATTCGATGACGCTCAGGTGCGCTTGCCACGAGTAGCGCCCCTGCACGCAGCGGCGCGCCGCGTCGGCCATGCGCCGGCTGCGCTCGGGTTCGCGCAGCAGGCCGCTGATGGCGTCGACATACTGCTGCGCTCGCGTCGCCGCGACGATCTCCTGGGCCTCGTCGACACCGAGGGCCTCGACGCAGGACTGCGCGGCGACCACGGGACGCGCCATGGCCATGGCTTCCAGCACCTTGTTCTGCACGCCGCGCGCCAGGCGCAGGGGCGCAACCACGACTGCGGCATGCTGCAGGTAGGGGCGCACGTCAGGCACGGTGCCGGTGACGACGACCCCTTCGCCGGCCAACGCGCACACGGCCGGCGTCGGGCTGCGGCCGACGATGTGAAAGCGCAGTTGCGGCCAGCGCGCACGCAGCGGTGGCAGCATCTCGGCGACGAACCACTGCACCGCATCGACGTTGGGCCAGTAGTCCATGGCGCCGGTGAAGACGATGGCGCACTCGTCGGGCAGAAAAGGGCTGGCCCGGGCCGCATCCGGCGCGAAGTACTCGGCATCGACGCCGTTGCACAGCGTGCCCAGCCGCGGCGCGCACTCGGGTGCCAGGCTGCGGAACAGCGCGGTCTCCTGCTCGGTCACGAAATAGGCGCGCGCCGACTCCGCCGCCACCCGGCGTTCATAGGCCAGCAGGGCGCGGCCCTCGCGGCGGTAGAGCCACGACAACGGCCAACGGTGCCGGCTTGCGTACTGCGTCCATTTGGCCGAGTCGACGTCGACAAAGTCGACGAGCATCGTCAGGCCCGGCCGCGCCTGCGCGTACTGCGCCATCGAGGAGCTGAAGACG
>CAUJJP010000100.1 GCA_963205525.1 Pseudomonadota bacterium | reverse complement strand
CTTCTACCCGCTGACGCTGGTGACGGACATCGCCGACGGCGCGCCGCTGGTCGACGAGGAGCAGTTCGGCCCGGTGCTGCCGATCATCAAGTACAAGACCGTGGACGAGGCGGTGGCCAGCGCGAACCGGCTGGACGTGGGCCTGGGGGCCTCGGTGTGGTCGACCGACATCGACCGTGCGCGCGCGGTGGCCGCGCGCATCCAGGCCGGCACGGTGTGGATCAACCAGCACGGGATGATCCACCCGATGGTGCCCTTTGGTGGCGTCAAGGGCTCGGGCTGGGGGGTGGAGTTCGGCGTCGACGGCCTCAAGGCCGTCACCCAGCCGCAGGTGATCAGCATCCGCAAGTGAGCGATGCGCGGGACGGGGAGCGGGCGGAACCGACGCCCGGCCGTCCCGCGGCCAACCCCCCGGGAGCGGCTGTTGGTGGCGTCGGCGGCGGCCGACGCCGCGGACCGGCACAGGCGGCCGACGGCGGGCCGGACGGCGCCGATTCCGTCGCATCCGCACCGAAACCCAGGGTCAATGCGGAGATCAAAGTTGTTGACAACGAAACGACCTCGGGCGACATTGACCGTACCGAACGGGCTGTGCGCCGGTGCTGACCGGCACCCCATTTCGAGCCTCGCTGCAAGAGGCCTTACCGCGCTAGGAGACACGATGAAACGCTTTGCTTGGACCCCCGTCGCCCTGTCGATCGCATCCGCCTTGGCCGCGGCGACGCTCGCCACGCCCGCCTGGGCGGCCGGTGACGCCGCCCGGCTGGGCGCCGACCTCACGCCTTCCGGCGCCGAGAAGGCGGCCAGCAAGGATGGCATTCCCGCCTGGGGCGGCAACGAGGTGCAGCAAAGCGGCTGGTCCTGGGGCCAGGACCGCGGCGCGCACTGGAAGTACAAGGGCGACAAGCCGCTGTTCAGCGTCGACGCCAGCAACGCCGACAAGTACGCGGCCCAGCTCTCGCCCGGCCAGATGGCCCTGCTCAAGCAGATCAAGGGCTACAAGATGGACGTCTACCCGAGCCGGCGCAGCTGCGGCGTGCCCGACTTCGTGGCCGCAAACACGAAGAAGAACGTCAGCGGCGCCAAGCTCGGCGCCGACGGCTGGAGCCTGGCCGAGGCGGTGGTTCCGGGCTACCCCTTCCCGATGCCCGAAAACGGCGCACAGGCGATGTGGAATGCCAAGATGCGCTACCGCGGCGTGGGCATCGACTTCAAGAACACGGTGACCTCGGTCTCGCCGCGCAAGGGCAGCAGCGAGTGGATCCGCGCCGGCCAGGAGTTCACCGGCTACTTCCCCTGGGCCACCAAGGGTTCGACCCAGCTCTCCTCGCTGCCGCACATCGAGTACTTCGCCTACTTCGCCTACAACACGCCGACCGCGCTCGCCGGCCAGGCGCTGGCGATCGGCTACGCGCTGGACCAGCCGGGCAGCGAGACCTTCTACTACTTCCCCGGCCAGCGGCGCGTGCGGCGCATGCCCTCCTACTCCTACGACTCGCCGCAGATCGGGATGGAGAACCAGTACACGCTGGACGAGCCCTTCGTCTTCAACGGCACGATGGACCGCTTCGACTGGAAGCTCGTCGGCAAGAAGGAGATGCTGGTCCAGTACAACGCCTTCGGTGCCTACGACTTCAAGGGCAAGTGGGAGGACATCGCCAAGCCCGACTTCATCGAGCCCGGGCATCGCCGCTACGAGCTGCACCGCGTCTGGGTGGTGGAGGCCACGGTCAAGCAGGGCATGCGCCACACCGCGCCCAAGCGCACCTTCTACCTCGACGAGGACAGCTGGAACCTGGTCGCGGCCGACGACTACGACGCCCAGGGCAAGATCGCCAAGGTGCGCGAGGGCTTCCTGGTCCCGGTCTACGAGACCGGCACCTGCGACGTCTCGGCCTTCGTGCAATACAACCTGACCGAAGGTCGCTACGTGTTCGACATGCACGCCGCCGGCACCGGCACCGACGTGCGCTGGACCACCGAAGCCACCGGGCCGCGCATGCGCGCGGAGTTCTTCACCTCCGACAACCTGCGCGCGGTGAGCGAGCGCTGATCGGTCGCACGATATCGAACGAAGACAAGGAGACAAGCGGCATGAACACGACCCATCGCGTGGCCCTGCGCAGCATCGCTGCGGCAGCCGTCGCGGCCTGCGCCGGCGGCGCCCAGGCCTTCACCTTCGATGCCGGCTCGGTGAGCGGCAATTTCGACTCCACGGTCAGCGTCGGCCTGGGCATGCGGGCCAAGAACCCGTCGTGCTCGCTGGTCGGCGATCCGTCCTACTGCGACGCCGCTGACGTGTTCCGCTGGGGCGCGGGCGACGACGGCAACCTGAACTACCGCCGTGGCGACCTGTTCGCCGGCTACGTCAAGGGCAACCACGAGCTGCTGCTCAAGATGCCCGACGACTGGAAGTTTCTCGGCCGCGTGAGCTGGCTGCGCGACTTCAAGGCCGACGACACCGCGCGCACCCCGCTGTCCGCCGACGCCAAGGACGAGATCGTGAGCGACGTGCGCTTGCTCGACTTCTGGGTCGGCAAGGCCTTCCAGCTCGGCAACGGCCAGCGCGTCTCCATGCGCCTGGGCAACCAGTTCCTGAACTGGGGCGAGAGCCTGTTCCTGCCCGGCGGGATCAACGCCACCAACGCGATCGACATCCAGCGCCTGTCGCAGCCCGGCACCCAGCTCAAGGAAGCCTTCCTGCCGGCGCCCATGCTCAACGTCAGCGGCACCCTGGGCGCGGGCTGGAGCGCCGAGGGCTATGTGCAGTTCGACTGGAACCGCACCAAGTTCCCGCCCGTGGGTGGCTACTGGTCGCCGGTGGACATCTTCGACAAGGGGCGCCAGCCGATCTACCTCGGCCCCGATGCGGCGTCGTCCGCGGCGCTGGGCATCCCCGAGTCGCCCTCTATCCCGAACACCGCCGACCACGAAGCCCGCGATGGCGGCCAGTGGGGCGTGGCGCTGCGCTGGACACCGCCTGGAAGCTCGGTGAACTACGGCTTCTACGCGATGAACTATCACGACAAGCTGCCCAACCTGCGCTTCATCAACGGCCAGTCCGAGTACCAGTGGAACTTCCTGGAAGACCGCAAGCTGTACGGCGTGTCGGCCAACTTCGGCCTCGGCAACTGGGCCATAGGCACCGAGCTGTCCTACCGGCCGAAGGAGGCGATCGCGCTGTCGAGCTGCTTTGCACCCGGCATGGTGGGTGACAACGTGGCCGGGCTGGCGCCGGCCGCCGAGTGCAACCAGTACATCGACGGCAAGCGCTGGCAGTGGCACATCACCGGCCTGCTGAGCCTCACGCCGGGCGACCACGGCGCGATCCTGAATGCGCTCGGCGCCGACACCGCGACCCTGCTTGCGGAGGCGGTGGTGGTGCACTTCCCGGGCCTGAAGAAGGTCTACTACCGCAACGCCCCGGACGGCACGCCGGTGGCGCAGCTGCCTGCCGCCGGCCTGTGGAACTGGTCCGACGACGGCGGCGCCACCATCTACGGCGCCGGCACCAAGACCTCGGCCGGCTTCAACTTCGACTTCAGCTGGGTCTACGACGGCACCGTCATCCCGGGCTGGCAGGTGGTGCCTGGGCTGTACTTCTTCCAGGCCATAGACGGCCGCACGCCGACCCTGGGTGCGAACTTCATGAAGGGTGCGCGGGTGGCGAACTTCTACCTGAACTTCATCCAGAACCCGGCGAACTGGCAGTTCAGCCTGAACTACGCCACCTACGGCGGCGGTTCGCGTCCCTTCGACCAGCCCTACGGCGACCGCCACTTCGTCGGCGCCGTACTCTCGCGCAACTTCTGACGCGCCGCCCCTCGCCACCGTCCGCCGATGCCGCCGCCCGCTGTCGATTTGAGTCTGTCCGCACCGCCTGCGGCCACGCCACCCGCGCCACCCGTAGTTCCGGGGCGTGGTCTGGCCTGGCTGGAGACGTTGCTGTTTCGCCAGCGCGCGCTGGTGCTGGGGCTGCTGCTGTTGCTGACGGTGGTGATGGGATTCTTTGCGCTGCAGCTGCGCATGGACGCCGGTTTCGACAAGCAGATGCCGATCGGGCACGAGTACGTCGAGACCTTCCGCACCTATCGTGACGACCTGATAGGTGCGAACCGGCTGACGGTGGTGGTGCGCGCGCGCCAGGGCCAGATCTGGACCCGCGAGGGGCTGGGCCGGCTGAGCGACGTGACGCAGGCGGTGATGTTCCTGCCCTTCGTCTCGCGCGGCAGCGTGACCTCGATGTGGACGCCGAACGCCTTCGTCAACGAGATCACCGAGGAAGGCTTCCGCGCCGACCCGCTGATCCCGGGCACGGTGACGCCGGCCGAGCTCGACGCCGAGACCATCGCCCGCATCTCGCGCACCGCCAGCCAAGGCGGCTTCGTCGGCTCGCTGGTCTCGCGCGACCAGGCCGGCGCCATGATCACCGCCGAGCTCAACGACTACGACGCCGCCGGCAAGCGCATCGACTACGTCGAGTTCAACCACCAGCTCGAAGCCATGCGCGCCAAGTACGAGGACGCCGGCTTCGAGGTCCAGATCATCGGCTTTGCCAAGCAGATCGGCGACATCGCCGACGGCGCGGCGGCGGTGCTCGAGTTCTGCCTCATCGCCCTCGTGCTGACCGCACTGGCGGTGTACTGGTACTGCCGCTCCTGGCAGTTCACCGCGCTTGCGGTGCTGTGCTCGCTGGCCTCGCTGGTCTGGCAGTTCGGCACCCTGCGCCTGCTGGGCTACGGGCTGGACCCGCTGGCGGTGCTGGTGCCCTTCCTGGTGTTCGCGATCGGCGTCTCGCACGGCGTGCAGCAGATCAACACCATCGTGCGCGAGATCTCGCACGGCAAGAGCGCCGACGAGGCGGCGCGCGCCAGCTTCACCGGATTGCTGGTGCCCGGAACGCTGGCCCTGGTGACCGCCTTCGTCACCTTCGTCACCCTGATGCTGATCCCCATCCCCATGGTGCGCGAGCTGGCGGTGGCGGCCGCGCTCGGGGTGGCCTACAAGATCGTCACCAACCTGGTGATGCTGCCGCTGGCGGCGTCCTATGCCCGCGTCGGGCGCGACTACGCGCAGCGCCAGATGCAGGTGCGCGAGCAGCGCGCGCAGTGGCTGCGCGTGCTGGCGCGGGTGGCGCAGCCGCGCGTCGCGCTCGCGGTGCTGAGCGCCGCGACGGTGGTCTTCGTGCTGTCCTGGGCTTATGCGCGCGACCGCGTCGTCGGCACCCTGGAGCCGGGCGCGCCCGAACTGCGCGCCGAGGCCCGCTTCAACCGCGACGCGGTGTCGATCGCGGGCAGCTACGACATGGGGCTGGACTGGCTGTCGGTGGTCTTCGAGGCGCCGCCGCAGTCCTGCGAGGGCGTCGCCATCGCGCTCTACCAGGAGCGTTTCGTGCGCGCGCTCTCGGCGGTGCCGGGCGTGCTGTCCATCGACTCCTACGCCGACCAGCTGCGCCAGTACAACGAGGGCTACAACGAGGGCAACCCCAAGATGGCGGCGGTGCCGATCGACCCCGCCAACTACGCCGCGCTGTCGGTGGAGGTGGCGCGCGTGCCGGGCACGATGCGCAAGGACTGCAGCATGACCGCGGTCCACCTCTACCTGGCCGACCACAAGACCACCACCATCGAGCGCGTGATCGACGCCGCCAAGGCCTTCCGCGCCCAGGAGCAGCTGCCCGGGGTGCAGATCCGCCTGGTGGCCGGCAATGCCGGCGTGCTGGCGGCGATCAACGAGGAGGTCGAGGCCAGCGAGCTGCCGATGATGCTCTACGTCTACGCGGTGATCGTGCTGCTGGTCTTCATCGTCTACCGCGACTGGCGCGCGGTGCTCGCCTGCTGCCTGCCCTTGACGGTGGGCACCTTCGTCGGCTACGCCTTCATGAAGGCGCTGGACATCGGCCTCACGGTGGCCACCCTGCCGGTGATGGTGCTGGCGGTGGGCATAGGCGTGGACTACGCCTTCTACATCTACAACCGGCTGCAGCGCCACCTCGCGGCGGGCGAGGCGATCGGCCAGGCGCTCGAGCAGTCCATCCTCGAGGTCGGCACCGCCACCATCTTCACCGCCATCACGCTGGCGATAGGCGTCGCCACCTGGTCGTTCTCGGCGCTCAAGTTCCAGGCCGACATGGGCAAGCTGCTGGCCTTCATGTTCATGACCAACATGGTGATGGCGATGACGGTGCTGCCGGCCTTCGCGGTCTGGCTGGAGCGCTTGTTCCCGCGCCGCAAGCCGGTGCGCGCCTCGGCGCTGCACGCGCACTGAAAGCTCGGGGAGCAGGGATGAAGTTCCGTATTGCGCGCGTCGCCGCGCTCGGCCTGTCGGCGTTGACCGCGCTGGCGGCGGTGACGGCGGTGGTGGCGTCCGAATCCGGCGCCGCCAACGACCCCGCGGCCGACCCCGCCACTGCGGCGGCACTGACGCAAGTCCATCCGGCGGCCGCGGCCAGGCTGCCGGTGGCCTTGCAGTCGATGATGCTGGGCGCGGCCTGGGCCGGCGAGCGGGTGGTCGCGGTCGGCGAGCGCGGCACCGTGCTGCTGTCCGACGCGCACGGCGCCCAGCCGCGTCAGGCCGCCGAGGTGCCGGTGGACGCCACCCTCACCGCGCTGTCCTTCGTCGACGCCCAGCACGGGTGGGCGGTCGGCCACTGGGGCGTCATCCTGGCCACCGAGGACGGCGGCGAGCACTGGAAGCGCCAGCGCCTGGTGCTGGAGGAGGACCGTCCCTTGTTCGCGGTCCACTTCTTCGACCGCCAGCACGGGGTGGCGGTCGGCCTGTGGTCGCTCGTGCTGACCACCGACGACGGCGGCAAGACCTGGACCGAGCGCACGCTGGAGGCACCGCCTGGCGCCAAGCGCGCCGACCTCAACCTGCTGAGCCTGTTCGCCGACCGCAACGGCCTGCTCTATGCGACCGCCGAGCGCGGCATGGTCCTGCGCAGCAGCGACCGCGGCGCGAGCTGGCAGTACCTCAGCACCGGCTACAAGGGCTCGCTGTGGAGCGGCCTGGCGCTGCCGGACGGCGGCTTGCTGGTCGGCGGCCAGCGCGGCTCGCTGCTGCGCAGCGACGACGGCGGCGCGCACTGGACGGCGCTGGACAGCGGCGGCAAGGGATCCATCACCGCGCTCGCGGCCCAGGGCTCGCAGGTGCTGGCGGTCGGTCTGGACGGCCAGCTCAGCCGCAGCAGCGACGGCGGCCGGCGCTTCGCCGCCACGCCGCGCGCGGACCGGCTCTCGCTCACGGCAGTGCTGGCCGACGGCGCCAGCCGCTGGATCATCGGCTCGCGCGCCGGCCTGCTGACCGATCCCGAGCGCTGATCCGCGCCGCGAGCGTCTGCTGGCGCCAGGCCCGGGCCCTGGGCCGCCCCCCGGCAACGGGCGGCGGGCTGCAGGCGACGGGGTCGACTGGCGCAGGGGGGCGTCCGGCAGCTCCGCCACAGTCGCGCTATGGTTCCGTGCTTCACCGGCGCGCAGCAGCGGGCCGAGACCAAGCTGGAAGCACCATGGACACTGCCCCCGCCAACGCGGTCGACGTGCACGAGCTGCGTCAGGTGCTGGCCACCTTCGTCACCGGCGTCACCGTCGTCACCACCGTCGACGCCCAGGGGCGGCGCCATGGCGTGACCGTGAACTCCTTCAACTCGGTCTCGCTGGATCCGCCGCTGGTGCTGTGGAGCCAGGCGCTGCAGGCCTTCAGCCATCCGGCCTTCCGCGAGGCCCAGCGCTTCGCCGTCAACATCCTGGCCGACGACCAGATCGGCCTGTCGAATCGATTTGCACGTGCCGGTGAGGACAAGTTCGCCGGCACGCCGGTGGTCGAGGGACTCGGCGGCGTGCCGCTGATCGAGGGCTGTGCGGCCTACCTGGAGTGCAGCCGTCATGCCGCGCACGAGGCCGGCGACCACATGATCTTCATCGGCCGCGTGCAGCGCATCGCACGCAGCGGCCGGCGGCCGCTGGCCTTCGGCGGCGGGCGCTACCTGATCGCGCAGCCGCACGACTTCGGCCGCCTGTCGGCCGACGAGGCGAACGCCAACCGCAGGCGGCTGCACGCGATCCGCCTTGCCACCCACATGGCGGTGGACCTGTCGGGCCGGCTGGACGAGACCACAGGGGTGGCGGTCTGGGGCAGCCACGGGCCGACCATCCTGCACTGGGAGCCCTCCAGCCGCCCGGTGAGCCTGAGCCTGCGCCCGGGCGTGGTGCTGCCGGTGCTCGGTTCGGCCACCGGCCATGTCTTCGCGGCCTGGCTGCCCGACGAGGACCTGTTGCCGCTGGCGCAGGCCGAGATCGAAATCGCAGGCGGCGACGACGCCGACGTCCTGCCGACGCTGCAAGGCCTGCGTGCGGCGGTGCGCCGCCAAGGCATGGCGGTGCTGGACCCGGTGAGCAGCTTCGCCGACCGCAGCGCGCCGCCGGTGGCCGCGATCAGCGTGCCGGTGTTCGACCGCCAGGGGGCGGTGCTGCTGGCGCTCACCGTGCTGGCCGAGAGCGGACGCATGGACAGCGCGCCCGACGCCGCGGTGCCGACCGCGCTGCGCGAATGCGCGGCCGAGATCGGACGCCACCTGCACGCCCACGATCTGGATTGAGGCCGCCCGTGGGTTGGCCTGGCTCGGTGCGCACCCAAGCTCAACGGAGCTGGAACTCGTCCCACTCCAGGTCCGACCACCACTCGGCCTCGAGTCCATCGCAGGTCGAGCCGTGGGCACGGCACAGGTAGCAGCCGTCGCCGCGCGTGAGGGCGGCGTCCTCCCGCGGCGGATGGCGCAGCAGCAGGGCGGCGGCATCGGCCTGCGCCGCCGCCTCGGCCTCGCTCAGCGGCCGGTCCGGCAGTTCGCGTATCCCGTTGCGCCCCAGGCGCTCCTCGCCCTCGGGGTAGAGGACCGAGTTCTCGGCATCGATGTGGCGCCACAGGGTCTGCGTATACAGCGTCGCCAGCACCTGCAGCCGGTCGGCCTCGTCCGGCGCCAGCGGCCACTGGTGCAGCAGCGGCCTCATCTCGCCCAGCCAGGCGTGCAGCTCGCCGTGCTCGTGGACGACGGCGTGCACCGGCCCGCGCTCGCGCGGCAGCTCGGCCTGCTGCACCAGGGCGGCCAGAAAGACCTGCTCCTCGCGCTCGGCGTGGAAGCCGCCGACGAAGTCGCCGAAGAAACGTGCGTAGCGTGCGCCGTCCGCCGGATCGGCGACGCCGCCCACGAGGCGCTCGACGTAGACGCGAAACGACCCGAGCACGCGGTCGATCAGGAGGTGCTCGTCCTGGAAGGCGGCAATCAGCTTCATGGCCGAGGCATCTTAAGCCGGCGTCTCGCGCAGTGCGCGCCCGGGGCCTGAATCAATACCGTTGGCCTCACGACGGCACGCGCTTGCGCACTCGTGTCAATATGCACTCGGTTGCTGAGACAG
>CAUJJP010000099.1 GCA_963205525.1 Pseudomonadota bacterium | reverse complement strand
CTTGGCCATGCCCATCGCCACGCCGGAGTGCACGGTGCCCACCACGACGTCGACCGCGTCGCGCTTGATGAGCTTGTTGATGTTGTCGGTGGCCTTGCTGGGGTCGCTCTCGTCGTCGACGCTGAAGTACTGCACCTCGCGCCCGCCGAGCTTGCCGCCTTGCTCCTCCACCGCGAGCTTGAAGCCCTTGGTGATCATGTCGCCCAGCGCGGCATAGGTGCCGGTGGCGGGCAGCATGAGGCCGACCTTGATCGGGCCGCTGGGCTGGGCGGCGGCACCCAGGTGGGCCGCCAGGGCGACGGCGCCGAGGCTCAGGCCGCGGGTGATGTGCTTGTTCATCTCAGGTCTCCTTCGGTGGGTGATTGTGGTGCAGGCCGATGAAGCGGCTTGCGGCGGCGATCAGCGCCTCGGGCTGGTCGCGGTGCGGCGAGTGGCCGCACTGCGGCAGCACCAGCACTTCGGTGCCCGGCACGCGCTCGGCGATGCCGTGCACCTGCGCCAGCGTGCCGTACTCGTCGTCCAGCCCCTGCACCGCCAGCAGCGGGCAGCGGATGGCGGCAATCTCGTCGGCGATGTTCCAGCTGCGGAAGGCCGGATCGAGCCAGATCCGGTTCCAGCGTCCGAACGCGCGATCCACGTCCTCGTGGTGGCGCGCCAGGCGTTCGCGCAGGTCGGTGTCGCGGTAGGCGTCGCGCGCCGCGGCGATGCTGGCCACCGACAGGTCCTCGACCAGGATGTGCGGCGCCAGCAGCACCGCACCGGCGATGCGGCGGGCGTGGCGCGCCGCGTACAGCAGGGCGATCGATCCGCCGTCGCTGTGGCCGAGCAGCCAGGGCCGGTCCTGCACGCCGTCCACACCCAGGGCGTCGAACAGCGCCGGCAGCAGCTCCCAGGCCTGCTCGTGCAGGAAGGCCGGGGTCCAGGCCGGCTCGGGGTCCAGCGTCGTGCTCGCACCGTAGCCGGGGCGCGAGAAGACCAGCCCGCGCGCACCAGCCGCCTCGCACAGCTGGGCCGGGAATTCGCGCCACATCGACACCGACCCCAGCCCTTCGTGCAGGAAGACGATCAGCGGCGCGCTGCGCTCGCTGCGCGGCCGCCCCAGCCATCGATGCTCGATGGCGATGCGCTGGCCGCGCCAGCCGACCTCGACCCTCGTCACTGGGCGCTGCGCTCGCGCTCGCGCAGCCGAAAGCGCTGGATCTTGCCGGTCGCGGTTTTCGGCAACTCGCTCAGGAACTCGATCACGCGCGGGTACTTGTAGGGCGCCAGGCGCTCCTTGACGAAGGCCTTGAGCTCGTCCTCGCTGGCGCTGCTGCCGGGCTTGAGGACGACGAAGGCCTTGGTCTTGGTCAGGCCGTCGGCGTCCTCGCGGCCGATCACCGCCGCTTCCAGCACCGCCGGGTGCTGGACCAGGGTGGCCTCGACCTCGAACGGGCTGACCCAGATGCCGCTGATCTTGAGCATGTCGTCGCTGCGGCCGCCGTAGGTGTAGCTGCCGTCGGCGTTCTTCAGGTATTTGTCGCCGCTCTTGGTCCAGCCGCCCTGGAAGGTGTCGCGCGTCTTGTCGCGGTTGCCCCAGTACATCATGGCCGCCGACGGGCCCTGGATGAAGAGGTCGCCGGGCTCGCCCTCGGGCACCGGGCCGCCGTCCTCGGCGCGCAATTCGATGGTGTAGCCCGGCACCGGCCAGCCGCTGGTGCCGTAGCGCACGGCGTCGGGCCGGTTCGAGATGAAGATGTGCAGCATTTCGGTGGAGCCTATGCCGTCGACGATGTCGACCCCGAAATGCGCCTTGAAGCGCTCGCCGATCTCCGCCGGCAGCGCCTCGCCGGCCGACGAGGTCAGGCGCAGGGCGACCGCGCTGCGCGGCGGCAGCTCGGGCGACACCAGCATGCCGGCATAGCCCGTGGGGGCGCCGAAGAACACCGTCGGCCGGCGCCCGCCGAGCGCCGGCGTGTCGCCGCGCCAGCGCCTGAAGGTGGCCTCGGGCGTCGGACGCTCGGCCATCAGCACGGTGGTCGCACCCACGCTCATCGGGAAGCTCAGCGCATTGCCCAGGCCGTAGGCGAAGAACAGCTTGGCGGCGGAGAAACACAGGTCGTCCTCGCGCAGCGCGAGCACCCGCTTGCCGTAGAGCTCGGCCGTCCAGTAGGGGTTGGCCTGCGAATGCACCGTTCCTTTGGGTCGGCCGGTGGAGCCGGATGAATAGAGCCAGAACGCCGGGTCGTCGCCGTGCGTGCTGGCCGGCTTGAGCAGCGGCACCTGGGCCGCGATGAAGACCTCGAGATCGACTTCCGACGGATGCAGCGGCGCCACCGGACGCGAGACGACGACGCGCTGCACCTCGTGGTCGGCCTTCACCAGCGCCGCGTTCAGGGTCGGCAGCAGGGCGCCGGAGACCAGCACCGCCTGCGCGCGCGAGTGCTCCAGCATGTAGGCGTAGTCGTCGGCGGTGAGCAAGGTGTTCACCGCCACCGGCACCACGCCGGCGTAGATGGCGCCCAGGAAGGCCACCGGCCAGTCCTTGCAGTCCAGCATCAGCAGCAGCACGCGCTCCTCGCGCTTGATGCCGGCCGCGCGCAGACCGCAGGCCACCGCGCGCACGCGCCGGTCCAGTTCGCCGTAGCTCAGCACGCCGTGGTCGTCGATGAAGGCCGGGCGATCGGCGCGCGCCGCGTTGACCTGCAGCAGGTGCTGGGCGAAGTTGAAAAGTTCGCCGGGCGGGGCGACGTCGGCCGGGATGTCCATGTCGGTCTCCAAGGTGTTCAGCGCCGTGACGCGAGTCGCCGATTCTGCGTGCCCGCGGGGCCGGATTCAGCGCGTGAAATCAATGCGGCCGTTCGGCAGCAGGTACAGCACCAGGGCGCGGCCGCCGGCCACTGTGGGCCGGTGCGCGCTGCCCGGCGGGCAGACCAGCCAGCCGGCCGGGCGGCCGTCGAAGGTGGCGCCGGGATCCATCGGCATGATGAGGTCGATCTCGCCCTCGGGGTGGCTGTGGTGGGGGCCGGCGATGTCGCACATGTCGACCACGTCGACCGAGAAGCCGGCGAGATCCGCGGCGGGCTTGAAGATGCGCCCATAGCGGATGCCGCCACCTTCGCGGTCGCACAGCCAGCCGGCGGCCACCCCGGCCTCGCAGTCGGCACGCAGGGCGCGGTAGCTGGCGCTGTGTGCGCCGTGCTCGGCGTTCAGCCAGGCGTTGAGCGCTGCGTCCAGCGGCCGCCCGGCCAGGTGTGAAGCCAGCTGCGCGGTCAGCTCGGCGATGCGGGCACGGAACTCGGTCGGCGTCGACATCGGTCCTCCTGTGGCGTTGGCGGGGTGGGCTGCACGTGCTTCGTGAGCTGCGTCGTGACACTCGACTTCAGCCGGGTTCCGGCTTGTCGACCTTCACATCATGCAGTATCGTGCCTGCGGCACTTTATGGATCACCCGATCGCCATGTCAAGCACGATACTGCCTGCACCCGGGTATTCCCCAGATCCAGCGCTCGGCGAAGGCCCGACCGTGGAGGACAAGAACCCCTTCCTGGTCGCACTGGGCGAGCGCGTGCGCGCCCTGCGCGCGCGCCGCGGCATGACACGCAAGGCCTTGTCGGCCGCCGCAGACGTCTCCGAGCGCCACCTTGCAAATCTGGAGTACGGGGTCGGCAACGCCTCCATCCTGATCCTGCTGCAGGTGGCGCAGGCCCTGCACTGCCCGCTCGCCGAGCTGACCGGCGACCTCACCACCTCCAGCCCGGAGTGGCTGCTGCTGCGCGAACTGCTGGAGAAGCGCGACGAGGACACCCTGCGCCGCGTGCGGGTGGCGGTAGGCGAGATGCTGGGCATGGGCGCGGCCGGCAACCCCGGGCCGGCAACCAGGCGCACGCGGCTGGCGCTGATCGGCCTGCGCGGCGCCGGCAAGTCGACGCTGGGGCAGATGCTGGCCGAGGAACTGGGCTACCCCTTCGTCGAACTCAGCCACGAGATCGAGCAGTTCGCCGGCTGCTCGATCGGCGAGATCCAGGGCCTGTACGGCCAGAACGCCTACCGCCGCTACGAGCGCCGCGCGCTCGAGGAGGCGATCCAGATCTACCCGGAGGCGGTGATCGCCACCCCCGGCGGCGTGGTCTCGGACCCCGCCACCTTCAACCAGCTGCTCACCCACTGCACGACGATCTGGCTGCAGGCGCAGGCCGAGGACCACCTGCGGCGGGTGGCGGCGCAGGGCGACCTGCGGCCGATGGCGGCGAGCAAGGAGGCGCTGGAAGACCTCAGGGGCATCCTGGCCGGCCGCGCCGCCTTCTACTCCAAGGCCGAGTACCGGCTGGACACCAGCGCCCAGCCGCTGGCCGAGACCTTCGAGTTGCTGCGCCAGATCGCGCGGCGCATCGTGGGCACCGGATGAACATGCAGCATACTGCTTGACCATTCTCGTAACTGGCACTATGATGCATAGCATCCGAGCCTGATCATCCACGCACGCCCGTGCACGCCAGGAGAGCGCCTTGAGCCAGCCCACCCGCGTCGACTACCAGACCGACCCCAGCCGCTACCGGCACTGGAGCCTCAAGTTCGAAGGCGAGCTGGCCACCCTGGTGGCCGACTTCGACGAGAACGCCGGCCTGCGCCCGGGCTACAAGCTCAAGCTCAACAGCTACGACCTGGGGGTCGACATCGAGCTGCACGACGCCGTGAACCGCATCCGCTTCGAGCACCCCGAGGTGCGCGCGGTGATCGTCACCAGCGGCAAGGACAAGGTGTTCTGCTCGGGCGCCAACATCTTCATGCTCGGCGTCAGCAGCCACGCCTGGAAGGTGAACTTCTGCAAGTTCACGAACGAGACCCGCAACGGCCTGGAGGACTCCTCGGCCCACGGCGGGCTGAAGTTCCTCGCCGCGGTCAACGGCGCCTGCGCCGGCGGCGGCTACGAGCTGGCCCTGGCCTGCGACGAGATCGTCCTCGTCGACGACCGATCCAGCGCCGTCAGCCTGCCCGAGGTGCCGCTGCTGGGCGTGCTGCCGGGCACCGGCGGCCTGACCCGCGTCACCGACAAGCGCCACGTGCGCCACGACCTCGCGGACATCTTCTGCACCACCACCGA
>CAUJJP010000098.1 GCA_963205525.1 Pseudomonadota bacterium | reverse complement strand
GAGCATGTTCCTCACCTTCAACGCGTCCATGGGCGTGGTCTTCACCATGAAGGCGCTGATCGTGGTCATCATGGGTGGCATAGGCAACATGGCGGGTGCGGTGGTCGCGGCGCTGATGCTGGGCCTGGTGGAGAGCCTGGTCGGCACCTTCGTCGACCCCGGGCTGACGCTGGCGGCCAACTACGCCCTCTTCCTCGCCGTGCTGCTGTTCAAGCCGGCCGGGCTGTTCGGAAAGGTCCAGCGGTGAGCGCGCGCCAAATGTGGGCCGGCGCAGCGGTCGCCGCCGTCTTCGTGCTGCTGGGCTTTGCCCCCGCGCTGGGCAACGACTACACCACCGCGCTGCTCATCAACCTGCTGCTGTACGCCGTGCTGGCCACCGCCTGGGGCCTGTTCTGCGGCGCCACCGGCTACATCTCGCTGGCCACGGTGGCCTTCTTTGGTGTCGGCTCCTACACGGTGGCGGTGCTGGGCGAGCAGCTGTCCTGGCCGCTGGTGCTGCTGGCGGCGGCCGCCATCGGCGCCGTGCTCTCGCTGCTGGTGGGGCTGGTCACGCTGCGCCTGTCGGGCACCTACTTCGTGATCTTTACCTTCGGCATGACCGAGCTGCTGCGCCAGGTCGTCAACTGGTACGAGAGCAAGATCGCCGGCTCGGTGGGGCGCTATGTGTTCGTCGACGCCGCCTCGCCGGGATTCATCTACGGCCAGATGCTCGCGCTGCTGGCGCTCGTGATGGGCTTTGGCTGGTGGCTGGCGCGCTCGCGGCTGGGCTTCGCGCTGCGCCTGATCGGCGAGGACGAGCAGGCCGCCCGGCACTGCGGCATCGACACCACGCGCGCCAAGCTGATCGCCTTCACCGGCACCTCGGTTTTCATGGTGCTGGCCGGGGCGATCGTGGCGCCGCGCTGGACCTACATCGATCCGGCGATCGCCTTCAACGCCATCGTCTCGTTCCAGGTCGTGATCATGGCGCTGCTCGGCGGCACCGCGCGCTTCTGGGGCCCGGTGCTCGGGGTGGTGCCGCTGGTGCTGCTGTTCGAGACCCTGGTCAAGTACTTCCCCAACCACTTCTCCATCGTGCTCGGCGTGGTCTTCCTGTTCATCGTCTATGCCCTGCCGCGCGGTGTGCTGGGTCTGCTGCTGGCGCGCGGGCGCCGCGCCGGAGGCGAACGATGACGGGCTCGCCGCTTCTGCAGGTGCAGGGCCTGGGCCGCGCCTTCGGCGGGCTGCGCGCGGTGGACGCGCTGAGCTTCGAGGTCGGCGCCGGCGAGATCGTGGGCCTGCTCGGCCCCAACGGCTCGGGCAAGACCACGGCGCTGAACCTCATCAGCGGTGCGCTGCGGCCCGACTGCGGGTCGGTGCGCTTCGAGGGCCGCGAGCTCGCCGGAGCGCCCGCGCACCGCATCGCGCGTGCGGGCATCGCGCGCAGCTTCCAGCTGGTGCGCGTGTTCCAGCGCATGACGGTGCGCGAGAACGTGCAGGCCGGGCTGATGTTCGGCCGCGGCGACCACCGCGGCGATCCCGGCGCCCTGCTGGCGCAGGTGGGGCTGGCCGGACGCGAGGCGCAGGCCGCCAGCCAGCTCACCTACATCGACCAGAAGCGTCTGGAGCTGGCGCGGGCGCTGGCGCTGCAGCCGCGGCTGCTGCTGCTGGACGAATGGCTGGCCGGGCTGAATCCGGCGGAGCTGCTGGAGGGGGTGGCGCTGATCCGCGCGCTGCGCGCGGCCGGGATCACGGTGCTGATGGTCGAGCACGTGATGGACGCGATCCGCTCGCTGTGCGACCGCTGCGTGGTCATGAACTCCGGCGCCAAGATCGCCGAGGGCGCACCGGCGGCGGTGCTGGCCGAGCGCCTGGTCGTCCAGGCCTACCTGGGCGACGACGAGGAGGCCCGCGGCGATGTTTGAGGTGCAGGACCTGTCCGCGGCCTACGGGCTGCACCAGGCGCTGGACCGGGTGGCGCTGACGGTCGGCGAGGGCGAGCTGGTGGTGATGCTGGGCGCCAACGGGGCCGGCAAGACGACGCTGCTGAAGGCCGTCGCCGGGCTGCTGCCCACGCCCGCGGGCACCCGCATCCGGCTCGGCGAGCAAGCCTTGCAGGCGCTGCCGGCGCGGCTGCGGGTGGAGGCCGGGATCGCCCTCGTGCCCGAGGGGCGCGGCATCTTCGGCGAGCTCACGGTGCGCGAGAACCTGCAGCTCGGCGCCTACCCGCGGCGCGCGCGCGCCGCCGAGGCGCACAACCTGGAGCGCACGCTGGCGCTCTTCCCGCGCCTGGCCGAACGCCTGGGGCAGACCGCGCGCACCATGAGCGGCGGCGAGCAGCAAATGGTGGCGATCGGCCGCGCGCTGATGTCCGCGCCGCGCCTGCTGCTGCTGGACGAGCCCTCGCTCGGCCTGTCGCCGCTGATGTGCGCCGAGCTCTTCCGCGCCCTGCAGCGGGTCAAGGGCAGCGGGGTCGCCATCTTGCTGGTCGAGCAGAACGCCAGGCGCAGCCTGGCGATCGCCGACCGCGGCTACCTGCTGGAGAACGGCCGCGTCGCCGGCCAGGGCGCGGCGGCGCAGCTGCTGGGCGACCCCGCCGTGCAGGCGGCCTACCTGGGCATGGGCGGCGCGCCGAAAGCAGCCTAGGCCGGCTCCTACAATCCGCCGCTTCATCGCCAGGGCAGCGCCGGGAGCAGGATTGAGGCAGGAACAGGACAGTCTGGCGGCGCTGTACCGCACGATGGCGCGCATCCGCGCCTTCGAGAACGCCGCCGAGGCGGCGAGCCAGGGCGGCGTCAGCGCCTACGGCCAGGCCGCCGACGGCAGCGCCAAGGTGCGCGGGCCGCTGCACCTGTCCACCGGCCAGGAGGCGGTGCCGGCCGGCGTCTGCGCCTGGCTGCGGCGCGAGGACTACCTCACCTCCACCCACCGCGGCCACGGCCACACCCTGGCCAAGGGCGCCGCCATGGCCCCCATGATGGCCGAGCTGTTCGGCAAGGCCAGCGGCTGCAACGGCGGCAAGGGCGGCTCGATGCACATCGCCGATTTCTCGGTCGGCATGCTGGGCGCCAATGGCGTCGTCGGTGCCGGGCTGCCGATCGCGGTCGGCGCCGCGCACGCGCTCAAGCTGCAAAGGCGCGACGCGATCACGGCCTGCTTCTTCGGCGACGGCGCGATCAACCGCGGCCCCTTCCTGGAGGCGCTGAACTGGGCCCGCGTGTACGCGCTGCCGGTGCTCTTCGTGTGCGAGGACAACCGCTGGAGCGCCACCACCGCCAGCGGCCCGATGACCGCGGGCGACGGCGCGGCGGCGCGCGCGGCGGCGCTGGACATCGCGTCGCTGCAGGTCGACGGCAACGACGTGCAGGCCGTGCACGCCGCCGCCGGCGAGCTCGTGGCGCAGCTGCGGGCCGGCGCCGGGCCGCGTCTGCTGCACGCCCTGACCTACCGCGTGAAGGGCCACGTCTCGGTCGACCCGGCGGCCTACCGCGACCCGGCCGAGCTGGCGCAGGCGCTGCAGACCGACCCCATCGCGCGCGCACGCGCCGCCTTCCTGGCCCTGCCGGGTGCGCAGGCAGCGCAGCTGGATGCGATCGACGCCGCGGCCGCCGCCGAGGTCGCCGCCGCGCTCGCCGCCGCCGAGGCCGCGCCCTGGCCTGCGCCGGCCGCGGCCTATACCGACGTGCAAACCACCGGCGAGGGGGTGTGGCGATGAGCGCGCCGGGCCGCTCCCAAGCGCTCATACCGAAGCCCTTCGGGGGCGAAGGTGATCTTATGAGCGCGCCGGGCCGCTCCCAAGCGCTCATACCGAAGCCCTTCGGGGGCGAAGGTGATCTTATGAACGCGGCCGCGTCGGCAGGGACGTCGACCCTGAACTACGCCGAAGCCGGCGCGGCGGCGCTGGCGCAGGAGATGGCGGCCGACCCGCGGGTGGTGGTGCTGGGCGAGGACGTGGGCCGCGGCGGCATCTTCGGCCAGTACCGCGGGCTGCAGGAGCGCTTCGGCGCCGAGCGGGTGATAGACACCCCGATCAGCGAGGCCGCCATCCTCGGCGCCGGGGTCGGCATGGCGCTCGCCGGGCTGCGCCCGGTGGTCGAGATGCGCGTCGTCGACTTCGCCCTGTGCGGCATGGACGAGCTGGTCAACCAGGCGGCGAAGAACCGCTACATGTTCGGCGGCCAGGGCCGGGTGCCGCTGGTGCTGCGCATGCCCAGCGGGATCTGGGACGCCTCGGCGGCGCAGCATTCGCAGAGCCTGGAGGCCTGGTTCGCCCATCTGCCGGGCATCGTCGTGGTGGCGCCCGCCACGCCGCAGGACAACCACGACCTGCTGCGCGCCGCGCTGGCCTGCGGCGACCCGGTGGTCTACCTGGAGCACAAGACCCTGTGGGGCCTGCAGGGCGAGGTCGACCTCGGGCGGACCGCTGCCCTGGGCCGCGCGCGCGTGCTGCGCAGCGGTGCCGACCTCACCCTGGTGAGCTGGAGCCGCCAGCTGCTGGCCTGCGCCGAGGCCTGCGAGACACTCGCCGCGCAAGGCATCACGGTCGAGCTGATCGACCTCGCCACGCTCTGGCCCTGGGATCGCGAGACGGTGTTCGCATCCTGCGCGCGCACGGGCCGCCTGCTGGTGGTGCACGAGGCGGTGCAGGCCGCGGGCTTCGGCGCCGAGATCGCCGCCAGCGCCGCCGAGGCCCTGGGCTGCCGGGTCCGGCGCCTGGGCGCGCCGCGCATCCCGGTGGGCTATGCGCCGGTGCTCGAAGCGCAGTCGCGCATAGGCGCTGCCGACATCGTCGCCGCCGCGCGCGCGGCGCTGGATTGAGGCCGCAGCACCCATGTCCTCGTCGGCCGAACTTCCACCCGAGCCCGATGCCCCCGAGGAGCCGGTGCGCGTGCCGCTGGCGATCGAGGACTGGCTGACCGTGCTCGTGATGGGCGCGCTGGCGCTCATCACCTTCGCCAACGTGCTGGTGCGCTACCTGACCAACCAGTCCTTCGCCTGGACCGAGGAGATCTCGGTCTTCCTGATGATCGTGCTCGCGCTGGTGGCGGGCTCGGCGGCGATGGCGCGCAACCGCCACATCCGCATCGAGGCCTTCGCCGACCGCGGACCGGCGCCGCGCCAGCGTGCGCTGGCGCGCTTCGGCGCGCTGATGGTGGCGCTGCTGTTCGCCCTCATCGCGGTGCTGAGCGCGCGCATGGTCTGGGACCACATCCGCTGGGAGGAGACCTCGCCCGGCATCGGCGTGCCGCAGTGGTGGTACTCGATCTGGCTGCCCATCCTGTCGGTAGCGATCGCCGGGCGCGCGCTCGGCCTGTTCGTCCGCCGCGGCCGCGAGGGGCGTGCGGGCGCTGAGGGCGCTGAGGGCGCTGAGGGCGCTGAGCGCGGCGAGGGCGCTGAGGGCGCTGAGGGCCGGCCAGGCGGACGTCGATGATCGGCACCCTGCTGTTCGTGGCCTTCATCGCCCTCATGCTGCTGGGGGTGCCGATAGGCGCCGCGCTGGGCATCGCCGGTGCGGTGGCGATCGCGCTGGCGAACGCCGACACCCAGTGGTTCGGGCTGCTCGCGGTGCCGCAGAACTTCTACGCCGGCCTGGGCAAGTACCCGCTGCTGGCGGTGCCGATGTTCGTGCTGGTCGGGTCGATCTTCGACCGCTCGGGGGTCGCGCTGCGGCTGGTGAACTTCGCGGTCGCCATCGTCGGCCGCGGCCCCGGCATGCTGCCGCTGGTGGCGATCGTGGTCGCGATGTTCCTCGGCGGCATCTCGGGCTCCGGGCCCGCGAACGCGGCGGCGGTGGGCGGGGTGATGATCGCGGCGATGGCGCGCGCCGGCTACCCGGCGGCGTTCTCGGCCAGCGTGGTCGGCGCCGCCGCCGCCACCGACATCCTGATCCCGCCCAGCGTCGCCTTCATCGTCTACTCGGTGCTGGTGTCGGGGGCCTCGGTGCCGGCGCTGTTCGCCGCCGGCATGGTGCCGGGCGTGCTGGCCGGCATCGCCCTCATCGTGCCCACGGTCTGGCTGGCGCGCCGCCACGGCATGGGGGCGGCGGAGGCGGCGCTGCCGCGGCCGCCGTTTTGGTCCAGCCTGCGCCAGGCGAGCTGGGGCCTGTTCGCCCCCGTGCTCATCCTCGGCGGCATGCGCGCGGGCTGGTTCACGCCCACCGAGGCGGCGGTGGTGGCGGTGTTCTACGGCCTGTTCGTCGGCATGGCGGTGCACCGCACGATAGGCTGGCGCGACCTCTACGCCATCCTGCGCGAGTCGGGCGAGCTGTCGGCGGTGATCCTGATCGTGGTCGCGCTGGCCGGCATCTTCGCCTGGTCGCTGTCGACGCTGGGGCTGATCGACCCGGTGACGCACGCGATCGTCAACTCGGGGCTGGGCGAGTACGGCGTGCTGTCGCTGCTCATCCTGATGCTGATCGTGGTCGGCATGTTCCTCGACGGGGTCTCGATCTTCCTCATCTTCGTGCCGCTGCTGATGCCCATCGTCGAGCACTACCGCTGGGACCCGGTATGGTTCGGCGTGCTGCTGACGCTGAAGGTGGCGCTGGGCCAGTTCACGCCGCCGCTGGCGGTCAACCTGATGGTGTCCTGCCGCATTGCCGGCGTGCGCATGGAGGAGACCGTGCGCTGGATAGGCTGGCTGCTGCTGGCCATGTTCATGGTCATGGTGGCGGTCATCGTCTGGCCCGAGCTGGCCCTGTGGCTGCCGCGCAAACTGGGCTATTGAGCCGGGCTGCATGGTCTGGCGAGTTTGCTGATCCGGGGCCACACGACGCCCCTTTCTCGACGAGGAGACCGATGATGCAAGTGCGTTCCATTCTGAAGTTCTCGCTCTCGGCGCTGGCGCTGGCCGCCACCGCCGGTGCCCAGGCGCAGGCAGCGCTGCCTGCGGGCTACAAGGCCGAGTACAAGATGAGCCTGGTGGTCGGCACCGCCTTCCCCTGGGGCAAGGGCGGCGAGATCTGGGCCAACCTGGTGAAGGAACGCAGCCAGGGCCGGATCAACATCAAGCTCTACCCCGGCGTGTCGCTGGTGCAGGGCGACCAGACGCGCGAATTCACCGCCATCCGCCAGGGCGTGATCGACCTCGCCATCGGCTCCACCATCAACTGGTCGCCGCAGATCAAGCAGCTCAACCTGTTCTCGCTGCCCTTCCTGATGCCCGACTACAAGGCGATCGACGCCCTCACCCACGGCGAGGTGGGCAAGCAGATCTTTGCCGACGTCGACAAGGCGGGCGCGGTGCCGCTGGCCTGGGGCGAGAACGGCTACCGCGAGATCACCAACAGCAAGAAGCCCATCCACTCGCCCGAGGACATGAAGGGCATGAAGATCCGCGTCGTCGGCTCGCCGCTGTTCCTGGACACCTTCACCGCCCTGGGCGCGAACCCGACCCAGATGAGCTGGGCCGACGCCCAGCCGGCGCTGGCCAGCGGGGCGGTGGACGGGCAGGAGAACCCGATGTCCATCTTCACCGCCGCCAAGCTGCACACGGTGGGGCAGAAGCACGTGACGATGTGGGGCTACGTCGCCGACCCGCTGATCTTCGTCGTCAACAAGGAGGTCTGGGCGAGCTGGACGCCGGCCGACCAGGCCATCGTGCGCCAGGCCGCGGTCGACGCCGGCGCGCAGGAAGTGGCGATCGCGCGCAAGGGCCTGGACGAGGCCGACAAGCCGCTGCTCAAGGAGATCGCGGGCCTGGGCGTGACCATCACCCAGCTCAGCCCGGCCGAGCGCGAGGCCTTCGTCAAGGCCACGCGGCCGGTGTTCGACAAGTGGAAGGGCCAGATCGGCGCCGGCCTGGTGGACGCCGCCGAGAAGGCGATCGCAGCGCGCAAGTGAAGCCGGTCGCGGGTGCCGGTGCGCCGGCACCTGCGACGGCGGTCGCGCCAGCCCTTCGCCCGCGCAGCCTGAAGTCCCATGCGCCGCCTGCGTCCGACCCCGAATACCTTGCTGCTGAGCGCCGCACTGGCGCTGGGCGGTTTCGCGGGCGAGACGGCGGCGGCCCCGCAGGCCTCGACCCGTGTGGCGTCCGCAGGGCCTGGCGTGTCCACGGCGTCCACGGCGTCCGCAGGGTCCGCCGGCACGACGGCGCAGGCGGCTTTCGACGCCGCCTATCTGCAGCTGACCGGCCCGCAGTCGCTGGACGCCGGCGCCGCCCAGACGGATGCCGATCTGGCCCGGCTGCGCGCCCTGCTGCCGGCCGGCGACCGCCTGCGCGAGGTGCGGCTGCGCGCGGTGTCCTGCATCAACCTGCCCTGGAAGGAGCCGGCCGAGGCCCTGGCCTACGCCGCGGATGCGGCGCGCCGCGCGCAGGAACTGGCCGATGCGGCGGCGCAGGCGCGGGCGCTGATCTGCCGCGCCTACTTCCTGACCCTGGGCAACGACTCCACGCGCGCCCTGGCCGAGCTGGACGCGGTGCTCAAGCTCGTCGAGCCGCTGGCGGCCGAACGCCAGCTGCTCGCGGAGGCGCTCACCATACGCGGCGGCATCCGCTCCAACCTCGGTGAGCAGGCGCTGGCCCTGCAGGACCTGCAGCGTGCCCGCTCGGAGTTCCGCGCCGCCGGGCTGACGCAGGACTTCGACGCCCTGCTGCTGCGCATGGCCAGCGCCTATGCGCGCATCGGCGACTGGCAGCAGGCCGAGCGCGAGCTGCTGGCGCTGATCGAGCGCATGCAGGCGCGCCGGTTCTGGGACGGGCTGGTGGCCGGTCTGGTCCAGCTCGGCACCCTGTACAACGACAGCGGCGCCCCGGCCAAGGCGGCGTCCGTCTTCGAGCGCGCGACCCAGCTGGCCGAGGAGCACGACAACCGCTTCGGCCTGAACCGTGCACGCATGGGCCTGGCGCGCAGCCAGATCGCGCGCGGCCAGGCGGGGGCCGCGCTCGCCACCCTGGAGCAGGCGCGCGCCGGCTTCGATGCGCTGGACGATGCGACCCAGGGCAACCTGCTGCTGCTGTTGAGCGGCCAGGCGCTGGCCGGCAGCGGCCAGCACCGGCTGGCGCTGGACCGCTATCGGCAGGCCTTGCCGCTGATTCGCCAGGACGGCAACCAGCGTCACCTGGCGCAGCTCTACGAGGCGAAGGCGAGCAGCGAGGAGGCGCTGGGCAACGCCGCCCAGGCGCTCGCCGACTACCGGCGCTACACGGCGTTGCAGATGGAGCTGCAGCGCAAGATGCGCGTTGAGCAGAACCGGCTGCTGGCCTACGAGTCCGAGGTGCGTCAGCGCGAACTGGAAAACCGCCAGCTGCGCGACCAGGCCGAGGCGCGCCACCAGCAGCTGCAGGCACTGGAGAGCGTGCGCCGCTGGCAGAACCTGGCGCTTGCCCTCGGTGGTCTGCTGCTGCTGCTGGCCAGCAGCCTGGCCTGGCGGCAGTGGCGGCAGTCGCGCGCGCTGCGCGCGCTGGCGATGACGGATCCGCTCACCGGGGTGAGCAGCCGGCGTGCCATCGAAGCCATGGCCGACCACGAGATCGGCCGTGCCGCCGCCCAGCGCCTGTCGCTGCTGGTGCTGGACCTGGACCACTTCAAGGCCGTGAACGACCGCTGGGGCCATGCCGCGGGTGACGCCGTGCTGCAGGCCGCGACCCGGCTCTGGCAAAGCCAGCTGCGCAGCGCCGACCGCCTGGGCCGGATCGGCGGCGAGGAGTTCGTCGTCACCTGTCCCGACACCGGGCTCGCGCAGGCACAGGCCATCGCCCAGCGGCTGCTGGAGGCCACGCGCAGCCTGCGCCTGCCCCAGATCGACCCCAGTCTGCGCGTGAGCACCAGCAACGGCCTGGCGCAGGCCTTGCCCGGCGAAAGCCGCGAAGCCCTGATCGCGCGCGCCGATGCCGCGCTGTACCGCGCCAAGCAGGGCGGACGCGACCGCGTGGAGCTCGCGACCGAGGCCGCGGCGGCGCCAGCGGGGGTGCCGGCGGCGGGCTTGGAGACCCGGGCCGCACCGCCGCCGCGCGCCGCCGCGTGAGCGTCGACACGCCGGCGGGCTATCGCGGCGATTGACACAAGCCACGGCCGGGGGCGCGCGCAGCGCCTACAGTGCCTGCATGGCCGGCGCCGAGTCGCGTCGCCGGGACCCCCGCCACCCATGCACGAGGAGTTGCCCATGAACCACCCCGACCCCCAAGCCGCAGGCAAGTGCCCTGTCATGCACGGCGCCAACACCGCCGCCGCCCAGGCCAACACCGACTGGTGGCCGCAGGCGCTGAACCTGGACATCCTGCACCAGCACGACCGCAAGACGAACCCGCTGGACCCAGGGTTCGACTACCGCGCGGAGGTGAAGAAGCTCGACGTGGCGGCGCTGAAGGCCGACCTGACGACGCTGATGACGACCAGCCAGCCCTGGTGGCCGGCCGACTGGGGCCATTACGGCGGCCTCATGATACGCATGGCCTGGCACGCCGCCGGCACCTACCGCATCGCCGACGGGCGCGGCGGCGCGGCCACCGGCAACCAGCGTTTCGCGCCGCTGAACTCCTGGCCCGACAACGCCAACCTCGACAAGGCGCGCCGGCTGCTGTGGCCGATCAAGAAGAAGTACGGCAACCAGCTCAGCTGGGCCGACCTGATCGTGCTCGCCGGCACCGTGGCCTACGAGTCCATGGGCCTGAGGACCTACGGCTTCTCCTTCGGCCGCGAGGACATCTGGCACCCGGAGAAGGACATCTACTGGGGCTCGGAGAAGCAGTGGCTGGCGCCCAGCGACAACCCCGCGAGCCGCTACAGCGGCGAGCGCGACCTCGCCAACCCGCTGGCGGCGGTGATGATGGGCCTCATCTACGTCAACCCCGAGGGCGTGGACGGCAAGCCTGACCCGCTGAAGACCGCGCGCGACATGCGCGTGACCTTCGGCCGCATGGCAATGGACGACGAGGAGACGGTGGCGCTGACCGCCGGCGGTCACACGGTGGGCAAGACGCACGGCAACGGCAGCGCGGACCGGCTGGGTCCGGCCCCGGAGGCCGCCGAACTGCACGAGCAGGGTCTGGGCTGGATCAACCACGCCAGCCGCGGCGTCGGCCGCGACACCGTCACCAGTGGCATCGAGGGCGCCTGGACCACCCACCCCACGAAATGGGACGACGGCTACTTCAAGCTCCTGCTGGGGCTGGACTGGTGGCTGCAGAAGTCGCCCGCCGGCGCCTGGCAGTGGGAACCGGTCGTCATCGACGAGGCCGACATGCCGGTCGACGTGGAGGACCCGACGATCCGCTGCAAACCCATCATGACCGACGCCGACATGGCGCTGCGCTTCGACCCCGCCTACCGCAAGATCGCCGAGCGATTCCGCGCCGACCAGGCCTATTTCTCGGAAGTGTTCGCGCGCGCCTGGTTCAAGCTCACGCACCGCGACCTCGGTCCGCGAACGCGCTACATCGGCCCCGATGCGCCGCAGCAGGACCTGCTGTGGCAGGACCCGGTGCCCAAGGGCCCGACCGGCTGGGACGTGGCGGCGGCGAAGGCGCTGATCGCCGCCAGCAGCCTGAGCGTGGCCGACCGCGTGGCTACCGCCTGGGACAGCGCGCGCACCTTCCGCGGCTCCGACAAGCGCGGCGGTGCCAACGGCGCGCGCATCCGGCTCGCGCCGCTCAAGGACTGGGCGGGCAACGAGCCGGCGCGCCTGGAGCGGGTGCTGATGGTGCTGGAGCCGATCGCGCGCCAGGCCGGCGCCAGCGTCGCCGATCTCATCGTGCTCGCCGGCAACCTGGGCGTGGAGCAGGCGGCGCGTGCCGCGGGCGTGGAGATCAGCCTGCCCTTCAGCCCCGGCCGCGGCGACGCCAGCGCGGCGCAGACCGACGCCGCCTCCTTCGCCGTGCTGGAGCCGGTGGCCGATGGATTCCGCAACTGGCTGGCGCGTGACTTCGTGGTCCAGCCCGAGGAGCTGCTGCTCGACCGCGCCCAGCTCATGGGCCTGACCGCGCCGCAGATGACGGTGCTGGTCGGCGGTCTGCGGGTGCTGGGCGCCAACCACGGCGGCAGCCGCCACGGCGTGTTCACCGACCGCGTCGGCAGCCTGAGCACCGACTTCTTCGTCCACCTCACCGACATGGCCTACAGCTGGCACCCGGCAGGCGCCAACCTGTACGAGGTGCGCGAGCGCCGCACCGGCCAGCTCAGGTGGACGGCGACCCGGGTCGACCTCGTGTTCGGCTCCAACTCGGTGCTGCGCGCCTGCGCCGAGGTCTACGCCCAGGACGACAGCCGCGAGAAGTTCGTGCGCGACTTCGCCGCCGCCTGGACCCAGGTGATGGAGGCCGACCGCTTCGACCTCGCGTGAGCGCGCGCGCCCCGGCGCCGCCGCCCGCCCGGCGAAGCGCTGCGCAAGCGGCGCCGCGACGGCGTGTCGACGCGGCGGCACCGGAGCTGCTGGCCACCGCCTTCGAGTCCTCGCTGCAGCCGCGGCAGTGGTCGCTGGCGACGGCGGTGGCGGCGCCTGCGCTCGCGCGCGTCATCCACCTCGCCAGCGGCCAGGGCACGCTGCGGCACGGCGAAGACGAGTGGCGGCTGCGTGCCGGCGACGTGGTCTGGCTGCCCGCCGGCCGCGCCCACACGCTGCGCGTGGAGGCGGGCAGCGCGGGCATCTGGGTCGGCGTGGCCGACACCTTGCTCGCCAGCGCGCTGGGCGAGCGCAGCGACGCTGCGGTGCTGCGCGCAGTTGCCCTGCGCAGCCTGCGTGCCGGCGACACCGAACCGCTGCAGCGCCAGGAGCTGGTGCGTTCGCTGCACGCGATGGAGGTCGAGTCCCGGCTCGCGCAGGGCAGCTCGCGGCCCTATCTGGTCGCCCACCTGACCCTGGTGCTGGTGCTGCTGTGGCGGCTGAGCAGCGGCGAGCACGACGCCGAACCCGGCCTGCCCGCACCGCAGCGCCTGCTGCAGTTCCGCCACCTGGTGGAGGCGCAGTTCCGCAGCCACTGGCCACTGGCGCGCTACGCCGCCGAACTCGGCATCTCGCCCGACCGCTTGCACGACTTGTGCGTGCGCGCCCTCGGCCGTCCGCCGCTGGAGCTGCTGCATCAGCGGCTGCTGCGCGAGGCCTGCAGCCTGCTGGCCGGCACCGACCTCGCGGTGGAGCTGGTGGCGCAGGACCTGGGTTTCGGCAGCGCCAGCCACTTCAGCCGCTTCCTGCGCCGCTGGACCGGCAGCGCACCCGGCCAGTGGCGCCGCCAGGCGCGGGCCCAGGCTGCAGCCGGGCAACCGCTGGCGGCAGGCAGCTACGCCGACTGGCCTTGAGAGGCCCCCAGGGCCGGGCTGCGCCCAGCCCGCCCCCCGCGGGGGTCAAGGAAACTTGGGACGGCCCGGCGTTTCCTTGAGAGAGGCCCCCAGGGCCGGGCTGCGCCCAGCCCGCCCCCCCGCGGGGGTCAAGGAAACTTGGGACGGCCCGGCGTTTCCTTGAGAGTGCCCCCAGGGCCGCGCGCCCCGCCCGCGGTGGGTGCGCGCAGCGCGGGCAGGTTCAGGCGCCGCCGGTCCGGCGCCACACGAGTCTGCGGCTGCACCTCCTGCAGCGAGGCCTGGCAGCGCCGCGCCAGCGCCTGGTAGGTCAGGGTGCCCTCGAGCTTGCGCGCGATCTCCTCGTCCGAGAGCTCGCGCCGCACCTTGGCAGGGACCCCGGCGACCAGCGAGCGCGGCGGCAGCACGGTGTCGGCGCCGACGAAGGCGCAGGCGGCGACGATGGTCTGGGCGCCGACCTCGGCGCGGTCCATCACCACCGCGTTCATGCCCACCATGGCGTCGTGGCGCACGATGCAGCCGTGCAGCACGGCGCAGTGGCCGATGTGGCCGTTCTCCTCGACCACGGTGTCGCAGTTGGGAAAGCTGTGCAGCACGCAGCCGTCCTGCACGTTGGCGCCGCGCTGCAGCTCGATGCGGCCGAAGTCGCCGCGCAGGCTGGCACAGGGGCCGACGTAGCAGTCGGGGCCGACGAACACGTCGCCGATCAGCACCGCGCTCGGGTGGACGTGGGCGGTCGGGTCGACCACCGGCAGGATGCCGTCGATGGCGTAGCAGGGCATGTTCTGGCAGATCTGGAACAGGAGGCGCCGACCATACCCGAAGCCGCCATCACGGGCCGCTGTTGCGCGCCGCGGCATAGGCGACGAAAGCGTCCAGGCTCTCGGGGTTGGCCATCGCGTCCGGGCTCGCCACCGTGGGCAGCGCCGCTCCCAGCAGCAGCTTGCGCACCGGCAGCTCCATCTTCTTGCCGGTGAGCGTGCGCGGGATGGCCGGCACGGCGACGATGTCGTCCGGCAGGTGGCGGCGCGAGAGGTCGTGCGCGATGCGCTCGCCGATGCGCGCGCGCAGCGCCTCGTCCAGCACCGCGCCCGGGCGCAGGACGACGAACAGCGGCATGAAGGACGGCCGGCCCAGGTGCTCCAGGTCGACCACCAGGCTGTCGGCGATCTCGGGCAGGTCCTCGACCACGCGGTAGATCTCGGCCGTGCCCATGCGGATGCCGTGGCGGTTGATGGTGGCGTCGCTGCGGCCGTAGATCACCGCCGTGCCGCGCCCGCTCAGGCGCATCCAGTCGCCGTGGCGCCAGACCCCGGGGTAGAGGTCGAAGTAGCTCTCGCGGTAGCGCCGGCCGTCGGCGTCGCCCCAGAAGAAGAGCGGCATCGAGGGCATGGGCTGGGTGATGACGAGCTCGCCGACCTCGTCCACCAGCGGCCGGCCCTCGGGGTCGAAGGCCTGCGCGTCCACCCCCAGCTCGCGGCACTGGATCTCGCCGGCGTGCACCGGCAGCGTGGCCGCGCCGCTGACGAAGGCCGCGGCGACGTCGGTGCCGCCGCTCACCGAGGCCAGCCAGAGGTCGGGCTTGAGCGCGCGGTAGGCCCAGGCGTAGGCCTCCTCGGGCAGTGGCGAGCCGGTCGAGACCAGACAGCGCAGCGCCCCCAGGTCGTGCCGGCGCCCGGGCTCCAGGCCGTCCTTCATCGCCTGCACCAGGAAGGCAGCGCCGCAGCCCATCAGGGTCACGCCCTGCTCGGCGGCGCAGCGCCAGGCGGCGTCGGGCTCGGGATGGCCGGGGTGGCCGTCGAAGAGGACGATGCTCGCGCCCATCAGCAGGCCGCCGACGAGCAGGTTCCAGACGATCCAGCCCGGGCTGCCGAGAAACATCATGACGTCGCCCGCGCGCAGGTCGTGGTGCAGGGCGAGCGCCTTCAGGTGGGTGAGCAGGACGCCGCCGTGGCCGTGCACCATGGCCTTGGGCAGCCCGGTGGTGCCGCTGGAGTAGACGATCCACAGCGGGTGGTCGAAGGGCAGCCGCTCGAAGCGCAGCGGTGCCGGGCAGGCGATGGCATCGGCCCAGCGCAGCGCCCGCGGCCAGGGCGGGGCGGCATCGGCGTCGTCCTCGTCCGGCACGTGGACCACGGCGCGCAGGCTGGGCAGGCCGTCGATCAGGGCCTGCACCGTCTCGCGCCGGTCCACCCGCTTGCCGGCGTAGCGGCTGAAGTCGGTGGCGAACAGCAGCCTGGGCTCGATCTGGCGGAATCGGTCCAGCACCACCGCCGCGCCCATGTCGGGGGCGCAGCTCGACCAGACGGCGCCGATGCTGGCGCAGGCCAGCAGCGCCACCACGGTCTGGGCGCGGCTGGGCTGGTAGGAGGCGACGCGGTCGCCGGCCTGGATGCCCAGGGCGCGCATCCAGGCCGCCAGCGCGCCGACCTGGGCGCCGAGCTCGGCCCAGGAGACGGCGCGCACCGGCGTGCCCTCGCGCCGCAGCAGCAGCGCCGGGCGCTCGGTGCTGGCGTGGCGGAACATGTGCTCGGCCCAGGACAGGCGCACGTTCGGGAACCACTGCGCGCCCGGCATCTCGCGGCGCGCCAGCACGACGCTCGGGTCGCCGTCGGCCTGGACCTCGAAGTAATCCCACACATCGCGCCAGAAGCGGTCCAGGTCGGCGACCGACCAGCGCCACAGCGCCTCGTAGTCGGCAAACGAGCTGCCGTGGCGCTGCTGCAGCCACTGCTGGAAGTGGTGCAGGGTGCTTGCCTGCCGCTGCGCCGCGCTCGGCGTCCACAGCAGCGCGCCGGGTTGGACTTTCATGAGCGTCGGCGCGCCGGCATCACAGCAGCCCCGGATTGCCGTCGACCCCGATCAGGCGTGGCAGATTGGGGGGGCCGGGCCGCACCCGTGGCCTGGACTTCAACCAGGGCTCGATCACGTCCCAGACCAGCTTGTTGCCGGCCCGGGCCGCGTCCTCGGCCACGGGGGCCCAGCCGGCGACCTTGTAGGTCTTGTCGGCATCGATGGGTTTGCCGCCCAGCCGCAGGTCGTGGATGCGCCGGCCCATCGCGGCGCCGGGCTCGCAGGCGTAGCTCAGGCCGCCGACGCGCACCATGTCGCCACCCTGCTGGTAATAGGGGTCGGGGTTGAACAGGTTGTCGGCCACGTCTTCGAGCACGGTTTTGATCGTCGCCCCGCTCATCGCGGTCACCGTCGCCCAGCTGTAGGTGGTGGCGAGCTGGTCCATCAGCAGCTCGCGCGTGATGGTCTCGCCGGGCAGCAGGCTGGTGCCCCAGCGGAAGCCGGGCGAGAAGGCGATCTGCGCGTCCTGCGCCTCGATCAGGGCGTCGCAGATCAGCTGGTCCCAGCTGCCGTTGAAGTTGCCGCGCCGCCACAGCAGGCCGTCGGTCACCGCCAGCGGCTCGGCGAGCCGCTGCGCGTAGGGGGCGCGGATCTTGTCGATCAGCGCCTGCATCGCCGGGTCGGGCGGCAGCAGCTCGGCGAACACCGGCAGCAGCTTGTACTGCCAGCGCGCGAGCCGTCCGCCCTTGAGCTCGAAGTCCATCACGCCGAGGAACTTGCCGTTGCTGCCGGCGTTGGTGACCAGGGTGGTGCCACCGGGGTTGGCCACCGGCACCGCCAGCGGCACGCCGTCGTGGGTGTGGCCGCCGAAGATGGCGTCCACCCCGCGCAGCCGCGACGCCATCTTGAGATCCACGTCCATGCCGTTGTGGCTGAGCACGACCACCAGCTGCGCGCCCTTGGCACGCGCCTCGTCGACCTGTATTTGCAGCTGGTCGTCCTGGATGCCGAAGCTCCAGTCGGCGACCAGGTGACGCGGGTTGGCGATCGGCGTGTAGGGAAAGGCCTGGCCGACGATGGCCAGCTTCACGCCGTTGATCTCGCGCAGGGTGTAGGGCTTGAACACCGGGTCGCCGAAGTCGGCGGTCTTGACGTTCTGGGCCAGGAACTCGATGGGCTGCGCGCCGCGCGGCAGCTCCTGCTCGACGATCTGCTGCACCCGCTGCATGCCGAGCGTGAACTCCCAGTGGCCGGTCATGACGTCCACGCCCAGCGCTTTGCAGGCCTCGACCATGTCCTGCCCGCGCGTCCACAGCGCCGTCGCGCTGCCCTGCCAGGTGTCGCCGCCGTCCAGCAGCAGGGCGCCCGGGCGGCTGTCCTTCAGCCGTCTGACCAGGGTCGCCAGGTGGGCGAAGCCGCCGACCTTGCCGTAGCGGCGCGACGCCGCCTCAAAGTCCAGACAGGTATAGGCATGCGCCTGCAGCGTGCCGCGAGGGATGCCGGCGCGCTGCAGCAGATGCTCGCCCACCAGGTGCGGGATCTGGCCGCGCATGGCGCCCAGGCCCAGGTTCAGGCTGGGCTCGCGAAAGCGGATCGGCAGCAGCTGCGCGTGGCAGTCGGTCATGTGCAGCAGGCTGACGTGGCCGGCGCCGCGCCCCAGCGGCGCGATGTCGTACATCGCCTGGCCGGCGCTGGCGGCGTCGGCCTCGGCCCAGCGCGCCAGCCCCATGCCGGCGGCGCTGCCGGCGGCCAGAACCTGCAGGAATTCGCGCTTGCTCAGGCTCATCGCGGCTTGCTCCCAAGAAGGCGCCGGGCAGACCGCCTCGCCCGGCGTGCACTCACTGGTTGACCGGCGAGCGCGGGTCCAGCAAGAGCGACATCAGGTTGCGCATCTGCTGCTCGTCGAGGATGCCCATGTGGCCGAAGCGGGGCATGTTGGAGCAGGCGATGTAGGCCTTGCTGTTGTAGATCTTGCCCCAGGTGTACTGGATGATCTCGGCCACCCTGGGGTCGGTCACGTCGCGCACGCCGCGCAGCTTGCCGTAGTTCCACAGGCTGGGCCCTATGGTGCCGAAGGAGATCTCCTTGTGGTCGATCTGGTGGCAGTTGTAGCAGTTGCCACCGTTGTCCTTGGGCGCGGCGGACTTGTTGTTCCAGGCCATGCCCTGGCCGTTCTGCGCCAGCTTCTCGCCCGCCACCCAGTCGCCGAAGTACTGGCCGTCGCTGGGCCAGCGGATGCCGGCGAGGTTGTTGGCCTCGATCTGCCTGGCCTGCGCCTCGGCCACGCCCTCGGGTGCGGAGCAGGCCTTCTGGCCCGCGTCCTGCTGCAGGCGCTCGACCTTGGCGATGCCCTGATCGAGGAACGAGGACTTCATCATCGCCTGCACCTGGGCGTCGATGTCGGCACTGGAGCCGCTGCCGCTGGCGCAGCCGCCCAGCCACACGAGGGTGCCGATGAGGCCGATGGCGCCCACGATGGCGCGGGTGATCCTGCTGTTCATATGCTGCGGCCTCCGATCAGCGCTTGATCGCCGGCACGATGGACACCGCGCCCTTGGCATTCACGCCCATGTAGGTGGACAGGGCGATCGTCACCTCCGAGGCGAATCCCGGATACGGGAAGCGCTGCTGGCGGAAGCAGTCGTTCAGGCGCAGCTGCATGCTCCACATCTGGCCGTTGCTGACGCGGTAGGCCGGCCAGGCGGCAAAGCCGATGCCGTCGCCCGGGTTCCTGGTCAGCTCGGGCAGGTCCTGCAGGCGGATGCGCTTGCCTTCCACGCCGTGGCAGGTGGCACAGGAGAAATCGTAAGGCCCGGCCTGGTAGTAGAAGGCGTACTTGCCCAGCTCGTACATGCGCCGCTCGGCGGCGTGGCCCTGCGGCAGCTCGAAGCGCATGCCGCGCGACAGCGACGCAACCCAGGTCGCGAGCGCGGTGACGTTGGCCATCTCGCCGCGCCCGAAGGCGGTCTTGCGGATCTCGGCGCCGTCCAGACCCTGCAGGCTCTCCATGCAGCTCACGAGCCGGTCTTCCAGGTCCTGCACCCGGCCGGTGTCGGCGAAGTAGCGCGGCAGGGCGACGAACGCGCCCTTCACCACCCCGGGGCCCAGGCCCAGGTCGCAGCGCTCCAGCGAGGCATTCTTCGGCCCGCGCCGCTGCTTCCACAAGTCCTCGCCCTTGGCTTCGTACAGCTCGGCAGGGTTGCCGTCCTCCAGCATCTTGCGGTACTCGGCGATGCCGTCGGCGGTGGATTTGCCCTGCGCGAAGGCGCTGCCGGCCAGGGCCAGCAAGGCCAGCACGCTCCAGGCGCGAGCTTGTCTCATCGTGTCTCCTTGTTCTTGGTCGCTCGGGCCCTGTGGGGCCGGATTGCGGGGCTCAGGACACGGTGGCCTCGTCGGTGCGCTTGTCGCCCCGGTTGTCGACCCAGCTGATGCTGATCTTGTCGCCCGCCTTCGCGCCCTTGACGTTGACCTGCATGAAGGGGTTCTTGGCCACCGACGGGCCCCACTGGGCGCTCATCACGGTGGCGCCGTTGTGGGCCACGGTGACGTCCTGGATGAACCAGGCCGGGATCACCTTGCCCGCCGAGTCCTTGCGCTGGCCGGTTTCCATCTCGTGGCTCATGAGCACGCGGACAACCGCCTTGTCGCCTTCTGCCTTGGCGCGGATGCGCATCGGATCTGCCATGTCTTGCTCCTCAATTCAGTTCAGGCGCGCCTGCGCGCCGCAATCACGCCGGACACCTGCACGGCTCGGGCGGGTCGGCCTCCGGCCTCGTCCAGTCCTTCGCAGAGCTCAGGCCGTTCGGCAGGCGAGAAACCGTCCGCAGGGACGGTTTCACGTCCTGCCTCACCCA